>CALYTB010000183.1 GCA_945486035.1 uncultured Clostridia bacterium
TGATCTATATCTTGTGGTATGCTTACTAAAGCCGATAGCCTAAACACCAATTTGTTGGTTTGCTGACAAAAGCCGATATGCATATTTTACAAAATCTCTTGCAATGTGCGTCTCAAAGGGCTACAATAGTCAAAAACGGCGCAATCCCACGGCATTCCCGCCGATGAACAGAAACGAGGAACACTATGGAAAAACGATTTATCCTTTCCGAAGGGGAACTCCAGATTCCATGCATTGTGTCCGCCCCGGACTCCGGGGACATTCAGCGCCTGGTCCTGGGGGTCCACGGCTTCTGCGGCAGCATGGCCGACCCCATTCAGGTCTCCCTGGCGGAAGAAATGGTGCTGTTTTCCTCCGCCAGCCTCCGTTTTGATTTTCCCTGCCATGGGGAAAGCCCTCTGGATACCGGCTTTTTCACCCTGGACAACTGCATCCGTACCCTGACGGCCGTGGCCCGACAGGGGAAAACACTGTTTCCTCAGGTGGAGGATCTGTGCGTTTTCGCCACCGGCTTCGGTGCCTATGTCACGCTTGCGGCCCTTCCGCAGCTGATGGAGCTGCCCGGCAAATTGCGGCTGGTGGTGCAGACGCCCTCGGTACGGATGCACACCACCCTGCTTTCCATGCTGGGTATCTCCCGGGAAACCCTCCGCTCCATGGATGCCTACCCCATTCACTATACCCGCCCCCTCACCGTCACCTACCAATTCTACCGGGAGCTGGAGGAGAATTCCGTATTCGCCCCCCAGCCCGTTCCCATGCTGATCCTTCACGGGGAGAAGGACGATTTCATCTCCCAGGAAAACATCCGGGGCTTCCGCGCCCTCAACGAGGATTCCCGTCTGGTCATCATTCCGGGAGCCTCCCACCGCTTCCTGGAGGAGGGTGCCTGGGACATGGTGCTGGACCTGACCCGGGATTGGTTCGAGTTCCAACAAGTCCTCCTCACCGACTGGGACTGACCGAAAACACCTACCCACCAATTTATCTGAGCAATACCGGTCGAGGGGCCCTAAGGATGTTGGACAACTGCCCAGAGTCCGTAACGCATTGGCCGTAGGCGAACAACAGTTTTCCACTTTCAATACCGAACACTTATGAACGGAGGAATCTGATGAAACTGAACAACAAGCGCACCATCCTGATCGGTTTCGCGTTTTTGTCCATCTGCGCTTTCTGGCAGATGTACGACAACCTGATCCCGCTGATCCTCACCAACACCTTCCACATGAACGAAACCCTCTCCGGCGCCATTATGTCGGCGGACAATGTGCTGGCGCTGTTCCTGCTGCCGCTGTTCGGCGGAATCTCCGACCGGTGCAAATCCCGTCTGGGCCGCCGCCGTCCCTTCATTCTGGTTGGCACCCTCAGCGCCGTGGTGCTGATGATCGGGCTCCCCCTGCTGGCGGACAGCTTCCACGCCTCCCCCGCCCCCGGAAAGCTGGCGGCCTTTGTGGCCGTGCTGGGTCTGCTGCTCATTGCCATGGGTACCTACCGCAGCCCCGCCGTGGCCCTGATGCCCGATGTCACCCCCAAGCCCCTGCGGTCCAAGGCCAACGCCATCATCAACCTGATGGGCGCCGTGGGCGGCATCCTCTATCTGCTGGTCACAACCTTCCTGTACAAAACCAAGAGCGACCACTACATCAGCTATCTTCCCCTGTTTGCCATCGTAGGCGGCATCATGCTGGCGGCTCTTGCCATTGTCATGGTGTTTGTCAACGAGCCCAGGCTGGTGGCCCAGCAGCAGCGCTATGAGCAGGCCCACCCCGAGGACAACCTGACCCAGGCCACGGAAAACGGCGAGGTGCTCCCCAAGGATGTAAAAAGCAGCCTCAGCTTCCTTCTGTGCTCCATCGCCCTGTGGTTCATCGGCTACAACGGTGTCACCACCTGGTTCTCGGTCTACGCCCAGAATACCTGGAATATGAGCCTGGGCCAGGCCAACACCTGCCTCACCATCGCCACAGCGGGGGCCATCGTCAGCTACATCCCCGTGGGCAGCGTGGCCAGCCGCATCGGCCGGCGGAAAACCATACGCTTCGGCACCCTGCTGCTCAGCTGCAGCTTCTTCGCCGCCTTCGCCTACACTCTGGTAAGCAGCGCCTTCAGTCCGATTCTGTATGTCCTCTTTGTGCTGGTGGGCATTGCCTGGGCAGCCATCAATGTCAACAGTCTGCCCATGGTGGTGGAGATGTGCAAGGGCAGCGAGGTGGGCAAGTTCACCGGTCTATACTATACCTTCTCCATGTCCGCCCAGATCATGACCCCCATTGTGGCAGGCTGGCTCATGAACCATGTGGACTATAAGGCCCTCTTCCCCTATGCCGCAATCTTCGTATTTACCTCCTTCGTCACCATGGGCTTTGTCCTCCACGGGGACAACCGGGTGGAAGTGAAGAAGGGGCTGGAAACCTATGATGTGGAGGATTAAGCCATGATTGTAGTCATTGCAATTCTGATTGTTCTGCTTTTGCTTTACCTTCTGTCCCTCCGGGGCAGAACCGGTCACCCGGGACTTCCCGAGCTTCGCCGCTGGAAGTATGCCCACCGGGGGCTCCATACGCCCGGCGTGCCGGAAAACAGCATGGCCGCCTTCCGGGCGGCTCTGGAAGCAGGCTTCGGCATCGAGCTGGATCTGCACCTACTGACGGACGGAGGCCTCGCGGTAATCCACGACTCCAACCTGGAGCGCACCACCGGCAAGCCCGGCAAGGTGGAATCGCTTTCCTCCGCCCAGCTTACGGATTACACGCTGGAAGGGACGGAGGAAGTGATCCCCCTGTTTCCCCAAGTCCTGGAGCTTTTTGCCGGGAAGGCGCCCCTGATCATCGAGCTGAAGGCCGATGGGGACAATTACGAAGCCCTTTGTGAAACCGCCGTAGCCGCCATGGAGGGCTATTCCGGCCCCTGGTGCATGGAGTCCTTCGACCCCCGGTGCATCGACTGGCTCCGTAAGCACCGCCCGGACATCATCCGCGGACAGCTGTCCGACAATTACCTCAAGGGCACCAGCCCGCTGCCCTGGCTTCTCAAATTCGCACTGACCTACAATCTGCTGAACTTCCGCACCCGGCCGGATTTCATCGCCTATGACTACGCCACCCGGAAAACCCTGAGCAATTTCCTCTGCCGCCGCCTCTGGGGCATCCAGGGTGTCAGCTGGACCCTTCGCACGCCCCAGCAGTTCGCCGAAGCCACCCGGGAGGACTGGATTCCCATTTTCGAAAACTTCCTCCCCCCGGAAACCTAACCGCACACCATACAGCCAGGAAACTACCCCTTGCGGCTTTCCACGGGCCTTTTTCCCCGGCTTTTTCCAAAAAAACGGAGGATTCCATTCCCGGAATCCTCCGTTTTTTGCAGGCCGCATCATACGGTCTGTTTTCTTTCCCAATGTCAGGCAAGCATACATAACCCGTTGCCTCCGAAACCACTTCATTTTTGGGGGAGTATTATAGCGTTTTTGGGCGTGCCTGTCAATATACGCTCCACTCCGGTTCCGAGAGCCTCCCCTCCCGCATGGAGATCCCTCCTTCTTCCCCCCAGTCGAGCCCCAACCAAGTTGCTTTTGGCAAAAAATATGATAAACTGGCAGCAGAATAAAACAAGCTGAAAAACAGTTGTTCGCTCTTCTCAAACACCTTACGTTACTACCGTAGGGGCGGCTATTAGCCGCCCGAAAGGTTCTTACTTTTGGGCGTTTTCGATAGAACGGGGTGCTGTCAATGACGAAAGCAAAGTGGGCGGCTGATAGCCGCCCCTACGGTAAAATCTCAGCAAACACCATGACAAAGGAACTGGTGTTTTTCCGGAAGCAATCCCCTTCCCCGGATCGCCGCAGCCCGCATGGGTCCTCTTAACGTCCCTCGTCCAACGCCGTCCCGAACAAAACTCTGCGGAACAGTTCCTCGGTTTACGGTTTTCTCCTCATCCAAGGCTTTCTGAAACACGTCAGTGGAATTCCAACTGTGTCTCTATGTATCAATGGTTCCTCCGGCTTTTACGCTTCTCTATATGGTCAATTTAAAGAATCAAAGGTTCAAAAAATCCTTGCGGTAGCTGACACCGAAGTATTCGGCAAGCTCCACCATCTGGTCATCTCGGATGGTGTTGATTCGGGGTAGGTGGGCAGTGAGCATATAGATTTGGGCAGCTTTCTCTACAGTCTCAATTAGGCCAAAGGTTTCGTCCATGGTTTTCCCAGCACCGTAGATGCCGTGCATGCCCCAGACCACCAGCCGGAATTCCTTCATCTTTTCCGCCGTGGCCTCGCCGATGGAATTGGTGCCGCAGAGCATCCAGGGCAGCACCCCCACGCCGTCGGGAAACACCACGATGCACTCGGTACACATTTCCCAGAGCGTATGGGTGAATTTCTTCTC
>CALYTB010000184.1 GCA_945486035.1 uncultured Clostridia bacterium
CAACTGTCAATTGTCAATTGTCAATTCGGCGAAGCCGCTAAACAACAATTTACCACCATATCTCCCATACTCCGGCAGTGCGGTGGTGCTCCTTTCCCGCCGGCTTGCCGGAAAAAATCGTAAACTTTTTTTGTTTTCCCGGTTTTCCGTATCTTTCCCTCTTGAAACCCGGGATCTTTTCAGGTATAATACCTTAGTCTGTTTGCATCCTGAATGGTTTGCAAGCGGGACCATTTAGGACAAACGAGAGGAAATGATCACATGAGCGCATCCAGCAAGAAAAAGCTTCGCAATTCTCAGGACGGCTCCAAGCTCACCGAGCGTCAGGTGGCCGAGCAGAAGGAATCGAAGAAACTGAAACTGTATACCGCTGCCTTCGTCGTCGTTCTGGTCGTGATGGTGGTGGTTGCCCTGACTGTGGGCATCACCCAGTCCATCTCCAACAGCGGCATCCGGGAGCGGAAGTCCGTTGCCATGACCGTGGGTGACGAAACCGTCAGCAGCGCACAGATGTCCTACTACTTTGTGGACTATGTCCGCAACTACTACTCCCAGAACTCCAGCTATCTTCAGTTCATGATGGACCCCTCCGCCGCCCTGGACAGCCAGGTCTATAATCCCGAAACCGGGGAGACCTGGGCCGACTTCCTGCTGGGCATGGCCCAGGACAACGTCCGCAGCATCTACGCCCTCAGCACCGCCGCCGAGGATGCGGGCTACACCCTCAGCGAAACCGAGGAGGCCAGCATAGAAAACACCATCAGTAACATGCGCCTCTACGCCCAGATCTACGGTTTCTCCGATGTGGACAGCTATCTGCAGGCCATGTACGGCAAGGGCTCCACCGAGGAATCCTACCGGGAATACTGCCGCCGCTCCGCGCTGGCCAGCTCCTACTACAACGCCCACGCCGAGTCCCTGACCTATGACGATGCCGCTCTGCGGGAGGCCGAGAAGGACAGCTTCGACAGCTACAGCTCCTTCACCTACAATTCCTACTACATGTCCGTCTCCAAGTTCCTGGAGGGCGGCACCACCGATGAAAACGGCACCACCGTCTACTCCGACGAGGAGAAGGCCGCCGCTTCCGCCGCCGCGGAGGCCGCTGTGAAGACCCTGACCGATGCCGAGACCATCACCTCCCTGGAGGCTCTGGACGATGCCATCGCCGCCCTGTCCATCAACCAGGGCACCGAAACCCCCGTTACCAGCAGCAGCTATACGGACAAGCTCTACACCTCCATCGATTCCGACGTGGCCGCCTGGCTGGCCGGAAACCGGAAGGAGGGCGACCTGACCGCCATTCCCAGAACCTCCGTCTCCACTGACGACAGCGGCGCCGAGGTGACCAGCACCACGGGCTACTACATCGTGTGGTATACCGGCCGCAATGACAACCTGGAGCCCCTGGACAACGTCCGCCACATTCTGGTGGCCTTCGAGGGCGGCACCACCGATGAAAACGGTGTCACCACCTACTCCGACGAGGAGAAGGCCGCCGCCAAGACCCAGGCCGAAGACATCCTGGCCCAGTGGGAGTCCGGTGACCGCACCGAGGACAGCTTCGCCGCCCTGGCCACGGAGAAGACCGACGACACAGCCTCCGCCGAATCCGGCGGCCTGTACGAGGACATCTCCCCCGCCTCCAACTATGTCGCTTCCTTCAAGAACTGGGCCGTGGACAATAGCCGCAAGGTTGGCGATACCGGCATTGTGGAGACCGAGTACGGCTACCATGTGATGTACTACTGTGGGGAAAGCGCGCTGACCTACCGGGATTCCATGATTGCAAACAATCTGAAAAACGCGGATATGCAGACCTGGTACGATGCCCTCCTGGAGGCCTGGACCGTGGTCCCCGGCGAAACCAAGTACCTGCCCCTGAGCATGACCCTTGCCTGATCCGAATAAACAGCGCCTCCCGTGGAAAGCTTTCCCGGGAGGTGCTTTTTTATGCGCAAAATGCTTCTGATGGGCATGCTTCTGGCGGGTGCCTGCGCCGGAGCCGTCAACGGCTTGCTGGGGGCCGGGGGTGGGATGCTGCTGGTACCCATGCTCACCGCCTTCACGGCCCTGGAAGAGGAGGAGATTTTCCCCTCCTCCGTGGCCATCATCGCCCCTGTCTGTGTGGTGTCGCTGCTGTTTACCCGGGAGATTGCCTGGGGCGATTCCCTGCCCTATCTGCTGGGCAGCGCCCTGGGCGGAAGCCTGGCGGGGCTCTGGGGCAAAAAAATCCCAACCCGCTGGCTGCACAGAGGGTTGGGGGTATTGATTCTGTGGGGAGGGATTCGGTATCTATGGCAGGCTTTCTGATTTCCCTGGGGGTTTCTTCGGTGCTGGGCTTTCTCTCCGGCCTGGGCACCGGCGGCGGAAGCCTGCTGATTCTGTGGCTGACCCTGGTCCGGGGTATGGACCCCCGCCAGGCCAGGAGCATCAATCTTCTGTTCTTTCTCCCGGGAGCCATCCTCGCCACCCTGCTGCGCCGCCGGGAGGGCGTTCCCTTCCGGAAAATTCTCCCCGCGGTCTGCGCCGGATGCCTCAGCGCCGCCCTGTTTTCCCTGCTCCATGTGGATACCGCTCTGCTGCAAAAGTTTTTCGGCGTTCTGCTCCTCGCCGCCGGAACCCGGGAGCTGTTTTACCGCCCCCGGGAAAGGAAATAGCGCCCCGGTCTATTGGGCTGCTCTAAAAACTACCCTTTTGGGTTTTGGGCGGATCTTTTGTCCCAACAATACGTTTCGAAAAGTCCGCAACACACCAAGTATTCCGGACTTTCCAAAACTTTTGCTGGAACAAAATCTCTCGTCCAAAACACCAAAAAGCAGTTTTTAGAGGTCTCCTATTGACAATCCCGGTGGATGCCGGTAACGGAGAACTCCACCCACTCGGCGATGTTGGTGCAGTGGTCGCCGATGCGCTCGAAATACTTGTCGATCATCAAAAGATCCAGAGCGTATTCTCCCTCATGGGGGTTCGCGGCAATAAAGCTCAGGATATCGTCTTTGATCTGATTGAAGTAGTTGTCCACCACATCGTCATAGTCCATCACCGCTCTGGCCAGCTCCAGATCCTGGCTGACGTAGGCATTCACGGCCTCAGTGACCATGTATTGCGCAGCCTTGGCCATCTGCCGGATCCGGGAATCGTTTTCCCCGGCGCCCTGCTTCATTTTGGGCACCAGGTCCACAATGTCCTCCGCCTGGTCACCGATGCGCTCCATATCGGTAATCATCTTCATGGCGGCGCTGATCTGCCGCAGGTCACCCGCCACCGGCTGCTGGCGCAGCAGCAGCTTCAGGCAGATGGTTTCGATGGTGCGCTCGCTTTCGTCGATGGAAGCGCCCACCTGGGCCGTCTTTTCCTCCAGCTCCCGGTCATAATCCGTCAGGGACCGGGCAGCCAGGTCAATGATCTCCTCGCAGGCGGCCCCCATTTTCATCAATTCCTGATGTAAGTTTTTCAGTTGCTCCTGATAAATGTCCCGCATAGACAAACCTCCGTTAACCAAATCTTCCCGTGATGTAATCCTCGGTACGCTTGTCCCGGGGCTGGGAGAACATTTCCTCCGTGTTTCCGTACTCCACCAGCTCGCCCAGCAGGAAGAAGGCGGTCTGATCGGAAATCCGGACGGCCTGCTGCATATTGTGGGTGACAATGACGATGGTGTATCTCGCTTTCAGTTCCATGGCCAGGTCCTCAATCCGGGAGGTGGAGATGGGGTCCAGGGCGGAGGTGGGCTCGTCCATCAGTAGCACCTTCGGCTCCACCGCCAGAGCCCGGGCAATGCACAGCCGCTGCTGCTGGCCGCCGGAGAGGCCCAGGGCATTCTTTTTCAGGCGGTCCTTGACCTCGTCCCAGATGGCAGCGCCCCGGAGGGCCTGCTCCACGATTTCGTCCAGCCTGGCCTTGTTTCGGATGCCGTGAGTCCGGGGGCCGTAGGCAATGTTGTCGTAGATGCTCATGGGGAACGGATTGGGCTTCTGGAACACCATGCCCACCTCCTTGCGCAGGTTATTGACCTCCGCCCGGAAAATGTCCTCTCCCCGGTAGCAAACCTCTCCGCTGATGCGTACCCCGGCAACCAGGTCGTTCATCCGGTTCAGCGTTTTCAGAAACGTGGACTTGCCGCAGCCGGAGGGTCCGATGAGGGCGGTAATGCTCTTTTCGGGAATATCGATGCTGATCTCTTTCAGCGCCTGGGTCTGACCGTACCACAGGTTCAGCCCCCGGACCGTAATAATCGGGTCGTTCAATTGTGTATGCTCCTTTCTCGAAAACCCCGAAAGACGATAAATTGGTGTTTAGCTAAGAAATGCTGTCATTGCGAGCCAGTGCGCACACTGGCGTGGCAAT
>CALYTB010000185.1 GCA_945486035.1 uncultured Clostridia bacterium
ACTGTCAATTGTCAATTGTCAATTCGGCGAAGCCGCTAAACAACAATTTATCGCGGGAAGCATGTAATCCGGAACGATTCCGGTGTTAGCAAAATGAAAAGTATGAGGCGTGAAGTATGAAAAAACTCAGTGTATGTATTCTGTTCGGCGGGGTGAGCCCGGAGCATGAGGTTTCTCTGCGGTCCGCGGAGTCCGTGCTCAACAATATTGACAAGAGCAAGTACAATGTGTTCCCGGTGGGCATTACCAAGGACGGGGACTGGATTCTCTACACGGGCAAGGACTATTCCCTGCTGCCCAGCGGGGAGTGGAGGACCTTCCCCGGAAACCGGCGGGCGGCCATCTCCCCGGTACGGGGCCAGGGGCTGCTGAGCTTTGAGGGCGACTGTGTGGTGCGTGAGCGCATTGACGTGGTGTTCCCGGTGCTTCACGGGGAGAACGGCGAGGACGGCACCGTCCAGGGCCTGCTCCGGCTGGCGGGAATCCCCTTCGTGGGGCCCCAGGTGGCTGCTTCGGCGGTGGCCATGGACAAGACTCTGACCAAGCTGGTGGCGGATCAGGCGGGAATTGACCAGGCGGACTGGATGCTGGTGCGCCGGGGCGAGCTGGAATCCCACATGGAGCGGAAGCTCGCAGCGCTGGAGGAGCGGTTTGCCTACCCCATGTTTGTCAAGCCCGCGGGCACCGGATCTTCGGTGGGGGTCTCCAAGGCCGCCGACCGGGAGGCGCTGCGGCAGGCGCTGCTGGAGGCTTCCGCCTATGACGAGAAAATCCTGGTGGAGGAGTTCATCCATGGCCGGGAAATCGAGGTGGCGGTGATGGGCAACGAAAGCCCCGTGGCATCCGTCTGCGGGGAGATTGACTCCGGCGCGGAATTCTATGACTACGATGCCAAGTATATTACGGATACCTCCGTGGCCTATGTTCCAGCCAGAATCCCCGAGGAGGTGCAGGAGACTGTCCGGGAAACCGCGGTGAAGGTGTACAGGGCCATCGGCTGCAGGGGCCTGAGCCGGGTGGATTTCTTCGTGACCTATGAGGACAACCGGGTGGTCTTCAATGAGATCAACACCATTCCGGGCTTTACCTCCATTTCCATGTACCCCAAGCTGTTTGCCGCCAGCGGGATTCCCTACCCGGAGCTCATCGACGCGCTGCTGGAGCTGGCGCTGGAGGAGGAAGCATGAGCCGGGATATTCTGCTCTCCATCCGGGGACGCCAGCGCTACGAGGATCAAGAGCCCGAGGTCATTGAGCTGGTGACCGAGGGTACTATGGATTTCCGGGAGGGGGGCTGGGATATCTCCTACCAGGAGAGCGCCCTTACCGGCCTGGAGGGGGTGACCACCACCTTCCGGGTGGAGCCGGGAAAGGTGACCCTCAGCCGCACCGGAAGGCTCCACTCCCAGATGGTATTCCAGGAGGGGGAAGTCCATGAATCGCTGTATCAGACGGACTTCGGGGCGCTGATGCTGGCCGTGAAGCCCACCCGGGTGTATTTTGACATTGTCCCCGATGGGGGGATGATCGATCTGGTTTACCGCATCGAGATTGAAAACACCGCCGCCGGAGAGATTGACTACCACCTGGACATCCGGGGGAAGTGACCGGATTGGGTTGAAAGCAAAGGTGGTTATCGGAATTCCTCAGCTGCCAGATAAATTGGTGTTTGAAGATTTGCGTACGCACTGCGTTTTTACTGTAGGGGAGGCATTCATGCCTCCCGGGTATGCGGTACGTTCTCGCCGAAACGCGGAGTAAAAACGAAACATTTCACCGCCGGGAGCCATAAATGGCTCCCCTACAGTGTTTTTTTGACGTTCCCAAAATAACCCTACAAACACCGATTTGCCGCTTTGTTGACCGATTTTATCAGAATCCCCCACGGGTTTGGACCCGTGGGGGATTGTTTATTCGGAGTCGCCGCCGGAACCTTCGCCGGAGTCACCGCCACCGGAGGGGGGATCGGTGGGTTTCTCCGGCTCCGGGGAAGCGGGGGGATCGGTGGGCTTTTCGGGTTCGGTGGGCTTTTCGGGTTCGGTGGGCTTTTCAGGTTCGGTGGGCTTTTCGGGTTCCGTGGGCTTTTCGGGTTCCGTGGGCTGCCCGGGTTCGGTGGGGGCTGACGGTTCGGTGGGGGTGTTGTCCACGATTCTCACGACGATCTTGTCTTTGGTCATGTAGGAGGACAGTGCCTCGAATTCCCGGGAGATCAGCTCGTTGGTCTTCAGAGAATACTTGCACTTGTAGGTGCGGACAAGATACCCCGTGCAGCCGTGGTCAAGCACCTTGCCGTCTTTGTAGCCGCTGTCCGGGCCATAGTCCCGGTAGACAACCTCCGGGGTGATATAACGGACGATTTCATACTCCATCTTCACATAGTAGTCCCGCTCCTCGGTGCCCAGCAGGCGCATACGCATATAACCGTCGGAAACCTCCGCCTCAATTTTGACGGGATAATTGCCGTTGTTGCGGAATTTCAGGTCCGGGCCGCCCCAGTTGACGGTGGCATCCATGCCCATGTCAATATAGCTGGAGGGGAAGCCGTGGTTGATCCGCTCGGTGATTTCCATATCCGCCAGCAGGGCGCAGTAATACAGGGTGGAGGAGCCCTGGCAGACACCTCCGCCTACGGAATTTACCAGCTCGGTGCCGGAATAGGCGGGGGCAGCCTGGAAGCCCCGCTCCGTGGTTCTCTCGCCTACGGCACCGTTGTAGGAAAATTCCTCCCCGGGGTTGATGACCACTCCGTTGAGAATCTGGCAGACCAGGCGCAGGTTGGTGGTCCGCTTTTCGTTGGCGCCGTGGGGGGTTTCACAGGAACCCAGCACATCCCGGAACAGAAGCTCGTCCGCCTGGGTTTCCGGCTCGATATAGTGCAAGGGGATGGAAACGGTCTGTCCAAAATCCGCCTGGTCCACCTTCTGCCGGGCCTGCTCCAGGTCGAAGCCATAGCCGTAGGAGCCGGGAATGGGCTCGTAGGTCTGGAAATTCATGGTGGCGCTGACAGGCTCCACGCAGCATTCGTCATAAATCGCCTGCAGGTCCGGGGGCTCCGGGGTGACGGAGGGGGACAGATTGCGGCGCTCCACCAGGAAGCGGTTAAAGCTGTAGGCATCCAGAATGTCGTTGTAAAGCTTGTCCACATCCAGACCCAGCCCCGGAGTGCCCAGGGTGATGTACAGTGTCTGGCCGGGGGCATCGGGGTCGATGTGCTGCAGGTCGGGCCGCTCCCCCTCCAGGCGGTAGCTGGCGGGGGTATAGGTGCTGCCGATGCCCGCCGCGAACTCCCGGAGTGTCCGCTGGATAAACTCCTGATCCAACTGCAGATACGGGAGCATGGCAACGGTGTGGTTGCCGGTGAGGGAGGCCTGGTAAGCCGCCTGGCGCTCTGCCTGGGTGCCGGTGCGGCCGTACTGGTAGGCCGCCTTGACAACGGCGGTGACATCCAGTTTCGCCTTGGTATCGGCGGGGGAGAAGCACAATGTGGAATCCGCCAGCTGCACCACCATATCCTGAACGGTGAAGGTGCCCTCCGTGGCCTTGCGGACGGCGGCTTCTGCCTGGGAGCGGGTCAGACCGCCCACGGGAATGTCCCCGATGAGCACATTGTTCAGGATTTTCCCGTTATAGGGGTCCGCGGCGCTGCTGATGGCCACAAAGCCGATGATCCCCAGGATCACCACCAAGGCGAAGGCGCATACACTTACCAGCAGGATTTTCCGATTGCGGAGGAAAAAGCTGTCGGGGGGATCCGGTTCGTCCCGGTTGGCGCCGGTGACCTCTGTAAAGGCGTGATCCATAGCCTCCTCCTCCGGCAGCAGCGGGGCTTTGGGCCGGGAGAGGGGGGGCATGCCGGATGCTTCGGAAGGGAAGAGGGGTTCCTCATTGAGGGGCTCTGCCGGGCCGGGTTCCTCCTCCGGGAAGGAATCCCAGAGGTCAAAGGAATCTCCGGTAAGCGCGGAATCCACTCCGGCGGTATTGCGGGGGGTCTGGAACCGGCCCCGGGGCTTGGAAAATTTGCCTTGTGCCATGGGAATACCTCCTTAGGAAAGGGTAAGGGCTCTGTAACGGTCGATGAACACCTTGCTCTGGCGCAGGCTGTCCACGCCGGAGGAAAGCTTCAGGCGAAGGGTGGGCTCCTTGGTGTTGGCAAGGAACGTGACCCGGGTTTTGTAGTCGGGGTCCGCGCACAGGCTGCTCACGGCTTCAAAATTCAGATTGTGCAGGGTGAAGAGTACGTCCCCTGCCTTCTGGCGGATGTCCTTGATGCCCGCTTCCTTTGCCTTGGCCCGGAGCAGGGCAATGTCGATGAGGTTCAGCACGCCCTTGGGCGGCTCGCCGTAGCG
>CALYTB010000186.1 GCA_945486035.1 uncultured Clostridia bacterium
CAATTACCGCTATCAGCTCACCCTCCGCTGCGCCATGACGAAGAAGCTGCGCTCCTTGCTTGCCTGGCTGCTGGGTAAGCTGGCAGGAGATAAAGAATTCCGGGGCGTGTCCGCGTTTGTGGATGTGAATGGATATGATGGATAAAGAGAGGAAGATATATTATGGGTATGCGGAAGATTTTGACGGACAAGGACCCGGCACTGCATAAGGTGTGCAGACCGGTGGAAAAATTTGACTGGAAGCTGCACAAGCTGCTCGACGACATGGCCGAAACCCTGGCCCAGGCCAACGGTGTGGGTCTGGCGGCTCCCCAGGTGGGGATTCTGCGCCGGGTAGTGATTGTGGATACCGGCGATGAGATTCTGGAACTGGTGAATCCCACATTGCTCGAAACCAGCGGGGAGCAGTGCGGCGCGGAAGGCTGCCTCAGCGTGCCGGGGAAATACGGCCTGGTGAAGCGGCCCAATTACGCCAAGGTCCGGGCCCAGGACCGGGACGGCAACTGGTTTGAGGCCGAGGGCGAGGAGCTGATCGCCCGGTGCTTCTGCCACGAGCTGGATCACCTGGACGGCATCGTCTACACCGAAATTATGGAGCGATTCCTCACCGAGGAAGAGCTGGAAGCCGACGGGGAATAAGAGAATTGACAATTATGGAATCCCTTCGGGAAAAGCAAGGGATTTCTGCGGAATGAATGCGGCAGTACGGAAAAATATTGTTTGCTGGTTTCAAATGCGCTTTCTGTAGGGTGCGGTCATGACCGCACCGCTCAGGTTCGATTCGGAAAACGTTGGGTACAACCTGAAAACGTTACCGCTCTATCCCTAAGGGTAAGCGGGGCGGTCATGACCGCCCCCTACAGTGGCCAGCGAAAAACAACAATGTATCCGCGAAGGTGGGAAAGGGAGAGGTTCGTTGAGAGTTGTCTTTATGGGAACGCCGGAGATTGCGGCGACTTGTTTCAAACGGATTCTGGCGGAGGGCTTCGACGTGGTGGGCTGCTACACCCAGCCCGACCGGCCCAAGGGCCGGGGCATGAAGCTGGCCCCCTCGCCGGTGAAGGAGGTGGCCCTGACGGCAGGAATCCCCGTGTTTCAGCCGGAGAACTTCCGGGAGGAGGAAACCGTGGAGGCGCTGCGGGCATTGAAGCCCGATGTCTGCGCCGTGGTGGCCTACGGCAGACTCCTTCCTCAGAAGGTGCTGGACATTCCCACCTTCGGGTGCATCAACATTCACGCAAGTCTCCTCCCCAGCTACCGGGGAAGCGCCCCCTACCAGTGGGCGGTGCTGGACGGTCTGAAGGAGACCGGGGTCACCGCCATGTATCTGGTAAAAGAAATGGATGCCGGAGACATCATTGACACGGCGGCAACCCCCATTGGGGAGAACGAAACCGCCGGGGAGCTGCTGGACCGG
The DNA here is from genome assembly GCA_945486035.1 of uncultured Clostridia bacterium. Classification (GTDB taxonomy): domain Bacteria; phylum Bacillota; class Clostridia; order Oscillospirales; family Oscillospiraceae; genus Faecousia. Next base: position 1,418 of record CALYTB010000186.1, read on the forward strand.
CTGGCACATCTGGGGGCGGGGCTTTTGGCCAAAACCCTGGGCCGGCTGGAAAAGGGCCCGGTGCCCGCTTCTCCCCAGGACCCGGCGAAGGTGACCTACGCGCCCATGCTGGACAAGTCCATGTGTCCCATCGATTGGACGAAATCCGCTCAGCAGGTGCACAATCAGGTTCGGGGCCTGCACCCCTGGCCCATAGCCACCGCGGAAATCGAGGGAACCCCCTTTAAGATTCACGAAACCCGTCTGGCGGAGGGTGCCGGAACCCCGGGACAGCTGCTCCGTCTGACCAAGACCGGGCTGGTAGTTGCCTGCGGGGAGGGGGCCGTGGAAATCCGCTCCCTCCAGGCCCAGGGAGGAAAACGGATGGCAGCCGCCGACTATTTCCGGGGCCATCCCCTGAAGAGCCTATGACCGGGGCACGGGAAACGGCGCTGCAGGCGCTGATGGCCTGCCGGAAGGAAGGGGCCTGGGCCAACGCCGTGCTGAAGGAGTATATCGGCAGAAACCGGCTGGATGCCCGGGATGCCGCTCTGGCCACAAGGCTTTGCTACGGGGTGATGCAGAATCGGCTGCGGCTGGACTTCTTTCTGGAAGGGCTGCTGAGCCGCCCCCTGAGCCAGCTGCACCCGGTGGTGCGGGATGTGCTGCACCTGGGGCTGTACCAGCTGTATGATCTGGATAAGATTCCCGCCAGTGCCGCCGTGAATGAATCGGTGGCCCTGGCGAAGAAATACGCGGGCAATCCTAAAGCCCCCGCTTTGGTCAATGCCGTGCTCCGCTCCGCCCAGCGCTGCGGAAAGCCGGAGGAACCCACCTCCTACGCCCTGCGCTACAGCCATCCCGAGGAGCTGATCGCGCTGCTCAAGGGCTCCCTGCCCAAGGGGACCCTGGAGCCCATGCTGAAAGCGGACAACGAAGCCCCCCGCACCGTGGTTCAGGCCAACACCCTGAAAATCACTCCCGCCGAATTAAAGCGGCGGCTGGAAGCGGAGGGCGCGGAGGCGGAGCCCCACCCCTGGATGGAGGGCGCACTGGTGATCGGGGGCATGGGAAGCCTGGAACGGCTCCCGTCCTTCCGGGAGGGACTGTACTATGTGCAGGACCCCGCCGCCCGGCTCAGCGTGCTCTGTGCCCGGCTTCCCAAAGAGGGAGCAAAGGTGCTGGACTGCTGCGCCGCTCCGGGGGGCAAGAGCTTTGCCGCTTCCATAGCCATGGAGGGGAAGGGGGAAATTATCTCCTGCGACATCCACCCCCACAAAACCCAATTGATTGCCAACGGAGCCCATCGGCTGGGCCTGACGAACATCCGCCCTCTGCTTCAGGATGCGGCGGCGTATGTGCCGCAGTGGGAAGGGAAGATGGACTGTGTGATCGCGGATGTGCCCTGCTCCGGTTTGGGCATCATCCGCAAAAAGCCGGACATCCGGTATAAAAACCTGGAGGAAGCCCGGGCGCTTCCCGGTTTGCAGCGGAAAATCCTGGAAAATCAAGCCCGATATGTGCGATCCGGCGGGGTGCTGCTGTACTCCACCTGTACGGTGCTGAAACGGGAGAACGAAGAGGTTGTGGAGGGGTTTCTGAAAGCGCACCCGGAATTTAGGGCAGAACCGCTGGCGCTTCCGGATCTTTTCCCGAAGAATGAAACCGGGATGCTGACCCTGATTCCCGGACAATACGATACCGACGGCTTCTTCATCTGCCGTCTGCGGAGGAAACCATGAATCTGAAATCCCTGACTTTGCCGGAAATGGCTGCCATATTGAAAGAACTAGGCCAGCCCGCCTTTCGGGCAAAGCAGGTGTTCACCTGGCTGCACAAGGGCGTGCGCTCCTACGACGAGATGACGAACCTTCCCAAGGCACTGCGGGAGGTGTTGGCGGAACAATACCCCATCTGCCCGCCGAAAGTCGTGCGAAAGCAGGAATCAAAGCGGGACGGCACCATCAAATACCTGTGGCAGCTTTCTGACGGGAACTGTGTGGAAACGGTGCTCATGCGCTACCACTACGGCAACACCGTATGCATCTCCACGGAGGTGGGCTGCCGGATGGGCTGCGCCTTCTGCGCCTCCACATTGGGAGGACTGGTGCGGCGGCTGGAGCCGCAGGAAATGCTGGATCAGGTGCTTTTCACCCAGGTGGATTCGGGGCTGCCCGTTTCCCACATCGTGCTCATGGGCATTGGGGAGCCCCTGGACAATTTTGACAATGTGATGCGCTTTCTGGAGCTGGTGAACAGCCCCCAGGGGATGAACATCTCCATGCGGCACGTGAGCCTGAGTACCTGCGGCCTGGTGCCGAAGATTGACGAGCTGGCAAAGCGGAAGCTGCAGCTGACCCTGTCCGTCTCCCTCCACGCCCCCAACGACGAGGTGCGAAACAAAATCATGCCGGTGAACAGGGCCTATCCCAGCGAGGAGCTGCTGCAGGCCTGCCGCAGGTATTACGCGGAAACCTCCCGGCGCATCAGCTTTGAGTACGCCATGATTGATGGGGTCAACGACTCCGAGGAGGATGCAAGGGAGCTGCTGCGGCGGCTGAAGGGCCTGCCCGCCCACTTTAACCTGATCCCACTGAACCATGTGGAGGAAAGCCCCTTAAAGCCCAGCTCCAAGGCGGCGGTTGCCCGGTTCCAGAAGATTCTGGAAGAGGGCGGCATCCCCGCCACCGTCCGCCGGACCCTGGGCGGCGACATCGATGCCTCCTGCGGCCAGCTGAGGAGAAAATACAATAAGGGATGTAATTGACAAGTACGGTATCCCTTCGGGATGAAAAAACGCGCAACGCAGCGCATTGACAAATTGGTATTTAGCGGTTTTGCCTCAAAGTTTTCTGTCATTGCGAGACCAGTCCGCAGACTGGTCGTGGCAATCCCCCGGT
>CALYTB010000187.1 GCA_945486035.1 uncultured Clostridia bacterium
AAGAACAGGGGGATTGCCACGTCGCACGGCTTCCTCGCAATGACAGCGTTTTTTCAAGTGCACATTTTCAAACAACAATTTATCTTCCTTGAATGCCTTGCCGGAAAAGCAAAATAATCCTTGACATTTCCCCCATTCTCTGCTATTATATTGCAGTTGCCAAAGACAGCAGGTGCCGCGAGGCGTAAATCCTGCCGAGGTGCGCTGAATAGGTATTTTCTGCGTGTCTTTCTGTCTGTTGGCAGAAAGACATTTTTATTTTCGGAGGTGAAACAAATGCCCAACGCAAAGGTTCTTGAGAGCAAGAAGGCGGTCGTGGAGTCCCTGACCAACAAGATCCAGGAGGCCACTTCCGTGGTTTTCGTGGATTACAAGGGTCTGACTGTCGCTCAGGACACCGAGCTGCGTAAGCAGTTCCGCGAAGCAGGCGTGGATTACACCGTCGTGAAGAACACTCTGACCAATTTCGCCACCAAGAATGCAGGCTACAATTTCTCTGAGGTTCTGAACGGTACCACCGCCATGGCTTCCACCACCGGCGACCCCATCGCCCCCGCCCGCATCGTCTGCGAATTCGCCAAGAAGAACAAGCTGAAGACCCTGTCCATCAAGGGCGGTGTCGTGGAAGGCTCTGTCCTGTCCGCCGATCAGCTGAGCTCCTTCGGCGAGCTGCCCAGCAAGAATGCCCTGGTGGCTTCCGTCCTGGGTACCTTCCTGGCCCCCATCTCCAGCCTGGCCTTCGTTCTGGATCAGATCCGGATGCAGAAGGACGGCAGTGCCCCCGCCGCGGAAGCCTGAGCTGCCCGCGCCACGCAAGCTAAACTTTTACAACACATAATTTTAGGAGGATTTAACAATGGCTAGTGAAAAGATCACTGCTCTGGTGGAGCAGGTTAAGGAACTGACCGTCCTGGAGCTGTCCGAGCTCGTCCACACCCTGGAGGAAGTCTTCGGCGTTTCCGCCGCTGCCGCCGCTGTGGCCGGCCCCGCTGTGGCCGCCGCTGAGGAAGTGGAAGAGAAGACCGAGTTCGACGTCATCCTGAAGAGCGCCGGCGCTTCCAAGCTGGGCGTTATCAAGGTTGTCCGTGCCGCTACCGGCCTGGGCCTGAAGGACGCCAAGGATCTGGTGGACAACTGCCCCAAGACCCTGAAGGAGGCCATCTCCAAGGAAGATGCCGAGAAGCTGGTTGCCGAGCTGAAGGAAGCCGGCGCCGAGGCCGAGATCAAGTAATTTCCCCTTTGCCAATGACCGCCGCCAGCTTTGGCGGCGGTTTTTCCTTCCCTGAGAAAGGATCATACTATGCAGCTGCAATCCTACCTGTCCTCTCTGCTTGAGAAAATACCCTCGAAGATCTACATGGACTTTCCCATGCCCGACCTTTCGCAGTACATTCCGACCCAGATGGATCTGGGCTCCACACTGAAATTTCTCGCCATGTTCACCGCGGGCTTTCTGCTTCTGGGAGTCCTGGGCAGGATGCTCCTGGGCCGCCGGTCGGGTGCCAACCACGCCCTGTCCAGTGCCGTGGGAATTCTGTTCATCTATGCGGTCTCCGTGGCGATTTACGCCTTCCAGCCCTGGAATCTGGAGGATTTGATCTCTCCCCTTCCCTTCACCGCCTTCTCCGGGGAATACCTGGTTTTGTTCCCCCTGCGGTCCGCGGAGCTGAATTCTGTCTGCTTTGAGCTGGTATCCATGCTGATCCTGGCCTTTCTGGTGAATCTGCTGGACAGCCTGCTCCCCCAGGGGAAGAGTGTGCTGGGCTGGTACTTCCTGCGCTTTGTCACGGTGATTCTCGCCATGCTGGCCCATCTGCTGGTGCGGTGGGGAATCGCCTCCTATATGCCCGGGGTTCTTCTGGAATACGCGCCCATGATCCTGCTTGGAGTGCTGGGAGTCATGCTGGCCCTGGGGGTGCTGAATCTGCTGCTGGGGCTGGTGCTCACCGTTGCCAACCCCATTCTCGGCGGGATCTACGCCTTTTTCTTCTCCAATCTGGTGGGCCGCCAGCTGACCCGTGCCGTGGGCACCACCGCGGTGCTGACCGGCCTGGTATATCTCATGGAGCACTTCGGAATCACCGCCCTGTGCATCACCCAGTCCGCCCTCATCTCCTGCGCGCCGCTGCTGCTGGTCGTGCTGATTCTGTGGTACCTCATCGGCCACGTTCTGTAAAGCGACAAATCGGTGTTTGGCGGTCCGTTTTGGAAATGTCAAAAAACACTGTAGGGGAGCCATTCATTTTAATTATGGAATGATTGCCACTGGCAATCATTGTAATTCTGATTCGCTGCGCGGAGCACCACTCCCGGCGGTGAAACGTACCGATTATATGAGCGTTTCGGCGAAAACGTACTGCGTCACGGGAGCCATGAATGGCTCCCCTACAGCAAAAACGCAGTGTGTACGAAATCGTCAAACACCAATTTACCCCATTCCTGACAATACTTCGAATTCCATTTAAGCCGCCGGGACCCGGCGGTTTTTCTTTTTGTCTTCCGGGTACTGCTCAAATTGCCCACCCTGCGGCTGGATTTTAACACATTTTCTGGCAGTATTTCATATTGTTTTCTGAAGAGAATCATGCTAGTATATTTATTATGCACACTTGTCCTCTTCGCGCGGACGAGGATTGGAAAGGGAACAGCACTATGAAATATGTCATTGTATTGGGTGACGGCATGGCTGACGAGCCCATTGACGCTCTGGGCGGAAAAACCCCTCTGGAAGCGGCGAACACCCCGGCCATGGATGCCCTGGCCTCCATGGGGGAGCTGGGCATGGTACAGAATGTTCCGCCGTCCATGGCCCCCGGCAGCGATGTTGCCAACCTATCCGTTCTGGGCTATGACCCGAAGCTGTACTATACCGGACGATCTCCCCTGGAGGCCCTCAGTGTCGGTGTCCAGATGGAACCGGATGATATCGTGTTCCGCTGCAATCTGGTAACCCTGACGGAGGAGGAGCCCTACCCGGAGAAAACCATTGTGGACCACAGCTCCTCGGAAATCTCCACCGCCGACGCGGATATCCTGATGGATTCCATTCGGGAGCATTTTAACTCCGGGGAATTTCAGTTCTATACCGGCACCAGCTACCGCCACATCATGATCTGGAAGCACGGCAGGGTATCCCAGCTGGAGCCGCCCCACGACCACCTGGAACGGGTCATCGGGCCCTACCTTCCCCAGGAGGCGTGTCTTCGCCGGTTCATGGAGGAGAGCTTTGACATCCTCAATAATCACCCTCTGAATGTTCAGCGGGCGAAGGAAGGCAAGCACAAGGCCAACTCCCTGTGGTACTGGGGTGCGGGCACCCGTCCCAGTCTGCCCAATTTTACCGAAAAAACCGGCCTGAAGGGGGCCATGATCTCCGCCGTGGACCTGCTCAAGGGCATCGCCCTGGGCGCGGGAATGCTGGTCTGTCAGGTTCCCGGTGCCACCGGCTCCATCGACACCAACTGGGAGGGCAAGGCCCAGGCAGCTCTGCAAGCCCTGCTGAAGGACGGCTGCGACTTTGCCTACGTCCATGTGGAGGCCCCGGACGAAATGGCCCACCAGGGGCTGCTGCAGGAGAAGATTGAATCCATCGAGTATCTGGACTCCCGTCTGATTGCCCCCATCTGCCAGGGGCTGGAAGAAGCGGGAGAGGACTACCGGATGCTGATTCTCCCGGATCATCCCAATCCTCTGCGCTATCGTACCCACACCGGCGATCCGGTTCCCTATGTGCTCTTTGACAGCACCCGCCGCCGGAAAAAGCTTTCCCACTACTCCGAATCCGAAGCCGCCGCCACCGGCATCATCGAACCCAACGGCTATCGCTTACTGGCGCGGTTTCTGAACCCGTAAATATTCAGATCGGTAAATTATTGTTTAGCGGCTTCGCCGAATTGACAATTGACAGTTGACAATTTTGGCATCCTTTCAGAATGATCAAAAACGCCTAAATCCTACTGTAGGGGAGCCATTCATGGCTCCCGGCGGTGAAATGTTCCGATATCCCCAGCATTTCGGCGAAAACGTACTGCGCCACGGAGCCACGAATGGCTCCCCTACAGCAAGGACGAAGTGCTTTTGAAATGTTCTAACAACAATTTATTGAGCACTCTGCCGTTTTATTCCACAACCTATAGAATTGGAGGGACTACTATGTCCAGAGTATATAATTTCTCCGCGGGCCCTGCGGTTTTGCCCGAAAGCGTTCTTCAGGAGGCCGCAAGCGAGATGCTGGACTACCGGGGAACCGGTATGTCCGTCATGGAAATGAGCCACCGC
>CALYTB010000188.1 GCA_945486035.1 uncultured Clostridia bacterium
CGGTTCCAGCCGGTGACCGTGGCGGAGCCCACCATCGAGGAGGCCAGCCAGATCATGCAGGGCGTGGCCAAGGCCTATGCCGAGTTCCACGGGGTGTCCATCTCCCCGGAGATCGCCCGGCAGTGCGTGGTGCTGTCGGAGCGGTATATCACCGACCGGTTCCTGCCCGACAAGGCCATCGACCTGCTGGATGAGGCCTGCTCCGACGTGAATCTCCAGTGCAAGGAAATCTCCCGGCTGGCGGAGCTGAAGAAGGAGCGGGACGACTACGAGCTGGAGCTCAGGATGCTCACCGAGGACACCGAGAACCAGAATTATGAGCGGCTGGCAACCCTGCGAAGCAAGCTCATGCAGCTGGCTCCTCAGATCGAAGCGCTGGAGCAGCTGCCGCCTCCTGCCGTGACGATGGAGAACCTGGCCCGGATCATTGAGATGTGGACGAAAATTCCCGCCTCCAAGATCAAGGCGCAGGAGTATCAGCAGATCAAGGGGTTGGCTGACCGCCTGAAAACCCACATTGTGGGCCAGGACGAGGCGGTGGAGGCCGTGGCAAAAGCCATCCGCCGCAACCGGGTGGGCATCAGCCCCAAGAAAAAGCCCGTGTCCTTCATCTTCGTGGGACCCACCGGCGTGGGCAAGACGGAGCTGGTAAAGCAGCTGGCCGATGACCTGTTTGACAGTGTGGATTCTCTGATCCGGCTGGATATGTCGGAGTATATGGAGAAGCACACGGTTTCCAAGCTGATTGGCTCCCCTCCGGGCTATGTGGGCTATGACGAGGCGGGGCAGCTGACGGAGAAGATCCGCCGCCGGCCCTACAGCGTGGTGCTCTTTGACGAGATTGAGAAGGCCCATCCCGACGTGCTGAACGTGCTGTTGCAGGTGCTGGACGACGGGCGGATTACCGATGCCCAGGGGAGGGTGGTGAATTTCGAGAACACCATCATTGTCATGACCAGCAACGCAGGCTCTGAGGGCCGGGTGGGCGGTCTGGGCTTCGGCCGTACTGAAGGCGACATGGTTCGGGAAAAGACCATGAAGGCTCTGCGGGAGTTCCTGCGGCCGGAGTTTATCAACCGGGTGGATGAGATCATCACCTTCAATCCCCTGTCCCGGGAGAATTTCCTGGGCATCGCGGACATTATGCTTGGGGAGCTGAAGCAGAGCCTGGGCGGTCGGGGGCTGGCGTTAAGCTGGGACGAGAGTGTCCGGCAGGGCCTGGTGGAGGAGGCTTACTCCACGGTCTACGGCGCCCGGAATCTGCGCAGAACCATCCAGCGCCGTCTGGAAGATCCCATCAGCGAGGCCATTATTGACAGCTTTGAAGCCCCCATTTCCTCCATCCACGCCCGGATGGAGGGGCAGGAAGTGAAGCTGGATATTCAGTGATTTTTCCCGCGCCGGACCCCGGCGCGGGATTTCTGCGCGATTGACAAGGCAAAAACGGTAGGATACAATGGAGAAAAGAAAGACAAATTGTTGTTTATCTAAGAAACGCTGTCATTGCGAGCCAGTGCGCGCACTGGCGTGGCAATCCCCCGGATTTTCTGCCCAGCCCCCATCCTTCCACCCAAGCTGTCATCCTGAGCGAGCGCAGCGAGTCGAAGGATCTACGCACTGAACGAAGCTGAAATGTGAACGAACACGCCAGATCCCTCGACTCGCTGCGCTCGCTCGGGATGACAGGAGGAAGAACAGGGGGATTGCCACGTCGCTGCGCTCCTCGCAATGACAGCTTTTTTCGGGGCGCTAAACAACAATTTATCGAAGTGTTTCCAAAACGGAGAAGGCGGGATTATTATGGAGCGAAAGAGTGTCCGCGTGAATATCTACAATTTTATCCGGATGTCCCACACGGAGCCCAGCAGGTTTATTTGGGATGATTATGAAACCCTCCGGCAGGAGATCATTACGGTAAAGCAGTACGGCTTTCCGGGAACCTATGCCCTCAAGTATGATGCGCTGATGGAGCCCAGGTATCAGGCGCTGCTGCGGGAATGGCTGGACGAGGGGGACGAAATCGGGGCCTGGTGGGAGATCACCCGGGAGCTTTGCCAGCGCTCCGGGGTTGCCTTCCGGGACAGCGCCCGGGAAGAATGCTATGACGACCGGGTGAACAGTGCCTACTCCATCGGCTATACCCCCGAGGAGCGCAGACTGCTGGTGGACGGGTATATGGCGGATTTCCACGCTTTGTTCGGCTTCTATCCCAAGAGCATCGGCTCCTGGGTGCTGGACAGCGTGACCATGGACTATGCCGCCAGGGAATACGGCGTGGCGGGCTTTGCCATCTGCCGGGATCAGATCGGGGTGGACGGCTTCACGCTGTGGGGCGGCTATCCCAACGGGGCCTATTATCCCAGCCGGAAGAATGAAAACATCCCTGCCCAGCATGCCGAAAACCAGATAAACGCTCCCGTGTTCCGGCTGCTGGGGCCGGACCCGATTTACAATTTTGAGGCGGAGGTCCGGGAGGGACTGGCGGGGGTTTACACCCTGGAGCCCTCCTGGCTTGCGGGACGGGACGAAACGTGGATTCGGTGGTTTTTCCGATGCCTGACGGAGGAGGATGCCATTGGCCTTGGCTATGCCCAGGTGGGCCAGGAGAACAACTTCCTCTGGGAAAACATCCGCCCGGGACTTGGGCCTCAGCTGGAGGAGCTGAAAAGGCTCTGCCTGGAAGGGAAAATCCGGGTGGAAACCCTGTCGGACACCGCCCGGTGGTTCCGGGAGCGCTTCCGGGTTTCGCCGCCCATGAGCTTCCAGGCCAGCCGGGACTGGGACGGACAGCGGGGGCTTTCCTGCCAGTGGTACGCCTGTGCCAATTACCGGGTGGGACTGCTGGGGGAAGGGGGACACCTGCGCATCCGGGATCTGTTCGTCTATGACGAAGATTACCCTTCCCGGTATCTGGAGAAATCTATGAAGGGGACCAAGAGCAATTCGGATGCCCTGCCGGTGCTGTATCCCCAGCTGTGGCAGCAGCCGGGAAAGCGGCCCTGGATTCGTCTTCGGGATGCCCGGGGAAGGGAGCCTGAGGGAAGAATCGCCTATAAAAGCCTGGGAAAGCTGGGAGCGCAGGCGGAGCTGGACACCGGGGAGCAGCGGGTACGCATCACCATGGAGCCGGAGGGAATCCGTATCTGCGGGCCCTTCGGACTGGTGATGGATACGCTGCCGGTGTTCACCCGGCAGCGGGAGCATGTGATTTCCATGGAGCATGAGGGCTTTTCGTATTCCTTTGCGGCGGAACGGGGCGTGATCCTCCGTTCGGGCACGGACGGCGTGGAAATCCAGCCGGAGGGGGGAGAAATCTTCCTGAGACTGGGAAAAAAGCAGGATGCGCAGGATGTCTTCCGCCCGGAATGCCCCGAAAAGCCGGAGGTGTGGACTCCCAACACCTTTTCCGTACCAAGAGGGAAGATTCCCGCCCCGGCACCGGAGTTTTCGCCGGGGGACAGCGTGTTTTCCCGGGGGACCGTGGGGAAAGTGACCATTTTCGCCCGGGAGCCGGGGGAAATCCGCTATACCCTTGACGGAGGCGTGCCGGATGAGCGTTCCCCGGTGTATACGGGGCCGCTGGAATTGGCCCGGGACTGCGTGGTCCTGGCCAGGCTGTTTGCCCCGGACGGACGGCAAAGCGATGTGAGCCGGGGGGAATACCGGTTTTCCCTGAAGAAGCTGACCCTGGAAAGTCCCACGGCGCTGGATGGCCGCCCGGTATTCCGGGGGAACGGAATGGGGGATCTGCTGGCACAGCGGCGGGGAAGCCTGGACTATCTGGACGGAGCCTGGCGGGGAAGCCTTCAGAATCTGGAGGTGACCTGCACCCTGGACACGCCGGAGCGGATTGGGTCGGTATCCATGGGATTTCTCAGCCATCACCGAAGCGGCATTGTGTACCCCCGGTCTGTGGAGCTGTACGTGGGGCCGGATCGGGAGCATCTGGAGCTGCTGGAAATTCGGGAGCTGCCCGAGGGCCCGGGAGCGCGGGAGATTGAGAAGCTGGACGTGGCGTTTTCTGTACACAGGAGTATTGGAGCGTTCCGCATTGTGGCCATACGGCATGAGAAAATGCCCCAGTGGTGCGCCTACCGGGGGACGGAAAACGTGTTTACCATGGCCGACAGCCTGATTGTCACCCCGGAGGAATAAAGAATGTGCGTGTCGCGTTTCCTCGGCAAACAGAAGAATTGGTGTTTACAGTTTTTAAACGCACTTTGTCCTTGCTGTAGGGGAGCCATTCATGGCTCCCGTGGGGCAGTACGTTTTCGCCG
>CALYTB010000189.1 GCA_945486035.1 uncultured Clostridia bacterium
ACGGAGGGACGGGCGTTGGTGCCGGAGATGCCGATCATACCGGCCTTCTCGGCCATGGTGGTCCAGTAGCCCGCGATGCCGTAGTGGGTGGAGTTCATGATGGCGCCGCCGGCCATGCCGTAGACCTTGGCCTTCTCAATGAGCTTTTCCATCATGTGGTAGCTGGCCACCATGCCCATGCCGTTATTGGCATCCATGACCACGGTGGTGGGGGTTTCCTTCAGAATGTCGATCTTGGTCACGGGCAGCAGGGTGCCGTTTTTGATGCGGTCTAAGTAGATGGGCTTGAACCGGTTGCAGCCGTGGCTCTCGATGCCCCGGCGGTCGGATTCCAGCAGCACGTCCGCGCAGATCCGGGCGTCCTCCTCGGGCACGCCGTAGACTTTGAACACGTCAACCATAAAGCTGTTAATCATGTCCCAGGGAATGTAGGGTCTTGTTTCCATAATATTGCCTCCGATCATTCATTGAATGCTGATAAACCCAATACGCTTCCGGTGTAAATTGTTGTTTATACGATTTTGCTGTCATTGCGAGCCAGCGCGCACGCTGGCGTGGCAATCCCCCGGTTAGACGTACAATGTTGCGACAAGTACCCACAAGTACGGGAAATTCACTTTTTTGGTGGTAATCGTTACCTGGTTCCATTCAACCGGGGGATTGCCACGCCAGTGTGCGCACTGGCTCGCAATGACAGCATTTCTTAGCTAAACAACAATTTATCTTTCTGTAATGCGGAATCCTACAGCCGCCATACCTGGGGGCTGGAGGAGGAGACGGCGGTGACACCGGCCTGGAGAGCCTGGATGACATCCTGCTTGCCGCGGATTAAGCCTCCCGCAATGAGGGGGATGGTGGTTTTGGCGGTGATTTCCCGGATAACGGTGGGAAGAATTCCGGGGAGCACCTCCACATAGTCCGGGCGGCTGCTTTCCAGCTGCTGCAGCAATGTGGCCACGGACATGGAATCCAGCAGGAAGGCCCGCAGAATGCCCACCAGCCCCAGCTGCTGGGCCCGGCGTACCTGGGGCATCCGGGTGGAAATGACGCCGTCGGGATGGCAGATGCGCACCAGACCGTCCACGGCGGCCTCCCGGTTGCTGAAGCCGTCCATCAGGTCGATATGGACAAAGCAGGTTTTCCCGGCCCGATGAATCTGCTGCACCAGCTCCTCAATATTCACAATGGAGCCGTAGAGCAGGAAGATCACCTGGCACTCGGAGGCCAGAGCTCCCCGGAGCCCCACGTCGTCCTTCACGGCGGCGATGACCGGAGAATCCAGCAGCTGCTGATGGAGCTTGTTCAACTTGGGAAACACCTCCTTGGGGTAGATAAAAAAGGAGCAGAATGCCACCAATACATTCTACTCCATCACTCATCATCACTATAGCAAAGGATCTGCGAAAAGTCAAGCGGTTTTGACGGATTTCACCGGAGGAGCCCTTGGGGAACTGTGAAGGTTGACGAAAATTTCCAGGGAAAAACGCTTTACGGGAAGGAATATCTATGCTATCATTAGAACAACTGTTTTAGAATGGAGGCGGGGAAGTGAAAGCGCCGAGCTTTATTGCCATTGATCTCAAATCCTTCTACGCCTCCGTGGAGTGCATCCTCCGGGGGAAGGACCCCATGACCACCAACCTGGTGGTGGCGGACGAGAGCCGGACGGAAAAAACCATCTGCCTGGCGGTGTCCCCCTCCCTGAAGAGCTTCGGGATTCCGGGCAGACCCCGGCTGTTTGAGGTGGTTCAGAGGGTGAAGGAGGTCAACGCCATCCGAAAGCTTTCGGCCCCGGGGAAGGAATTCACGGGGAAATCCGTGGATCTGCCCACCCTCCAGCGGCATCCGGAGCTGGAGGTGGATTACCTGGTGGCCCCGCCCCAGATGGCGCTGTATATGGAGACCAGCACTGCCATCTACCAGGTGTACCTCAAATACATTGCCCCCGAGGACATCCATGTGTACTCCATCGACGAGGTATTCATCGACGCCACCAACTACCTGAAGCTCTATGGGCTCACCGCCCGGGAGCTGGCTATGAAGATGATTCTGGATGTGCTGGAGCGCACCGGGATCACCGCCACCGCCGGGATCGGCACCAACCTCTACCTGTGCAAGGTGGCCATGGACATTGTGGCCAAGCACCTTCCCGCGGACAAAAACGGGGTGCGGATCGCGGAGCTTGACGAGCTGGGCTACCGGCAGCAGCTGTGGGATCACCGGCCCATCACGGACTTCTGGCGGGTGGGCCGGGGCTACGCCCGGAAGCTGGAGCGCCATGGGATTTTCACCATGGGGGACGTGGCCCGGTGCTCCCTGCGCAATGAGGATTTATTATACAAACTCTTCGGCATCAACGCGGAGCTGCTGATTGACCACGCCTGGGGCTGGGAAAGCTGCACCATGGCGGACATCAAGGCCTACCGGCCCGAAACCAATTCCATCAGCTCCGGCCAGGTGCTGCAGCACCCCTACGATTTTGAGAAGGCCAAGCTGGTGACCCGGGAGATGACGGATGCCCTGGTGCTGGATCTGGTGGACAAGGGGCTGCTGACGGATCAGATTGTGCTGACCGTGGGCTATGACATCGAGAATCTGACGGACCACGCACGGGCGGAGGCCTACCACGGGGAGGTCACCACCGACGGCTACGGGCGGAAGATTCCCAAGCACGGCCACGGCAGCGTGAATCTGGGCAGGCCCACCGCCTCCACCAGCCGGATCGTGGAGGCGATGATGGCGCTGTTTGACCGGGTGGCGAATCCGAATCTATTGGTGCGGCGGCTGAATGTGACAGCCTGCCGGGTGATTCCGGAAAATGAGCTTCCCCCGGAGGAAGGCCAGATGAGCCTGTTTGACGAGGGGCGGGAGGATACCGAGGCGCTGGAGCGGGAAAAGCGCCGCCAGAGGGCGATCCTGACCATTCAGAAAAAATACGGGAAAAACGCCCTGCTCAAGGGTATGAACCTGGAGGAAGGTGCCACCGCCCGGGATCGTAACGGCCAAATCGGCGGACACAAGGCGTGATGCGAGACGGGGAAAGATAAATTGTTGTTTAGCGGCTTCGCCGAATTGACAATTGACAGTTGACAATTTTGGTATCATTTCAGAATGATCAAAAACGCCTAAATCCTACTGTAGGGGAGCCATTCATTTGAATTATGGAATGATTGCCACTGGCAATCATTGTAATTCTGATTCGCTGCGCGGAGCACCACTCCCGGCAGTGAAATCTTCCGATATTACTCTGCACTTCGGCAAAAACGTACTGCTCTACGGGAGCCATGAATGGCTCCCCTACAGAGTAATTCCAGGATTTCCAAAACATCTCGACAAACAACAATTTATCGCCGTTATGGGGAAGCGGGTGCTTTATGAAGAGAAAACCGTCCCGGTATGAGGACATTTTATATTTGCCCCATCCGGTGTCGAAAACGCGGAAGCGGATGAGCCAGTATGACAGGGCGGCACAGTTTTCGCCTTTTGCGGCGTTGGTGGGCTATGATGCGGCCATCCGGGAGGAGGCGCGGCTTACCTCCGGGCGGCGGGAGCTGGCGGAGGATGCCCTGGCGGCGCTGGACCGGAAGTACACGCTGCTTGCCCAGCACCGGGAGGAGAGACCCCGGGTGGAAGTCACCTGGTTCCGGGAGGATGAGCGGAAGGCCGGAGGCGAATATGTGACGAGCCGGGGGATTCTTACTGCCGTCAGCGCCCAGGGGCAGTGGCTGGAGCTGGATCGGGAAATGAGAATCCGGTTTGGGGATATATTTGCGCTGGAAAGCCCCGTATTCCGGGAGGAATAGAGGCACCGCCGCCGCTCTACCCCGGGATTCTCCTTTTGGGAGAGAGAATCGGAAAGGGTAGATTGCCAGAAGGCGGGAGATGTGGTATAATCCTGTCTATATCAAAGGAATCTGCCGCAGGCGGACCGGTAAATTGTTGTTTGAACATTCCAAAAGCACTTCGTCCTTACTGTAGGGGAGCCATTCATGGCTCCCGTGGCGCAGTACGTTTTCGCCGAAACGCCCGGAATATCGGGACGTTTCACCGCCGGGAGGCATGAATGCCTCCCCTACAGTGTTTCTACAACGTTCTCAAAACAGACCTGCAAACACCAATTTATCTGATAGCTGGGGGGAAAGGACGTTTTATGCAATTATCCGCGAAAATGGTTCGGGAGCGGCTGGCCCATTTGAAGCCGCTGCTGACAGGCTGCTCTCTGGAGACCCTGCGCAAGGGGCAGAATGCCCTGGGCGAGGTGATGAAGGCCGCCC
>CALYTB010000190.1 GCA_945486035.1 uncultured Clostridia bacterium
CCCTACAGCAAGGACGAAGTGCGTTTAAAAACTGTAAACAACAATTTATCTTCCCTCCAATAAACAACCAAGAGGCCGCGCCCATGGGCGCGGCCTCATAATTTTTCGTTCTGTCAACGGCTCTCCCGGGAGCTGAGGTATTTGCGGACCATCAGGGCCACCTTGAACACAATGGCGTGGTCAAACTGCCGCAGATCCAGTCCGGTGAGCTTCTTGATCTTCTCCAGCCGGTACACCAGGGTATTGCGGTGGACGAAGAGCTTCCGGGAGGTTTCGGAAACGTTCAGATTGTTCTCGAAGAATTTGTTGATGGTGAACAAGGTCTCCTGATCCAGAGAATCAATGGAGTTCTTCTTGAACACCTCGCTGAGGAAGATCTCGCACAGCGTGGTGGGCAGCTGGTAGATCAGCCGTCCGATGCCCAGATTCTCATAGTGCATGATGCTCTTCTCGGTGTCGAATACTTTGCCCACCTCGATGGCGGTCTGCGCTTCCTTATAGGAATCCGCCAGCTCCCGCAGATGATCCGCCACGGTGCCGATGCCGATGACGGTCTTGATCCGCAGCTCGTTTTTCAAGGTCTCCTCCATGGAGGCAGCCAGACGCTCCAGATCCTCGCTGGTGGTGGAGCCGCTGATCTGCTTGACCACGGCGATGTCCATCTCATTGATGCTCAGGACAAAATCCTGGAGCTTATCCGGGAACATCCCCGCCAGCACATCCACGGTGGACACATCCCCATGGCCCACCTGCCGGATCAGGAACACCGCCCGGGGGGCATCGGTGGAGAAGTGGAGCTCCTTGGCCCGGATATAGATGTCGCCGGGAAGGATATTGTCCATGATGATGTTCTTGACAAAGGTGCCCCGATCGTGCTTCTCCTCGTAGTAGGTTTTGGCGTTGTTCAGGGCGATAAAGGCCATGGCGCAGAAATCCCGGGCAGCCTGGTCATCGCCGGTGCAGAACACCGCGTACTCAAAATAGTTGGAACTGCCCAGAATGGCCTTGAAGCATTTCTGGTTGTAGGTCAGCATTCCGTCCGAGGAATTGCTCACCTTCAGCGCCGCGTCGGGCCAGCGCTCGCCCAGCATGGACATGTCGGTGCAGGAAACCACGCATCCTTCCGTATCCATCACGCCGAAGGTGCGATCAGAGATATCCTTAAGCTGAACAATCACGCTCTGAAAAACACTGTTGGACATAGGGGTGTCCCTCCTTAGAATTATGCATAAATGCGCATTTCACAAAACAGCATTGTTATTATACACAGCTTTTGCGCATATTGCAAGTACCTTTTGACATTTTACTGCAAAAAGTATGTGATTTTTTATGTATAATTCCAATTGACTTCCCCGGCATTCTATGGGAGCCCCGGCGAAATGCCCACCTACTCCCGCTCCAGAGTCTGGATTTCCGCCTCGGACAGCTCTCTGGTCTTTCCCAGAGGAAGCTCCGCCAGCTCCAGGCCGCCCTCCTTTTGGCGTTGAAGATACAGAACGGTCATCCCCCGTGAGGCCATCATCCGCCGCACCTGGTGATATTTTCCTTCCCGCACCGTGATCCGGCTCTCCCCGGGGCCCAGAGGCTCCAGCAAGGCGGGAAGGCACCTTGTCCCGTCCCGCAGCTGTAAGCCCTGGGCGAAGGCCTCCACATCCTCCCGGGATGCCCAGCCCTCGTGGCGGGCATAGTAGACCTTGGGCACCTCCTGCCGGGGGCTGATGAGCCGGTGGAGCAGCTGTCCGTCATTGGTAAACAGCAGCAGCCCCTCCGTTTCCTTGTCCAGCCGGCCCACAGGCTTTACATCCAGATGACGGTATTCCGGCGGCAGCAGCTCCATCACCGTCCGTTCCCGGGCATCCTCCGTGGCGGTGACGTAGCCCGCGGGCTTGTGTAACATCAGCACCACCCGCCGTCTGCCTCCCAGGATTTCTCCGTCCAGGCAGACGGTGTTTTTTTGCGGGTCAATCTTGCGCCCCGGGTCCCGTTCCGGCAAGCCGTCCACACTGACCCGGCCCGCTTTCAGCAGCTCCTTCACCTGGGACCGGGTGCCGGCCCCGCCGGCGCTCAGGAATTTGTCCAAACGTTCCATTGGTTCCTCCGTTCTATCCCTCCGCCCCGGGACATACACATGTGGTGTCAATGTCATTTGGGAGGGATATTCTATGATGGTTATGACCGCGAAGGTCGATTTTAAGAAAATCATGCTGATCCTGCTGGCCGTGGCCGCGGTAATCACAGCGCTGATTCTTCTGTTCGGCGGAGAATCGGAGCAAACCCTGGCCGTGCAGACCGTGGCCACCAACGACGGACGGGTACAGTTTCTGAAGGATTTTGGCTGGGATGTCACCACCTCCCCCGCCGAAAGCAGTCAGGTGCGGATTCCCAAGGAGTCCAGCGAGGTTTACCGCCGCTACAACGCCCTCCAGCAGAGCCAGGGGTACGATCTGACCCCCTACGCCGGAAAAAATGTCATGCGCTTCGTCTACAAAATCAACAACTACCCCGGCGCCACCGAGCCCGTCTACGCCACGCTCCTGGTCTATAAGAACAAGGTCATCGGAGGGGACATTACGGACACCGCGGCCATGGGGAAAATCCACGGCTTCAAGCTGCCGGAAACCCTCTCCACCACCCCCACCACGGC
The DNA here is from genome assembly GCA_945486035.1 of uncultured Clostridia bacterium. Taxonomy (GTDB): domain Bacteria; phylum Bacillota; class Clostridia; order Oscillospirales; family Oscillospiraceae; genus Faecousia. The sequence continues at coordinate 2,645 of CALYTB010000190.1, forward strand.
CCCGACCACCGCGCCGACCACAACCCCAACCACCGCCTCCTCCGCCGCCCCCACCCAATAACCACAGGGCTGAACGTTAAATTGGTGTTTGCAGTTCAGTTGTTAATAATGTCGGAATAACACTGTAGGGGAGCCATTCATTTGAATTATGGAATGATTGCCACTGGCAATCATTGTAATTCTGATTCGCTGCGCGGAGCACCACTCCCGGCGGTGAAATGTTCCGATATCCCCAGCATTTCGGCGAAAACGTACTGCCCCACGGGAGCCATGAATGGCTCCCCTACAGTAAGAACGAATTGCGTTTGAAATCTTCAAACACCAATTCGTCGTTCTTGTCCCGGTTCTCTTTTCTTTGATCTTAACACAGCTTTTCCTTCTTGACAAGCACGTTACGCTGTGCTATCCTTGGGGCAGAACTGAACAATATCTTCAGGGCGGGGTGAAATTCCCCACCGGCGGTAAAGTCCGCGAGCGCTTACGCGCAGAACCGGTGTGATTCCGGTACCGACAGTACAGTCTGGATGGAAGAAGATATGCAGATGCGCCTTTTTGTATTTGTGTTTTCACGCCCTGAGTCCATGCTCAGGGCGTATTTTTGTAGCTTGGAGGATAGAGAAATGGCAAAACTTTGGCAGCAGCTGCTGGAAAACGGCAGCTTCGTCCTGGTCTGTGCGCTCATTGTGGCAGCGCTGGCGGTGCTGTCCCGTCTGGTGGAGCGCGGCCTGCCGCAGAAGCGCAAGGTGACCCCCACCCGGAGAATCTGCATCATCGCGATTTGCTCCGCCATCGCGGTGGTGCTGCATGTGCTGGACTTCCCGCTGGTATTCCTGGCACCGGAATTCTACAAGCTGGACTTTTCCGAGCTTCCCGTGCTTCTGTGCGGCTTCTACCTGGGGCCCAGCGCCACCGTAGCCTGCGAGGGGGTCAAGATTCTCCTCAAGCTGCTGATTAAGGGAACCACCACCGCTTTTGTGGGCGATTTCGCCAACTTTGTGGTGGGCTGCAGTCTGGTGCTGCCCGCAGTGATTTTCTACCATGCGAACAAGAGCCGCCACAGCGCCCTCATTGGCCTGATTCTGGGTACCCTGTCCATGACCGTGTTTGGCTCCGCCTTCAACGCCGTGTACCTGCTGCCCAAATTCGCCCAGCTCTACGGCATCCCGCTGGAAGCCATCATCGGCATGGGTACCGCCATCCACAGCAGTGTCAACGGAGTATCCACCTTCGTGATGCTGTGTGTCGCCCCCCTGAATCTGGTAAAGGGCAGCGTGGTCTCCCTGCTGACCATGCTCCTGTATAAGCGGGTCGCCCGCCCCCTCTTCGGCATCCGGGAGGCATAACCCTCTTTCAAAGCGCGCCGCTTTCGCGGCGCGCTTTTCCCTTCTTCCCCATCCTTGACATCCCCCCTTCCCGGGATTATACTGATTGTAAGATAAATTGTTGTTTAGCGGCTTCGCCGAATTGACAATTGACAATTGACAATTG
>CALYTB010000191.1 GCA_945486035.1 uncultured Clostridia bacterium
CTGGCCAAGCGGGATCAGATCGGCCGCACCGTGGACTATGTTTCCGGCCGGAACCGGTACATCGGCTACCTGATCTCCCTGGGCATCTACTCCTTCAAGGGGATTAAGGTGGGCTTGGACTGCGCCAACGGCAGCTCCTGGAACATCGCCAAGTCCGTGTTCGACGCTCTGGGCGCCAAGACCTACGTTATGGGCGCGGAGCCCGACGGCTTCAACATCAACAACGGTGTGGGCTCCACCCACATCGAGGCCCTGCAGCGCTTCGTGCTGGAGAAGGGGCTGGACGTGGGCTTCGCCTACGACGGCGATGCGGATCGGTGCCTGTGCGTGGACGAAAAGGGAAGCATTGTCACCGGCGACCACATCCTCTACTTCTGCGGCAAGTACATGAAGGAGAAGGGGTTGCTGCCGGGCAACACCGTGGTCACCACCGTGATGAGCAATTTTGGCCTGTACAAGGCCTTCGACGAGTTGGGCATCGACTACGCCAAAACCGCCGTGGGCGACAAGTATGTGTATGAGTATATGATGATGAACTCCTGCCGCCTGGGCGGCGAGCAGAGCGGCCACATCATCTTCTCCAAGCACGCCTCCACCGGCGACGGCATTCTCACCAGCCTGAAGGTGATGGAGGCGATGCTGGCGGGGAAGAAGACCCTGAGCCAGCTGTGTGAGGGCTTCACCTTCTATCCCCAGGTGCTGAAGAACATCCGGGTGGCGGACAAGAAGACCGCCCGGGAGGACCCCGATGTCCAGGCCGCCGTGGCGGAGGTCACGCAGCTGCTGGGCGACACCGGCCGGATCCTGGTCCGGGAGTCCGGCACCGAGCCCGTAATCCGGGTCATGGTGGAGGCCGAGAGCAAGGAAGTGTGCGAGAAATACGTGGACCAGGTGGTGGACACCATCAAGCGCAAAGGCCACGCGGTATAAGCTTTACGCCCTCTCCCAAACCGGGAGAGGGCGTTTTTACAGATAAGAGAGAAAAGCTATGAGATAAAATGAGGGAGAACAGGGCGACAAATTGGTGTTTGTCGCTCTGTCTCCAGGTTTTCTGTCATTGCGAGACCAGTCCGCAGACTGGTCGTGGCAATCCCCCGGTTGAATGGAACCAGGTAACGATTACCTCCAAAAATCGCAGGAGTTCCCATTTTTGGGTGCTATTCGGTACATTTCCCCACTAACCGGGGGATTGCCACACCAGTGTGCGCACTGGTTCGCAATGACAGGTAATTTGCAGTGCTCCCTTTCAAATACTAATTTACCGTACGGCCTGGTTGTGGTTCTTTGGGTGGGATTGTTCACAAATCAGGATTGAAATGCGCCGGGTTCTTTGATAGAATAGAGGGACTACCATCTGGAGGGGAACTATGGACGGCGAAAACCTGAAATACCAAATCGGCGCGAATATCGCTGCCTACCGCAAGCGCTCCCGCCTGACCCAGGCGGGACTGGCGGAGAAACTGAATTATTCCGACAAGGCTGTGTCCAAATGGGAGCGGGGGGAGTCCGTCCCGGATGTGGTGACCCTGGTACAGCTGGCGGAGCAGTTCGGCGTGACGGTGAACGACCTGCTGGTGGACCCCAACGCCCTGCCCGAGAACCCTGGCACCCTGGAAAAGGCCATGGTTCAGGTGTCGGAGAAGGCCCTCAAGCGCAAGGCGGACAAGGGCATTATCCTGCGGCTGTGCACCACCCTGGTATGGTTTGTGGCGCTGCTGATCTTTGTGGTGGTGTCCTCCCTGGGCATTCCCAAGAGCTGGGTGGCCTTCTTCTACGCCATCCCCGCCAATGCCATCGTGGTGCTGAGCCTGCGCTCTGCCTGGCATGACTTCCGGTGGAATCAGTCGCTGATTTCCATCATTATGTGGGGAAGCCTTTTGAGCATCTATATGTCGCTACTGCTGTTCTTCGGATGGAACGTGTGGAAGCTGTTTTTGCTGGGCATACCGGGGCAGATTGCCATTTTCCTGTGGTTTCGGATGTTCCGGCCGGTGAAGGAGAAGGAGGAGCCCCATGAATAAAAAGGAATTAAGAGCTGCCATCCGGGCCAAAAAACGGGCCATGACCCCGGAGGAAATTGAGGAGCGCAGCGCACAGCTGGGGGAACTGCTGGCCCGGAGCCCGGCCTACCGGCAGGCGGACACCGTCTACGGGTATCTTCCCTACAACCAGGAGGTGCGCACCGTGCCCATGCTGGAGCGGGCCCTGCGGGAGGGAAAGCGGGTGGCTGTGCCCAAGGTCTATGGGGAGGAAATGCGCTTCATCTATCTGACGGACCTTACAAAGGTGGCCAAGGGCTACAGCGGTATTCCGGAGCCCATTGAGGACGGCCCGGTGGCGGAGGACGTACATGCGCTGGTGCTGATGCCCGGGCTGGCCTTTGACCGTCAGGGACACCGGATCGGCTACGGCGGAGGGTTCTATGATAAATTCCTCGCCCGGGAGCCGGAGCACCCCACCGTCGCGCTTTGCTATGATTTTCAGATGCTGCCGGAACTGGAAACCGAGGAATTCGACATCCCCGTGGATACGGTGCTATGGGCGTAGCGGTTGACAGCGGACAGTTTTTGAAACATGCGGATGGAGCGGTAAATTGTTGTTTGAAAAAATGCTGTCATTGCGAGCCAGTGCGCACACTGGCGTGGCAATCCCCCGGTTGAAAGGAACCAGGTATCGATTATCACCAAAAATCGCGGAAACGCCCATCCTTTCGGGTGCTTTTCGGAACATTCCCCCTCTAACCGGGGGATTGCCACGTCGCTGCGCTCCTCGCAATGACAGCATATCTTTACAAACAACAATTTACCTTCGACAGAGAAATACAGAGAGGGAGAAGCAACATGAGCGTTGTTTTTATTCTGCTGGTGGCGGCGGTGGTGTTCGGGCTGTGTTTCGCGGTGGACAAACTCTTTACGAAGCTGTTTCGCAGCAGGGCCCAGCATCGGTCCGGGCTGGCGGTCCGGGCCAGCAAGCGCTACGGCGCCTTCGGGGTGATTCTGATGGTGCTGGGTGTGGCCGCCCTGATTTTCGGCGAGAATCTGCGCGTTCCGGGCGCGGCGGTGCTGCTCATGGGCGCGGGAATGGCCTTCTATTACCTGAGCTACGGCATCTTCTATGACGGGGAGAGCTTTCTGGTTTCCTCCCTGGGCAGGAAGAGCCGTACCTATTTCTACCGGGATATCCGGGGCCAGCAGCTGTACATCGTCACGGGAGGCAATGTGATTGTGGAGCTGCACATGGAAAACGGGGAGACCGTGTCCGTCAATACCCAGATGGACGGGGTATACCCCTTCCTGGACACGGCCTTTGCCGGGTGGTGCCTGCAGACCGGGCGGGACCCCCAGAGCTGTGATTTCCACGACCCGTCCCAGAGCTGCTGGTTTCCCAGCGTGGAGGGAAGCTGATGGCACATATACCCAGCGGCCCCACCGAAGCGCTGGAGCTGGTGACTTTCCGCCGGGCCCTGGCCGCGGCCAACACCCCTTCGGCGGAGTACGACATTGCAAAATGGCTCTACGCTCCCAACTTCTACTCGGAATACCGGTACATCCTGGGCACCCGGGGGGAGCGGCCCTTAATCTGCATCGGCATCAACCCCTCCACAGCCCGGCCGGATGCCCTGGACAACACCCTCAAATCCGTGGAGCGGATTGCCCTGGGCAATGGTTATGACAGCTTCCTCATGTTCAATGTCTACGCCCAGCGGGCAACCTCGCCGGACGATATGGAGCGGCGGTGCAACGAGGCCCTGCACCGGGAAAATCTGGAGGCCTTCCGCTATGTGCTGAGCCTGTCCCGGGAGCCTGCCGTGTGGGCCGCCTGGGGGGCCATTATTGAGAAGCGGGATTATTTGCCCCGGTGTCTGCGGGATATGCTGGCCGCCGGGGAGGAATACGGCGCCCGGTGGTTCTGCGCGGGGCCCATCAGCAAGAAGGGCCACCCCCATCACCCGCTGTATTTAAGGAAGGACGAGCTCCTGCGTCCCTTCGACGTGGCAGGGTATCTGGAGCACCTGTAAACAGGCAGCGGGGGAGAAGGAAAGAGCGATAAATTGGTGTTCGTCGGGCCGTGCCCCGATTACCTGTCATTGCGAGACCAGTCCGCAGACTGGTCGTGGCAATCCCCCGGTT
>CALYTB010000192.1 GCA_945486035.1 uncultured Clostridia bacterium
ACCTCGCTGCCCTCAAGTTCCAGGTGCTTCGAGAGGTAGGTGAAGCCATTGGCAACACTGAAACATTTAAGCTCTAAAAATGCCGACTACGGCGTGGCGGAGCAGTACCTCACCTTTGAGCATGACGAGTTCACCGGCAAGCCCATCCTGGACGAGAACGGGCGGCTTGTCCCCCGTCAGGACTACCGCATTTCTTCTTTGAATTGCGGCGAGGAGGACTTCGCCGTAGCCTGTATGCGGGCCAATCTCCGCTATGGAAAAAACCAGCAGAGGGAGGACGTGAAAAGCCATCACTACATCCTGTCCTTTGACCCCAGGGACGGCCCCGACCACGGCCTGACAATGGACAAGGCCCAGGCGCTGGGGGAGCGGTTCTGTGCCGAGCAGTTCCCCGGACACCAGGCCCTGGTCTGCACCCACCCGGACGGTCACAACCACAGCGGCAACATCCATGTCCATATCGTTATCAACTCCCTGCGGGTGGCCGAGGTGGAGCGCAAACCGTACATGGACAGAGCCAGCGACACCCAGGCCGGAGCCAAGCACCGCTGCACCGCCGCAGCCATGCGCCACTTCCGGGCCGAGGTCATGGAGCTGTGCCAGGGGGCGGGGCTGTACCAAATCGACTTGCTGGGCGGGAGCAAAAACCGTGTCACCGAACGGGAGTATTGGGCGCAGAAGAAAGGGCAGCTTGCTCTGGACACCGAAGCCGCCGCCCAGGGTAAGCCGCCCACCAAGTTTGAAACGGACAAGGAGAAGCTGCGCCGGGAGATCCGGGCCGTCCTCAACCTGGCCGTCAGCTTCGAGGACTTTGCCCAGCGGCTGTTACAGCGGGGCATCACCGTCAAGGAGAGCCGGGGCCGGTTGTCCTACCTCACCCCCGACCGGGCCAAGCCCATCACCGCCCGGAAGCTGGGGGACGATTTCGACCGCGCCGCCGTCGGTGCCGCTCTGGAACGCAACGCCGCCCGTCCCAGCCTGGGAGCCAAGCCCAGCATCCGGGAGCAGCTTCGCCAGCCCCAGGGCGTCCAGCGCATGGTGGACATTGAGGCCAAGAAAGCCGAGGGCAAGGGCATCGGCTACCAGCAATGGGCGTCCGTGTTCAACCTGAAGCAGATAGCAAACTCGGTCAACGTCTATACCGAGTATGGCTTTTCCTCGCCGGAGGAGTTGGACGCCGCCGTGTCCGCCGCCTTTGCCGCTGTGCGTGACAGCGCCGCCAGCTTGAAGCCGAAGGAATTGGCCTTGAAAGAAAAAAAGGAGCTGCGGCGGCAGATCATCATCTACCGGAACACCAAAGCAGTCCGGGATGGCCTCGCCGCACAGAAAACGCCCAAGGCCCGCGCCGCCTACCGGCAGGAGCATGAAGGTGATCTTCTCCTCTCCGAGGCCACCATTCGTTTCTTCAAGGCCAACGGCATCACCAAGCTGCCCACCGTCAAGGAGCTGACGGCGGAGATCGAGGCCCTGATGTCCGAGAAGAACGCCGGGTACAATGAGTATCAGGAGCGTAAGCGGGAGGCGGACGAGCTGCTGACCGTCAAGCGGAACATCGACCAGGTGCTTCACGGTGCGCCCAGCCAGCGGAGGGACGAGCATGACCGATAACGCCGTCCGGCTGACCTATCCGCAGTACCGGGCCGTCCGGCGATTGGTGCATGACTGCTGCAACTATGACGGCGGGAACTGCCTTCTGCTGGACGATGGGGAGGAATGTGTCTGCCCGCAGAGCATTTCCTATTCGCTGATCTGCCGCTGGTTTCGGGCGGCTGTGCTGCCTCTGGACGAAAGCCTGTGCGCCGCCCTGCTCCACCGCCGGGAAAGAAAAAAGTGCGTCCTGTGCGGTGGCTGGTACATCCCAAAATCCAACCGGGCCAAATACTGCCCGGAGTGCGCCAAGGAGGAAGAACGCCGCAAGACCCGTGAGCGGGTGCGCCGCCACCGGGCCGCCATGTAACGGTTTAGGCCCTTGAAAAGCCCGGTATCACGGGGCTTTTGGGCCGTCCTCAATAGGGGAGCTGTGTACTACCATTCCGGGCCTCGAAAATGGCCCTCTAAATGTCCACAACAAAAATTTGAAAGGAGCCGCCTATGACCGACACCCCCAGCAAGACCACCACCCGCCGCCCGGACTGCGTGACTGAAATCCGCATGGGCAACACCGTCCTCACCGTTTCCGGCTACTTCAAGCAGGACACCACCGACACCGCCGCCGACAAAATGGCGAAAGTCCTGGAGGCCGAAAGCCGCTGCCAGATCAGCCCCGGCCCGTGACCTCCTGCCGGTAGTTCCGCGATAATCCTCAGCTTAAAACTTTTTCTTGTAAGGAAGTAAAAAGCACTATACAACCGCCCCGGCCTGTGCTATACTGTTGCCATCGGAATAGCGGGGCCGGGGCTGTCGGATTGGAGGAAACGATGTTAAGACAGCAACCCATGCAAGCCCCCATCACCGCCTTGTACTGCCGCCTCAGCCGCGACGATGAATTGCAGGGCGAGAGCAACTCGATTTCCAATCAAAAGCGCATCCTCGAAAGCTACGCCCGTGAGCATAGCCTGATGCCCTATCAGTTTTTCGTGGATGACGGATGGAGCGGAGCCAACTTCCAGCGGCCCGGCTTCACCGAGATGATGGACGCTGTGGAGAGCGGCGCGGTCAAGACGGTCGTGACGAAAGACCTCTCACGCCTGGGACGGAATTATCTGCAAGTGGGCCTATTTACAGAAATTACCTTCCCAAAGAAAGGCGTCCGCTTTATCGCCATCAATGACGGCGTGGACAGCGCCCAGGGCGACAACGACATGAGCGCCTTGCGGAATTTATTTAATGAATGGATGGTGAGGGACACGAGCAAGAAAATCAAAGCGGTTTTCCGGGCTAAAGGCATGAGCGGAAAACCCATCACCAGCCAGCCGGTCTATGGCTATCTGAAAGGCCCGGACGGACACTTCGTTGTTGACCCGGAGGCCGCACCTGTTGTAAAGCAGATATTCAGTCTGTGCCTTGCCGGGAACGGCCCCACCAAGATTGCCCGGATGCTGACCGAGCAGAACATCCCCACGCCGGGGACGATGGAGTACCGGCGCACCGGCAGCACCCGCCGTTACTACCCGGACTACCCCTGTAAGTGGTCGAGCAACACCGTGGCGCACATCCTGGAGCGCCGGGAGTACCTGGGGCATACCGTCAACTTCAAGACGGAGAAGGTGTCCTACAAGGTCAAGACCAGCGTTGCCAACCCAGAGGACAAGATAATGGTCTTTGAGCATACCCACGAGGCCATCATTGACGAGGCCACCTGGGAGCGAGTGCAGGAGCTTCGCAAACAGCGAAAGCGGCCCAACCGCTACGGCGAGGTTGGCCTGTTCTCCGGTCTGTTGTTCTGCGCCGACTGCGGCAGCGTCATGTACCAGCAGAGGTATGAAACGAACAAGCGGCGGCAGGACTGCTACATCTGCGGCAGCTACAAGAAGCGCACCGCCGATTGTACGGCACATTTCATCCGCACCGACCTTCTGACGGCGGGCGTGACGGAAAATCTGCGGAAAGTCACCAGCTACGCCGCCAAGCATGAGGCCCGGTTTATGAAGCTGCTGATGGCACAGAACGAGGACGGCGGTAAGCGGAAGAACGCCGCCCGCCGCCGCGAGCTGGAGGCGGCGCAGAAGCGTATCGGAGAGTTGAACGGCATCTTCAAGCGTCTGTATGAGGACAGCGTGAGCGGGCGCATTACGGACGAGCGTTTCATGGAGTTGTCCACCGATTATGAGCAGGAGCAGGCCACGCTGAAGGCCCGTGCCGCCGAGTTACAGGCGGAGCTGGGGCAGGCGCAGGAGGCCGCTGTGAACGTGGAGAAGTTCATGGCCGTTGTGCGGAAGTACACCAGCTTTGAGGAGCTGACCCCCACCCTCCTGCGGGAGTTCGTGGAGAAGATCGTGGTGCATGAGTGCTGGAAGGACGAGCAGGGAACGCGCCACCAGGACATCGAGATTTATTATTCTTTTGTAGGCAAGGTGGACTTGCCCGACGATTGAGCCAGACCTATCCGGCGAGGCCCCGCCGGATGGGAACGGCAAAAATTTTTAACCTCTCCTTGCTTCTTTATCCGTAGTGAGCTAA
>CALYTB010000193.1 GCA_945486035.1 uncultured Clostridia bacterium
CATCAGTTCATGGCCATGTCCTCGGGCCAGGTCAACAACACGGAGCTGACCGCCGCCCTCATCAACCAGAAGGAAACCCTTGTGGAGGGCATCCGCCACGCCCAGGAGGTCATTGACGGCTCCTGCACCATACTGCTTCTCTTCCCGGACTGCATCATCGCCGCCCGGGACAAGGTAGGCAGGCTCCCGGTTCTTGTGGGCAGGAACGACGACGGGCTGTGTGTCAGCTTCGAGTCCTTCGCCTACAACAAGCTGGGCTACAGGGACTATTATGAGCTGGGCCCCGGAGAAATTGTCCGCATCACCCCCGAAGGTCTGACGCAGCTGGCCGCCCCCGGGGAGAAGATGAAAATCTGCGCCTTCCTGTGGACCTATTACGGCTACCCCAACTCCAACTACGAAGGCCGGAATGTGGAGGTCATGCGCTGCCGCAACGGTGAGATCATGGCCCGGCAGGAGATTGCCGCCGGCACCATGCCGGATGTGGACTTTGTGGCCGGTGTGCCGGACTCCGGTGTCCCCCACGCCATCGGCTACGCCAACCACTCCCACAAGCCCTTCGCCCGTCCCTTCGTCAAATACACCCCCACCTGGTCCCGGTCCTTCACCCCCAGCAATCAGGAGATCCGGAACCTGGTGGCGGAAATGAAGCAGATTCCCGTTCCGGAGCTGATTCAGGACAAGAAGCTGCTGTTCGTGGACGACTCCATCGTCCGGGGCACCCAGCTGCGGGAGACCGTGGATTTTCTCTACAGCAGCGGCGCCAAGGAAGTGCACATGCGCTCCGCCTGCCCGCCCATCATGTACGGCTGCAAATTCCTGAACTTCTCCCGGAGTAACTCCGAAATGGAGCTGATCTCCCGCCGGACCATCCAGGCGCTGGAAGGGGACGAGGGCCAGAACCACCTGGAAGAGTACGCCGACGGCTCTACCCCCCGGGGCAAATGTATGCTGGAATCCATCTGCAAGGAAATGGGCTTCGACTCCCTGGGCTACCAGTCCCTGGAGGGCCTTCTCGAAGCCATCGGCCTGGACCGGGACAAGGTCTGCACCTACTGCTGGACCGGCAAGGATTAACCATCTATTAGATAAATTGTTGTTTGTAGATCAGTTTTTAATAATGTCGGAATAACACTGTAGGGGAGCCATTTATGGCTCCCGGCGGTGAAATGTTCCGATATCCCCAGCATTTCGGCAAAAACGTACTGCCCCACGGGAGCCATGAATGGCTCCCCTACAGTAAGAACGAATTGCGTTTGAAATCTTCAAACACCAATTTACCATTCCGCCCTATACGAACTTCTTACAAAGGAGCGTTATCATGGATCACAAAAACTCCCAGTCCGCCAGCTATGCCGCCGCTGGTGTGGATATCACCGCGGGCTACAAGGCCGTGGAGCTGATGAAGCGGCACATTGCCCGCACCCGCAACGAGGGGTGTCTTGACGATGTGGGTGGCTTCGGCGGCTGCTTCGGGCTGAATCTGGCCGGAATGGAGGAGCCCGTGCTGGTCTCCGGCACCGACGGCTGCGGCACCAAGGTGAAGCTGGCCATTCTCATGGACAAGCACGACACCATCGGCATCGATGCCGTGGCCATGTGTGTCAACGACATCATCTGCTGCGGCGCCAAGCCCCTCTTTTTCCTGGACTACATCGCCTGCGGCAAGAATTACCCCGAGAAGATTGCCCAGATCGTCTCCGGCGTGGCCGAGGGCTGTGTCCAGTCCGGGGCCGCTCTCATCGGCGGTGAAACCGCGGAGCACCCTGGCCTGATGCCCCAGGAGGACTACGACCTGGCGGGCTTTGCCGTTGGCATCGTGGACAAGAAGAAGATCATCGACAACACCCGGATGAAGGCGGGAGATGTGGTCATCGCCCTGGCCTCCACCGGCATCCACAGCAACGGCTTCAGCCTCTGCCGCAAGGTCTTTGACATTGACAACAACAATCCCCAGCTGTACGTCCCCCGCCAGGAGCTGGGCGGAAAGACCATCGCGGAAAGCCTGCTCACCCCCACCCGGATCTATGTAAAGTCCATTCTGGCCCTGCTTCAGAAGGTGGATGTGAAGGGCATTTCCCACATCACCGGCGGCGGTTTCTACGAGAATATTCCCCGCTCCATCCCCGACGGCCTCTGCGCCAGCATCGACAAGGCCAGCGTGCGGGTGCTTCCCATCTTCGACCTGATTGCCTCCTTCGGCAACATCCCTGAGCGGGACATGTTCAACACCTACAACATGGGCGTGGGCATGAGCGTGGTAGTCCCTGCCGGGCAGGCGGAGGAGGCCCTGGCCATCCTCACCGAGAACGGGGAAACCGCCTATGTCATCGGCTCCATTGTTGCTGGCGAAGAAAAGGTGGTCCTGCGGTGAGCACCAATATTGCGGTTCTTGTATCCGGCGGCGGAACCAATCTCCAGGCCCTCATCGATGCCCAGGCTCGGGGGGAATTGGGCGGCGGCAGAATCACCGCGGTCATCTCCTCCAAGGCCGGGGCCTACGCCCTGGAGCGGGCAGCAAAAGCCGGGATTCCGGGCTTCGTGCTGCCCCGGAAAGAATATGCCTCCAACCGGGCCATGACCCTTGCCCTGGTGGAGAAGCTGAAAGAATTGGAAATTGACCTGGTGGTGCTGGCGGGCTGCATGGTGATCTTCACCGGGGAACTGGTGAAGGCCTACCCCAACGCCATCATGAATGTCCACCCGGCCCTGATCCCCGCCTTCTGCGGCCCCGGCTACTATGGGCTCCACGTTCACGAAGAAGCGCTGCGCTACGGGGTCAAGGTCTCCGGTGCCACCGTGCATTTTGTCACCGAGGAATGCGACGGCGGCCCCATCATCGCCCAAAAGAGCGTTCCCGTTCTGGAGGGGGACACCCCCGAAATCCTGCAAAAGCGCATTATGACCCAGGCCGAATGGAAGCTCCTTCCTCAGGCCGTGTCCCTTTTCTGCCAGGGCCGTCTGAGCGTAGAGGGCCGTCATGTGACCATCAAGGAGGAAGCGTAAATGAATGTCTACGAAGTCAAATCCATGGGTGAACGCCTGGAGGGCAACACCTACCCCGGCCGGGGCATCGTGCTGGGGGTCACTCCCGACGGATGCCAAGCCGTAGCCGCCTATTTCATCATGGGCCGCAGTGTCAACAGCCGCAACCGGGTATTCGTTCAGGAGCCCGACGGCATCCGCACCGAAGCCTACGATCCCTCCCTTATGAGAGACCCTCACCTCATCATCTACCACCCCGTCCGGGAAGCGGGACAGGGGCTCATCGTCACCAACGGTGACCAGACCGATACCGTTTGGGAGTACCTGGCTAAGGGTGAAAGCTGGGAAAGCGCGCTTCGCACCCGCCAGTTCGAGGACGACGGCCCCAACTGGACCCCCCGGATCTCCGGCCTTCAGGCGGGGGACGGCAGCTACAAGCTGTCCATCCTGAAAGCTGCCGGCCCCGAAGGAGTAGGCTGTGCCCGGTTCTTCTATGAATATCCCGCCACCGCGGGCCTGGGGCACTTCCTGCACACCTATGTGTGCGACGGCAATCCTGTGATTCCCACCTTCCAGGGAGAGCCGGAGCGGGTCACCATCCCGGCGGACATTGACGATTTCACCCGGGAGCTGTGGGAGAACTTAAACCCCGACAACAAAATTTCCCTCTTTGTCCGCTATACGGACCTGAAAACCCGGAAATTCCAGCAGCGTATCCTCAACAAGCACACGTAAGGAGATATGGACATGAATGAATTTGAGCTCAAATACGGCTGCAATCCCAACCAGAAGCCTGCCCGGATTTATATGGCGGACGGCAGCGACCTGCCCATCACCATTCTGAACGGCCGTCCCGGCTACATCAACTTTCTGGATGCTCTGAACTCCTGGCAGCTGGTCAAGGAGCTGAAGGAGGCCACAGGAATGTGCGCCGTCACCTCCTTCAAGCATGTGTCCCCCACCAGCGCCAGCGTGGGCCGGGTGCTTCCTCCCGAACTGAAGAAGGCCTGCTTTGTGGACGATATCGAGGGTCTGGACGAAAATCCCCTGGCCTGCGCCTATGCCCGTGCCCGGGGCGCCGACCGGATGTGCTCCTTCGGCGACTGGGTGGCGCTGAGCGATGTCTG
>CALYTB010000194.1 GCA_945486035.1 uncultured Clostridia bacterium
GCTCGGTGGGCTTGGGCTCGGTGGGCTTGGGCTCGGTGGGCTTGGGCTCGGTGGGGGCGGTCTTGGGAGTCAGCTTCAGGGTCAGGAAGTAGCTGTTGTTCGCAACCTCGTCCTTAACCCACGCATAGGGCAGCTCATTGCCGGTGACCTCGTCACCATCGGGATTGAACCAGCCCGCAAAATCCTTGGTCGCGGGGTCGGTCACCAGACCGGAAGTGCTCATGGCGTACTCCTCGGTAAGGACGACGGCGCTGTCGGCGGAAACGGTAATGGCCTTGTCAAAGGTCTTACCGCCCTCAATTGCAACCTTCACGGGAACGGTGACGGGAGTGGTATTCGGATCCACCTCGCCGGCGAATACCTGGAACGGGATGGCGCAGACCAGCATCGCGACAACCAGCAGCAGGCTCATCAGCTTCTTACTAGCTTTCATGATTCATACCTCCTAAAGAATATGTTTCTTTTTCGAAACCCACCGTACCCCGTTGGTCTTACCCAACCCGGCAGGCTCCGGTAGCTGTTTCATGGCTGTATTATAGCGCACCAATACCGGATTGTCAATAGGAAAATTACAAAAGATTACAAAAATATTTACGGGCCGGTTACAGGATTTACACCCATCTGATTTCTCTGTAAAAAGTTCCTCTTTTCCCGTGACAAACGTTACAATCAGGAAAAAGTGATTGCATTTTCTTTCCATTCATGATACCATATTACCCGGATGAACCACTTCCGTTTTCCTTCTTCAGAAAATCTTAAGAACTCTCCCACGCTTCACCCACTACATTTTGTAACCACCCGGAAGGAATGCCCCGGCCTGCCGCCCGCCGCCCTCCCCGAATCCCTGCAGAGCGAAAAATTGGTCTTTGAAAGTGCGCACTCAAAAACCGCTGTCATTGCCATGAAAAACGCTGTCATTGCGAACCAGTGCGCACACTGGTGTGGCAATCCTCCGGGTAGAGAGGAAATGTATCGACAATTGCCCTACAAAAGCAGAAAATTTCGTATTATTGGTGGTAATCGTTACCTGGTTCCATTCAACCGGGGGATTGCCACGACCAGTGTGCGCACTGGTCTCGCAATGACAGCGTTTATTATTCAAACACCAATTTGTCTTTCCGCTCAGGGATACCCCTATGCACATGGATTCCGTAACGACCCACTGTCTACTATATATAAGGAGGCTTATATTATGTTTTATAAGAACGCCAGAATTTTCACATCCGATTTCCGGTTCCATACCGGCGCCTTTGAGGTAAAGGACGGCCGTTTTGGCAGGATTCTGCCCGATACCGTCCCCGAGGACGCGGTGGACCTGGGCGGCGCTACGGTCATCCCCGGCCTGGTGGATGTCCACAGCCACGGCAACTCCGGCGCGGACTTCTCCGACGGCAGCCTGGAGGGTCTGCGGTCCATGGCCCGGTGGTACGCCCAGGTTGGTGTCACCTCCTTTGCCCCCGCCTCCATGACCCTGCCCTACGACGTGCTGGAGAAGGCCTTCGCCACCGCCCGGGCAGTGGCGGACGAGCCCCAGGAGGGCGCCGCCCGGCTCATGGGCATCCAGATGGAAGGCCCCTACTTCTCCTATAAGAAGCGGGGCGCCCAGAACCCGGACTACCTGAAGGAGCCGGATTTTGAGGGCTTCAAAAAGCTCTACGACGGCTGCGGCGGCCTGATCCGGATTGTGGACGTGGCTCCGGAGCTTCCCGGCGCGGCGGAATTCACAGAAAAGGCATCCAAACTGTGCACTGTATCCGTAGCCCACACGGACTCGGACTACGACCACGCGAAGGCCGTCTTCGATGCGGGCGCCACCCATGTGACCCACCTGTACAACGCCATGCCCCCCATCAGCCACCGCAATCCCGGCGTCATCCCCGCCGCGGTGGAGAACCCCAACGTCCGGGCGGAGCTGATCTGTGACGGCTACCACATCCATCCTGCCGCCGTGCGGCTGGCCTTCTCCATGTTCGGCGGAGAGCGGATGGTATTGGTTTCCGACTCCGGCCGCTGCGCGGGAATGCCCGAGGGCAGCAAATTCGAGCTGGGCGGTCAGGATGCCTGGCTCCGGGGCGGCGTGGCCCGTCTGGCGGACGGCACCATCGCCTGCTCCGCGGCAAGCCTGTGGCAGTGCCTGGTGAACGCCGTTCGCTTCGGCGTGAAGGAGGAGGATGCCGTCCGGGCCGCCACCTACAACCCCGCCTGTGCCATCTCCGCCCAGGCCCAAATCGGCTCCATCGAAGAGGGCAAATTCGCCGACTTCCTGGTCTGCGCCCCGGACTACAGCAGCAAAACCGTCTACCTGTCCGGCAAAGCCCTGTAACCACCCGCGAACGATAAATTGGTGTTTGTCGGGCTGTCTCCAGGTTTCCTGTCATTGCGAGAGAGTAGCGCACACTGGTCGTGGCAATCCCCCGGTTAGAAGTAAAATGTTCGACGATTGCCCTACAGAGTAGGATAATGTGGCAATTTTGGTAGTAATCGTCACCTGATTCCTTTCAACGGGGGGATTGCCACGCCAGCGTGTGCGCTGGCTCGCAATGACAGCATATCTTTACAAACACCAATTTCCCGTTCCGTCCCTTCCCATATCTTCATCATCACGAGGTAATTATGCGAAACCCTTTGATCGCGGACAGGGCGTTTTACCGCCGTGTCCTGGGGGTGGCCGTCCCCATTATGATTCAAAACGGCATTACAAACTTTGTATCCCTGCTGGACAACATCATGGTGGGCCAGGTGGGCACCATCCCCATGAGCGGCGTGTCCATCGTCAACGGTCTGGTGTTTGTCTTTAACCTGTGTGTCTTTGGTGCCTGCTCCGGCGCGGGCATCTTCACCGCCCAGTTCTGGGGCTCTCAGGACCACGAGGGCATCCGCCACACCTTCCGCTTCAAGCTGTTCATCTGCCTGATTCTCTCCGCCCTGGGCACTGCCATCTTCCTGCTGGGGGGCACCGGGCTCATCGGTCTGTACCTCCAGGGTGACGGCGATGCCCTCACCGCCGCCGGGGCCATGGAATACGGCCTCAAATACCTTCGGGTCATCATCTGGGGCTTCCTGCCTTTCGCTCTGTGCAACGCCTACTCCGGCACCCTCCGGGAAACCGGGGAGACCGTGGTTCCTATGGTGGGCGGCATCACGGCGGTGTTCGTGAACCTGATTCTCAACTATGTGCTGATTTTCGGCCACTTTGGCGCTCCTGCCATGGGCGTGGAGGGCGCGGCCCTGGCCACAGTAATCTCCCGGTTCGTGGAACTGATCCTGGTAGCCGGCTGGACCCACCTGCACCCGGAGCGCAATCCCTTTATTCGGGGCGCCTACCGCTCCCCCTATATTCCCGGCAAGCTCCTGTGGGGAATCACGGTGAAGGGGATGCCCCTGCTGGTCAACGAATTCCTCTGGTCCACCGGTGTTGCCATTCTGAATCAGTGCTACTCCACCTGCGGCCTGGATGTGGTGCCCGCCATGAACATCGCCACCACCATGTCGAACCTGTCCAGCGTGGTATTCCTGTCCATGGGCAACGCCGTGGGCATTCTCATGGGCCAGATGCTGGGAGCGGACCTACCCGAGCGGGAGGTGCGGGATTCCAACCGGAAGCTCCTTGCCATCTCCGTGGCCTCCGGTGTGGTGTTCGGTGCGTTGGAGGCATCCCTTTCCGGGGCCTTCCCCCTGCTCTACAATACGACCCATGAGGTCCGTCATCTGGCAACGGAGCTGATCCTTGTGGTGGCCGTGATGATGCCCTTCCACGCCTATACCAACGCCACCTACTTCACCCTCCGTTCCGGCGGCCAGACCTTCGTCACCTTCCTGTTCGACAGCTGCTTCATGTGGGTGGTCTGTGTGCCGCTGGCCTACTGCCTGAGCCGGTTCACGAGCCTCCCCATTCTCCCGCTGTACATCCTGTGCCAGATGACCGACCTTCTCAAATCCGTCATCGGCGCGGCCATGCTGAAGCAAGGCAAATGGATTCAAAACCTCACCCAATAACCAAACCCCCACGGCCATGCCGTGGGGGTTGTCTATGAAGCAGATCAATAAAACGATAAATTGGTGTTTGAAAGTGTGCGTTCCAAATTACCTGTCATTGCGAACCAGC
>CALYTB010000195.1 GCA_945486035.1 uncultured Clostridia bacterium
AAATTGTCAACTGTCAATTGTCAATTCGGCGAAGCCGCTAAACAACAATTTATCGTACTGATCCTTCTGCGCGTTTTCCTTCATCCTACCATATTTCCCACGGAAAATCCACAGTCATAAAAAATTCATTTGCTATTTTGCCGGTTTGTTCTATAATAGAACAAAAACCATCTGCATTGGAGAACAAACCATGAATATCCGTCATCCGAAAACCGTCAAGTCCGTGGCCCGGGAGCTGCTGAGCCGGGCGGGGCAGCTGCGGCAGATTCTTCTTGTATACTGCGGCATCCTCCTGGCCTCCTGCCTGGTGACGACCGGCCTGGGCCAGGGCCTGGGCAACCTGATGTCCCGTTCCGGCGGCTTGGGGAACCTGGGAACCCGTTCTTTGCTGTCCACGCTGCAGACCCTTCTGCCCATGGCCCACACCCTGGTGCTGCTGGTGCTGGATCTGGGTCTGCTGGCTGCCATGCTGCGGATCTCCCGGGGGCAGTTTACCTCTCCCCAGACCCTGCGGACGGGATTGGCCCGGTTTTTCCCCCTGCTGCGGCTGCTCCTGCTGCAAATCCCAATCTACCTGGCACTGGGGCTTGCGATGGTATACGCTTCCATGATGGTCTTCTTTATGACCCCACTGTCCAACGGGGTGATCGAGCTGCTGACCCCCATGGTCAATTCCGGGGCGGATCCTCAGCAGCTGGTGACCATGCTGACAACCGACGATGCTGCCCTGATGGCCTTCCTGAAGGCAGTGGCACCCATGTACGGCATCCTCCTTGTCCTCATGGCCGCGGTGATGATTCCCGTGTCCTACCGACTGGGAGTCGCCCAGCTGGTGATTGTGGAGGACCCCCGGGCGGGGGCCTTCAGGGCTCTGTCGGAGAGCTTCCGCATGACCCGCCGCAACTGCATGGCTTTTTTCAAGCTGGACCTCAGCTTCTGGTGGTACTATCTGGCATCCATGCTGGTGAATGTGCTGCCCTTCCTGGATTCCGTTGTGCCCATGTCGGAGTCCGCGGGCTGGCTGCTTTATGGCCTGTCCCTGGTGCTTCAGATCGGGCTCTACTATTTCTTCCGCCCCCGGCTAGAGGTTGGCCGGTGCCTCATTTACAACGCCATCCGTCCCAAGCCCCAGTCCGCCGGCCAGGCCATCGGCAATATCTTCCGGATGTAAAACACGCCCCCGGCCCCGAAATGGAGCCGGGGGGTTGCTTTTCGGGGGACAATCCTGTATACTGGGCGTGATTATGTGACAAAGGAGAAAAATATGGCTTCGGTTTCGTTGAAGGAGAACAAAATGGGCGTTATGCCCGTGGGGAAGCTGCTTCTGAACATGGCGCTGCCTATGGTGGTTTCCATGCTGGTGCAGGCTCTTTACAATGTGGTGGACAGTATCTATGTGTCCCAGGTGTCCGAGAGCGCGGTGACGGCGCTGTCCCTGGCCTTCCCGGTGCAGAATATGCAGATCGGCTTTGCCGTGGGCATCGGTGTGGGTGTCAACTCCCTGCTCAGCAAATGTCTGGGGGAGAGGAATCAGGAGGCCGCCAACCGGGCGGCGGGTAACGGCATTACCATGATGCTGGCCGTGACGGTGCTGTTTGTGCTGTTCGGCCTGTTCGGGTCCCGGCCCTACTTCGTCATGCAGTCCGACGTGGCGGAAACCGTGGAGGGCGGCATCGCCTATACCCGGATCTGCTGTGTGTACAGCATGGGTGTGTTTGTTTCCATTCTGGGGGAGCGGCTGCTCCAGGCCACGGGCCGCACCTTCTACACCATGATCTCCCAGGGCGTGGGCGCGGTGACGAACATTGTGCTGGACCCCATTTTTATCCACGGCTGGTTCGGCGTTCCCGCCATGGGTCTGGCCGGCGCGGCAGTGGCTACGGTCATTGGACAGTGGGTGGCTGCCGTGATTGTGGTGATCTTTAATCTGAAGTGCAACCCGGATGTGCAGCTGGGAACCCGGTTCCTGAAGCTGCGCTGGGAGACCGTCCGGCCCATCCTCACCGTGGGCGTGCCCTCCATCGTGATGAACGGCATCGGCTCCGTGATGAATTTCGGTATGAATCAAATTCTCCAGGGCTTCGGCGAAACCAGCACCGGCGTGTTCGGCATCTACTTTAAGCTCCAGAGCTTCTTCTTTATGCCGCTGTTCGCGGTGAACAATGCCACCATTTCCATTGTGGCCTTTAACTACGGCGCCCGGAATCCTCATCGGATCATGAAAACCCAGCGGCTGGCCTGCTGTGTGGCCCTGGGGCTGATGCTCACGGGCTTGCTGGCCTTCCAGCTGGTTCCCGATGTGCTGCTGGGGATGTTCAATCCCTCGGAGCAGTTTCTGGAGATCGGAAGGGGAGCCCTGCGCACCATCAGCTGGAGCTTCCCGCTGGCTGCCATCTGCATTTCTCTGGGGGCCTGCTTCCAGGCGCTGGGCAACGGCATGTACACCACCATTACCTCCATCTGCCGCCAGATGCTGGTGCTGCTGCCCGCGGCGTATCTGCTGAGCCTGACGGGCAGTGTACACAACGTATGGCTGTCCTTCCCCATCGCCGAGGTGGTCAGCGGCAGCGTGACGCTGTTCTTCTTCGCCAGAATCTACCGGCAGAAAATCAAGCCCCTCTTCGCCGAGGAGCGGAAATAACCCATGCGTGAAGATACCGCGCCGGGAATCGGGTAAGTGTCACCCGATTCCCGGCGCGGTTGTGTTTTCGGAAAGCCACAAACATAGGAGCAAAAAGTGGTGTTTGGCGCTCCGAAAAACGCTGTCATTGCGAGGAGCGCAGCGACGTGGCAATCCCCCGGATCTTCCGGGAAGTGCGTAAAATGGGGGCTCCGTCTACGTTAGCGGTCTGAAAAGTTGGGGGATTGCCACGACCACTTAAGCGGACTGGTCTCGCAATGACAGTCCTAACGAACGTGCAAACACCAATTTGCCGAACTGCCGCGTTGGCTTCAGGTGTCCCGGAGGCTGCGCGAATCCTCTTCCGGCAGAGCCGTGAGGATGTCGTCGGCGTAGTGATCACCGTCCGGGATGGCATCCCGCAGAACCCCTTCCCGTCGGAAGCCCTCCTTCTTCCATTGGGCATGTGGGGTCATGGAATTCTCCTTTCAGCGTTCTTCCATATAGGCGGTGGCCCGGATTTTCATTTTGGCAAGCAGGGCTGCCAGCTGCTCCTTCTCTTCGCAGGTCAGATCGGCGGTGACGCAGCCGTCCCAGCAGTCCAGAATCTCCCGGATTTGGGGCAGGATGCTCAGGGCCTTCTGTGTGGGATACAGCTCCAGAACCCGCTTGTCCGAGGCGGAGGGCCGGCGGGTGATGAAGCCCTCCTCCTCCAGCACCGCGGCCTGGCGGGCCACATTGCTCTTGTTGATGCAGATCCTGCGGGCCAGACCGTCCTGGGAGATGCCGGGCTCGGCGCAGATCTGGGTCAGGTAGCTGGCATGACAGGCCTTCAGCCCCATAGGGGACAGCTGGTCTGACCGGTATTGTGCCCCGCAGCGGGCAACCTCGGTGATATCCCGGATGATTTGTGACATGATATCCCATCCCTTCGGAGTGGATAGGCCCCGACCATGCCGGTACGGCAGCGGAGCGGGAAATTGGTGTTTGTTGAGATTTTACCGTAGAGGCGGCTATCAGCCGCCCGCTTTGCTTTCGTCATTGACAGCACCCCGTTCTATCGAAAACGCCCAAAAGTAAGAACCTTTCGGGCGGCTAATAGCCGCCCCTACGGTAGGAACGTAAGGTGTTTGAAAAGAGCAAACAACAATTTAGCTGTTCCCCAATTGACAATATGGAAATTATATCATGGGTCCCGGGAAATGTAAAGTTTTCCGGGAGGATTGTGTTTGCCATATCCGGGGAATACTGATTCCGGGGTGAAGTGTCATGAAGGAAGAGGAAAAAAAGCCGGTTCCCTGGGAAGTGGGGGATCCCAAGCCTCCTGTGATCCAATCCGGGCACATGGAAAACCGGCGGGAAAACAAATGAAACCCCAAAGCCTCCCCGAAAGCTGCCGGGGAGGCCTTTTGGGTAAATTGTTGTTTACAGTTTTCAAACGCACTTCGTCCTTACTGTAGGGGAG
>CALYTB010000196.1 GCA_945486035.1 uncultured Clostridia bacterium
TTGTCAACTGTCAATTGTCAATTGTCAATTCGGCGAAGCCGCTAAACACCAATTTCCCGCTCCGTCCCGGCAATCCCCTCTCTTTTTCCGGAATCCGCCCTTGAAAACAGGTCTCCAAAATGCTATTATATATAGTTGATATGATATACCCCCCAAGGAGGAGCCCATGAACACCAAAACCACTGTGATCTCCCAGCAGCAGCTGCAGGAACAGTTTTCCTATTGCGACAAAATCGCGGCCTACTGGCAGCAGCGTTCCCGCGCCCCCAAGGCCTTTGTGGAAACCTACGGTTGCCAGCAGAACGAGGCCGATTCCGAAAAAATCCGGGGATACCTGACCCAGAGCGGCTATTCCATTGTGTCGGAAGCCGAGGGAGCCGATGTGGTGGTGCTGAACACCTGCGCCATCCGGGAGCACGCCGAACAGCGGGTGTTCGGCAATCTGGGGGCCCTGACCCACACCAAGCGCCGCCACCCGGAGCAGAAAATCTTCCTGTGCGGCTGCATGGCGGGCCAGACCCAGGTATCCGACAGGATCCGCAAAAGCTTTCCCCATGTGGACGGGGTATTCTCCACCCACCATCTATGGCAGTTTCCGGAAATCCTCTGGCGGGTTCTCAGCCTTCACAAGCGCCAGTTTTATGTTGCGGACGAGCCCGGCTCCATTGCCGAGGGAATCCCCCAGGTCCGGGATTCCGGTCTGAAGGCCTGGGTGTCCATCATGTACGGCTGCAACAATTTCTGCACCTACTGCATCGTCCCCTACGTCCGGGGCCGGGAGCGCAGCCGCCAGCCGGAGGATATTCTGGCCGAGTGCCGGGATCTGATCGCCGCGGGCGCGAAGGAAATCACCCTGCTTGGTCAGAATGTAAACTCTTACGGCAAGGATCTGAGCCTGAACATGGATTTTGCAGACCTGCTAGCCGCCATTGCCCAGCTTCCCGGGGATTTTCTCATTCGGTTCATGACCAGCCACCCCCGGGACGCCTCTCACAAGCTCTTTGATACCATGGCAAAGTATGATAAAATCGCCAAGCAGCTCCACCTCCCCTTCCAGTCCGGCTCCACCCGGGTGCTGAAGGCCATGAATCGGCATTATGACCGGGAAACTTACTTAGAGAAGGTGCTCTACGCAAAGCAGGTCATGCCCGATCTGGTGCTGACCAGCGACGTGATTGTGGGCTTTCCCGGAGAAACCGAGGAAGAATTCGAGGAAACCATCTCCCTGATTCAGGCCGTCCGCTACGACAGCCTGTTCACCTTCATCTTCTCCCCCCGTCCCGGCACTCCCGCCGCCTCCATGGCCGACCCCACCCCCAGGGAGGAGAAAAACCGCCGCTTTGACCGGCTGTGTGCCATCCAGAACGCCATCTCTGAGGAAATCCACCAAAGCTATGTGGGCCGGACCCTTCGCTGCCTGGTGGACGGCCGGGAAAAGAATCAGCTCACCGCCCGAACGGAGGGCGGCCGTCTGGTTCGCTTTGCCGGAGAGGACAATCTCATCGGAACTTACCAAATCCTCACCATCACCGGTGCCACCACCTGGAGCCTCACCGGCAGCCTGGAAGCATAATCCCAAAAACACACCGGTATCTGTAAGATGGTAAATTGTTGTTTAGCGCACAACCTCAAGCAACAGAGAACCTTGTCATCCTGAGCGAAGCGCAGCGAAGTCGAAGGATCTTGGCACTGAATTTACCCGAAAGCGAAACAAAATGCGTAGATCCCTCGACTCGCTGCGCTCGCTCGGGATGACAGCCTTTTTGTGTAAACAACAATTTAGCTCTTCAAACGCAGCTCAACACTTTCACATATTATAGAAAAGGAACCTGAATTATGGCCAAGCCAACCAGTGAACTGACCCCCATGCAGCGGCAGTATCAGCAGATCAAGGAGCAGCACCGCGATTGCATCCTGTTTTTCCGGCTGGGCGACTTCTACGAAATGTTCAACGAGGATGCCAAGCTGGCTGCCCGGGAGCTGGATCTGACCCTGACCAGCCGGGACCGCTCCAAGCCCAAAGAGGAGCAGACCCCCATGTGCGGCGTTCCCTACCACAGCGTGGACTCCTACATCGCCCGCCTGGTGCAGAAGGGCTACAAGGTGGCCATCTGTGAGCAGATGGAGGACCCCGCCACCGCCAAAGGCCTGGTGGAGCGGGACATCACCCGCATCGTCACCCCCGGCACCGTGACGGAAAGCTGCATGCTGGACGAAAATAAGAATAATTACATCAGCTGCATCTACGGCGAAGGCGGGAAATTCGGTCTTTCCTTCTGCGATGTGTCCACCGGCGCGTTTTACGCCACGGTATGTCCGGACGAACAGACCGTGGCCTCGGAGCTGGGCCGTTTTGCCCCCAGCGAGGTCATCCGCTTCGGCCCCGGAACGGAAGGCGAGGTAATTTCCGATGCCCTCTTCCGCCGCTTAAGCTGCTGTGTCAACGAAGGAAAACCCGAGCTGTTCTCCCAGGAGAAGGCCGAAGAGGTGCTTCAGTCCCACTTCGGTCAGAACCTGTCCCAGTTGGGGCTGGGGGGCCTTCCCGCCGCGGTCATCGCCTCCGGCGCGCTGCTGCAGCACCTTCTGTGGCTGCAGCGCAATGACCTGGCCCATATCCGGGAGCTTCAGTATTACACCACCGGGAAGTTCATGGAGCTGGATATGGATGCCCGGCGGAATCTGGAGCTGACCGAAACCATGCGATCCAAGGAGAAAAAGGGCACCTTGCTGTGGGTACTGGACAAAACCCATACCGCCATGGGCGGGCGGCTGCTCCGCTCCTGGCTGGAAAAGCCCCTCCTGGACCCCGCCGAAATCACCCGCCGCCATGCGGCAGTGGGGGAGCTGGTGGACAACGTGATCATTCGGGGGGAGCTGGAGGAAGCCCTGTCCGACGTGACGGACCTGGAGCGGGTCATGACCAGAATCGTCACCGGCACCGTCAACGCCCGGGATCTTCTGGGTCTGGCCCGGGGCTTTCGGGCTCTGCCGGGGGTAAAAAAGCAGCTTTCCAAAATGGAATCCCCCATGCTGGCAAAGCTTTCCCAGACAGTGGATCCCCTGACCGACTGCGCCGACCGGATTGAGAATACCCTGGTGGACGATCCTCCCCTGACCATCCGGGAGGGCGGTATCATCCGCCGGGGCGCCAGCGCCGAAGCCGACCGGCTCCGGGACATTATGGAGGGCGGCTCCGGCACCATCGCGGCCATCGAGGCTTCGGAGCGGGAGAAAACCGGCATCCGCACCCTGAAGGTGGGCTTCAACCGGGTGTTCGGTTATTATATTGAAGTGTCCAAATCCTTTATGGATCAGGTCCCCCCGGACTACATCCGCAAGCAGACCCTGGCCAACTGTGAGCGCTACATCACCCAGGAGCTGAAGGAGCTGGAAAACCAGGTGCTCACCGCCAAAGACCGGCTCACCGCTCTGGAATACCAGATTTTCACCGAGCTGCGGGAATACCTCGCCCAGCAGGCGCCCCGGGTGCAGCAGGCTGCCGCCGCCGTGGCCGCGGCGGATACGCTGTGCTCTCTCGCCGCCGTGGCTGTCCAGCGGGGCTACTGCCGCCCGGAGATCACCCTGGGCCGGGAAATCTCCATTGTGGACGGCCGGCATCCCGTGGTGGAAGCAACCCTGAAGGATTCCCTGTTCGTCCCCAATGACACCTCCCTGGGAAGCAGCGACCACCAGGTATCCATCATCACCGGCCCCAACATGGCGGGCAAATCCACCTACATGCGCCAGGTGGCCCTGATCGTGCTGATGGCGCAGATGGGTTCCTTCGTCCCCGCCCGCAGCGCCCGCATCGGCCTGGTGGACCGGGTGTTTACCAGAATCGGCGCCAGCGACGACCTGGCTTCGGGCCAGTCCACCTTCATGGTGGAGATGGCGGAGGTTGCCTCGATTCTGAAATACGCCACATCCCGCAGTCTCTTAATTCTGGACGAAATCGGCCGTGGCACCTCCACCTACGACGGCATGGCCATCGCCCGGGCGGTGCTGGAATACGCCG
>CALYTB010000197.1 GCA_945486035.1 uncultured Clostridia bacterium
CAAGACCGGACAGAATGCTGCTCAGGGCATTGGGAAGTCCCAGCGCCATCATGGGCAGAAGCGAGCCGGGACTGCGCAGAGCGCATTGCGGTTTCAGATTCAGGATGCCGGATTTGCGGAGGATGTAGTAAGCAAAATAGGCGCTGCCCACCAGATTGCCCAGTACCGTAGCTACTGCCGCGCCGGCCACGCCCCATTTTAACCCCAGAATGAACACCGGGTCCAGAATCAGGTTAACCACGGTACCGGATAGATTGCTGATCAGCCCTTCCTTGATGGCGCCCTCGGAACGGATCAGCATGGCCATGCCCTGGCTGAACAGCATCACCGGGGCGCCCAGCGCCAGGATCCGCATATAGCTTCCGGCGTAATGCCGCATATCCGGGGTGGCTCCCAGCATACGCAGCAAAGGGTCGGTAAACACCAGCGCAGCGGCTGCGAATACGACCCCGAACAGCAGGAAGGTCCAGCCGCACAGACTGGCACAGGTCCGGGCGTTCTCGGTTTGGCCGCCGCCCAACGCCTTGGCAATGGTGGCGCAGCCGCCGACCCCGATCATGGTGGAGACGGCAGAAAGCAGAGAAAAAACCGGCCCTACGATGGAGATGGCGCCCACCTGGGCGGTATCTCCCAGACGACCGATAAAAAACATATCGGCCATATTGTAGACAATCATCACGAGAATGGTAAAGACCGACGGGATCGCCATGGAGAAAATTGCGGACCAAACCGGCTTATCCCGGAACAGGGCTTCATTCTGCATGGGTATGCACTCCTTTGGCTTCATTTGGGAGGTCTTGAATTGCTCCACGAATCGGGCAAGCAACAGATTGCAGCTCCCGGAACCATTCAGGCTCCGGGAGCTGCCTTTTGGAGGAGCCCTTTCGTGGTTCCTTAGGGCAACACCGCACAATTGCGTCAGCGGATCTCAGCGGATCTTTTGCACCATTTCTGCAGTTTCAAAAACGGGAAATACATACAGTATTCCCCCGTTTTTGAAACTTTGAACTGGCACAAAATCTCTCGCTGAGCTTCCTTGCCGAATTATGCGGTGTAGCCTTAGTATTTGTTGATCATCTGTGCTTCCGCTTCCGCACGGCTGATTTCACCGGCGTTGCATTTTGCCATCAATTCCACATCATGGTCGTTCAGCTTGTAGGCACGCAGGATGATCAGTCCCAATACAATACCGGCAACAGGTGCAATGATGCTGGCGTTCCAGAGCCTTCCCGCGAATCCGGCGGCCTGCACGGCATTTTCGCCCTCAACGAACCCGATTGCGGCCAGCATCAGGCTGCCCACCGCGGTCACAATGGCGGATTGCAGCTTTGCAAAGAAGGTCTGGACAGAGAAGGTGATACCGGGAGCGCTGATGCCGGTTTTATAATGGCCGTATTCCGCGCAATCGGGCGTGAACATGTATGTGAGGGTCGTGGTCATGCCCATGGGGATGGAGGCAAGCGCGGTCATGATCAGGAACCCTGCCGTACTGTCATAGGGGATGAGGAATTTAGCGAGGGTCAGCACAGCCGTGGCGGCATAGGCCCAGTAGAACAGCTTAAACTTGTCCACCTTCCGGCAGATCATCGGGATGAAAGCACCCAACACAATGGACGGGAGAATGCCCAGGATGCCGGAGACAGAACTGATGGATTCATCCCCGAGGCAGATCCGCGTGATGTACAGACCCCAGACACTGGTCACATTCAACGCACCGATCACCATGAAAGCAATATAGAAAATGAGCAGGTACTTGTTGTGCTTCAGGTAGCTGAACATCTCTTTCAGTCCGACATCCTGCTGGGCTTCCTGTTCGGCATTGACACAGCGCTCTTTCGCGGTGAAGCAGATGGGCACCATGGTGATGGCACCGAGTACGGAGAGCATGATGACGGTCTGGGTCCAGCCGCCCAGCATGGCACGGAAGGTGGGAATTACGACCATGACAATCATGGCAGCAGCCATGGCGCACACACGGCCGATGGCGTTCAGGGTGGTGCGCTCATGCTGGATATTGGTAATGGTGGTTACCAGGCCAAAGATGGGTACATCGCAAATGGTATAGGCGGTATCCCACAGAATGTAAGCGACAACAGCCCAGGCAATCTTTGCGCCCATGGGAAGACTGTTTGGAATCGCAAAGAGCAGAATCGTAGCCAGGGGAATTCCAATCAGGGAAATCCGAAGCCAGGGAACGAATTTGCCTTTTTTGAAGTGAATCCTGTCAATAATGCCGCCGAAGATGGGGTCGTTGATCGCGTCCCAGATCTTGACCACCAACGCGATTCCGGCCACTGCCACCGCAGAGATGCCGGCATCCGTGAAGTAGGTGTTCATGTACATATAGATCAGAAGATAGAAAATGTTCTGACCTGCGAAGTATAGGCCGTAGCTGGCTTTCTCACGCCCGGTTACCATACCGGTATGCTTTTTCGTTTTCACGTATACTCCCTCCAGTAATTATTGCTTCATCCGCCACGCGGTATCAATCACATGGGCGGCGCAGTATTCTGCTTCTTCTCTGGTCAACTGGAAGCCCTGGTTTTCTCCCTTTAGGGCACTCATGGCAAGATTATAGTCTTGCTCAGACCCCGGCATAAACAGGTCATTGCCTGCGGCGATGGTGGGGGCGGATTTTGCCATACGGTATTTACCCTGGAATCCCATGGCCCCGATTACCCAATCGGTCATGATCAGGCCATTATAGCCCCACTCCTCACGAAGAAGCGTCTTCATCAGATCACTGCGTTCGGAGGTGTGGACACCGTTGAGGAGGTTGTAGGAGGTCATCAGAGCTGCAGGATTGCTTTCCCGGATGCAGATTTCAAAGCCCCGGACATAGATTTCCCGGAGAGCTCGCTCGCTGACATGGCTGTTGGAAACATACCGGTCGGTTTCCTGATTGTTGCAGCAGAAGTGCTTCACGGTGGTGCCCTTGCCCTGATGCTTCTGCACGCCCCTGGTGATGGCCGCGCCGACCATGCCGCTGATCAGAGGATCCTCGGAGCAGTATTCGAAGTTTCTGCCGCAGAGGATGCTGCGGTGGATGTTGAAGGCAGGGGCCAGCCAGAGATCAATGTGGAACAGCTCCATTTCAGATCCTACGATATCGCCGCAGACCTCACAAAGCGACCTATTCCAGCTCTGCGCCAGGGCTGTGCCGATGGGAATGGCGGTACAGTACTGATCGAAAACCTGCTTACCCTTAGGAGGACGGCTTCCAAGCTTCATAAGCAGCTTGGGAATGGTGCCCAGGAAATCCTCCATGCCGGCAGGTAGGGCTATTCCAAGCGTGTGAATTCCCTTCTTGTCCTTCGTATAATGCTGAGCCAGGCGAAGACCGGCAGGGCCGTCTGCCATAACCAGATAGGGAACACCTTCTACACAGCTGGTGCTTTCACCGGCACCGCCTGCAACGTGGGGCGCTGCATTCCCAACGACACTGGCAAAGCCCTTTACACCCTCCTTGTAGTAGCCAAGACACGTCTTAATCAGGTCTCGTTCAGACAGGGAAGCGGCTTTCTTTTGAGCAGCCTCGGAGGCAGTATGGGGTTCCGGCCAGCGCAAAGCAGCGACAGCATCCGCGCTGAGCTCCAGAACGGGAATATCCGCAATTGTTTCCGCTTTTCTTTCTTCCGGCTTCCAGTCGATAAAATCAGGCTTTCCGCCGATGTTGGTAAGCTGGCGGACTGTGATGGTTTCCTTTACGTCAACAACGGCGCAGGCAGTGGTATTCCGGCTGGAATTTCCAACCCGGAGAATATAGCTGCCCTGCTCCAGAATATACCGGGCGGCATCCGCATCATAGGAGGCAATGGTTTCCATGCCGAAGCGAACGCTGACGGTTTCGGTCTCGCCCGGATTCAGCGTGCGTGTCTTGGCAAACCCGGCCAGGGCCTGATAGGGCTGATCCAGCTTGCCCCAAGGAACGGAGACATAGACCTGAACCACTTCCTTGCCGGGATAGCTGCCCGTATTGGTCA
>CALYTB010000198.1 GCA_945486035.1 uncultured Clostridia bacterium
GGCTCCCCTACAGTAAGAACGCAGTGTGTACAAAACCATCAAACACCAATTTGTCGGTCTGTGTGGGTTTGTTGCGGGCGCAACTTTTTTGTGCCGCGGGATTGTCAAAATAGAACGTCTGTGCTATACTGACCGCAGAGATATAGGAGGGCAGGAATTATGATATTCGGCAAGCATATCAACCGCTATTATCTGCGTTTCGCGCCGCTGCTGGTGCTGGGACTGGCCGCGCTGGTGATGGTGGATGTTTTTCAGCTGGAGATTCCGGAGCTTTACAGAAAAGTGATCAACGGCGTGAACCAGGGGGAAGTCTGGGTGGATGGAGCGTATGTTCCCTTTGACATGGACTTTCTGCTGGACGGGATCTGCATGCCCATGGTAAAAATCATCCTGTGTATGGTATTCGGCCGCTTTTTGTGGCGGGTATGCTTCTTTGGCGCGGGGGTCCGGGTGGAAGCCGACCTGCGGGACCGGATGTTCGACCATGCCAAGGACTTAAGCCGGGAATACTACCAGGTGAACAAGGTGGGCGACCTGATGAGCCTGTTCACCAATGATCTGGATGCCATTCAGGAGAGCTTCGGCTGGGGCATCCTGATGTTCTTTGACGCGCTGATGCTCAGCGCCATGGCCATCGTCAAAATGTGGCGGATGAATGGGATGATGACCGTCCTCTCTCTGATCCCCATGGCCTTTCTGCTGGCGGCGGCCACCATTGTGGGGCAGCGGATGGAGCGGAAGTGGGACTACCGGCAGGAGTGCTTCTCCAGACTGTCGGATTTCTCCCAGGAGAGCTTTTCCGGCATCGCCGTGGTGAAGGCCTTCGTCAAGGAGGCCAAGGAACTGATGGCCTTCAGGGAATTAAACCGCGAGAATGAGAAGGCCAACATTGACTACACCCGCACGGCCGTGCTCATGCGGATTATGGTGTCTTTGTTCGTGGAGAGCGTGGTCTGCGTGATATTGGGCTACGGCGGGTATCTGGTGTACCGGGGAACCTTCAACGCCGGGCAGCTGATGGAGTTCATCGGGTATTTCAACGCCATTATCTGGCCGGTAATGGCGGTTTCCGAGCTGGTGGACATTTCCTCCCGGGGGAAAGCCTCCCTCAAGCGGATCAGTGAGCTGCTGGATGCCCCCAAAAACGTGGAGGACCGGCCCGGGGCCGAGGAGCTGACGGAGGTTCGGGGGGATATTGAATTCCGGAACTTAAGCTTTCGGTACCCCGACGGGGAATTTGATGCGCTGGAGAACATCTCCTTTACCATCCGGGCAGGGGAGAACGTGGGTCTGGTGGGAAAAACCGGCTGCGGCAAGACAACGCTCGTTGACCTGATTCTTCGCACCTACAATGTGCCCGACGGTACGGTGTTCATTGACGGGCGGGATGTGAACGATCTTACCATCCGCTCCGTCCGGGCGGGCTGCGCCTATGTGCCCCAGGACAATTTCCTGTTCTCGGACACCATTGAAAACAACATCTGCTTCGGCGCTTCGGGGAAGGACCGGGAGGCGGTGATGAACGCTGCCAAGCTGGCCGATGTCCACGGCAACATCGCCGAGTTCGGCAGGGGCTACGAAACCGTACTGGGCGAGCGGGGCGTTACCGTTTCCGGCGGCCAGAAGCAGCGCATCTCCATTGCCCGGGCGCTGATGAAGGATGCCCCCATTCTGATTCTGGATGACAGCGTTTCCGCGGTGGACACCAAGACGGAGGAGACCATTCTGCGAAACCTCCGCTCCACCCGGGCCGGAAAGACCACCATTCTGATTGCCCACCGGATTTCCACCATTGCGGGGATGGACAAGATTCTGTTCCTGGACGAGGGGCGGCTGGTGGCGGTGGGAAGCCACGAGGAGCTGCTGGAAACCTGCGCGGCCTACCGGAAAATGGTGGAGCTGCAGCGCCTGGAGGAGGAAGGAGGGGAGCGCAATGCGTGAATATCTGCCGATTCTCATTGTGGCGGGCATCATTGGAGCCTTCACGGTTGTGTTCCTCGTGGCTTACGGGGTTCTGCGGCGCAGACAGAAGCACTCCGGGGAGCGGAACATGGCCGACCGGGAGATTATCCGCAGGCTCATGAGCTACGCCAAGCCCTACCGGAAGCAGTTCACGCTGGTGTTTGTGGTGATGGTGATCTCCATCGCCTACGATGTGGCCGCGCCCATGCTGGTGGGCAGAATCCAGGGCATCATCAAGGGGAAATTCGAACTGCCCCAGCTGTACCGGATGGTGGGACTTTATGCCGCCGTGCTGGTGGTCAGTGTGGTGTGCACCTATTTCCAGTCTATGACGCTGCAGCGCATCGGGCAGAAGATTCTGACGAAGCTGCGCCTGGATCTGTTCACCCACATCGAAAGCCTGTCCCATCACCAGTTGAACGAGATTCCCGTGGGCAAGCTGGTGACCCGGGTGTGCAACGACACCAACGCCATCTCCATGATGTTTACGAATGTGCTGGTGACCATGCTGAAGAACATTCTGGTGATTGCGGGCGTTCTGGCCGGAATGCTGATGCTGAACTATGCCCTGACGCTGATGGTGCTGTGCTTCGTGCCCTTTGTGGTGCTGTTCACCGTAGTTTTCCAGAAATTTTCCCGGAAGGTCCACCGGGATGTGACGGACGCCCGAACCGACGTGAATACCTACCTGTCGGAGAACCTCTCCGGAATCAAGATCACCCAGATTTTCAACCGGGAGCAGCAGAAGCTGGCGGACTTCCTCCAGCGCAGCCGGAAGCTCCGGCGGGCAAAGCAGAGCCGGATTTTTGTGTTCGGCATCTTCCGGCCCATGGTGTATATGCTGTTCGTCTCCACCAATCTGTGCCTGTTTTACTTCGGAGCCAAGGGCTGCATCCAGGACACCACGGTGCTGGGGCAGGTGATCACCAGCGAGATCATTGTGTCCTTCTATATGTATATCTCCAAATTCTTTAACCCCATCCAGACCCTGGCGGAGCAGTTTGACACCCTACAAAACTCCTTCGCCTCGGCGGAAAAGATTTTCACCATCCTGGACATGGAGCCGGAGGTGGTGGATGAACCCGACGCTATGGAGCTGGACGAGATTCGGGGAGAGATCGAGTTTAAGGATGTGTGGTTTGCCTACAAGCCCGGGGAGTGGGTGCTGAAGGGCGTTTCCTTCCATGTGGAGCCCAGGCAGACCGTGGCCTTTGTTGGCTCCACCGGTTCAGGCAAGACAACCATCCTCAGCCTGATCTGCCGCAACTACGATATCCAGAAGGGGCAGATCCTCATTGACGGCATCGACATTCGGAAAATCAAAATCTCCTCCCTGCGGCGGCATTTCGGGCAGATGCTCCAGGACGTGTTCCTGTTCTCCGGAGACATCCGCAGCAACATCCTGCTGCGGGAGGAAGGAATCAGCGACGAGCAGGTGTGGGAAGCCTGCCGGTACGTCAACGCGGACTCCTTCATCGGAAAGCTGGAGGGGGGCCTGGACGAGGTGGTTCGGGAGCGGGGCAACAACTTCTCCGCCGGACAGCGGCAGCTGCTGAGCTTCGCAAGAACCATTCTTCACAAGCCCAGTGTGATGATCCTGGACGAGGCCACCGCCAACATCGACACGGAGACGGAAATCCTGATCCAGGACAGCCTGGAGAAGATGAAGAATATCGGCACCATGCTGATTGTGGCCCACCGCCTGAGCACCATCCAGCACGCAGACAAGATCATTCTTTTGTCCCACGGGCAGATTATGGAGGAAGGAAATCACCAGGAGCTGCTCCACCGGAAGGGCAGGTATTACCAGCTGTATATGCTCCAGTACGAAAAGCAGCTGCTCCAGTCCCAGGGGGCCTGAGGAGAAAACGGTTCTTGACGATGGCGCAGCAGGATACTATAATAAATCACGGCGCGCTTCCCCGGAAGCACGCCGTGGTTTGTCAGATGCGGTGGGAAGATAAATTGGTGTTTAGCGGCTTCGCCGAATTGACAATTGACAATTGACA
>CALYTB010000199.1 GCA_945486035.1 uncultured Clostridia bacterium
CTCCCCTACAGTAAGGACGAAGTGCGTTTGAAAACTGTAAACAACAATTTATCGTTCCCCATCCCGGGCTTGGGAACGTCCTCAGTCGATTTTTTCCTGCTTGCTCTTGTCGGAGCTGTCCACAAAATTGCTGATGAGCAGCAGGGTCAGCGTCACAAAGAAAATAATGGTTGCCAGGGCATACATCTTGGGATTCACGGTCTTTTTGGTCATGCCGTAGATCCGGATGGGCAGGGTCTCGAAGCCGTTGCCGCTGGTGAAATAGCTGATGACGAAGTCATCCAGGGACAGGGTGAACGCCATAATGGCTCCGGTGATGATGCCCGGCAGAATCTCGGGAATCTCCACCTTCAGAAACGCCCGCAGAGGCGTGCACCCCAAATCCATGGCAGCCTCCCGCAGGGAAGCATCCATCTGCTGCAGCTTGGGGAGCACCTGCAAAATCACATAGGGCGTACAGAAGGTGACGTGGGCAATCAGCATGGTCCAGAAGTTGAGGCTGGCGGAGGCCCCGAAGAGCCGTCCCACGAACACGAACATCAGCATCAGGGAAATACCGGTGATGATATCGGGGTTCGTCATGGGGATGTCCGTCACCATATTCATGGCGGCCCGGTACCATTTCGAGCGCAGCTTATTGATGCCCACGGCAGCGGCGGTGCCCATCACCGTGGAAATGGCCGTGGCGGAGGCCGCCAGAATCAGGGTGTTGCGTACGGCCTCCAGGGTGTTGGCATCATTGCGCAGCTCTAAGTACCACTTGGTGGAAAAGCCCGAAACCACGGACAGGCTCTTGGTTTCGTTGAAGGAAAACACCAGCAGCACCAGAATCGGCGCGAAGAGGATGGCGAACACGATTCCGCTGTAAATTTTCGAGGATAGCTTCATCTCATTCCCCTCCGTACACATACCGGTTGGTCACATACTTCACAACCGCCATACAGACCAGAAGAATCACCATCAGAATGAAGGCGATGGCCGCGGCGAAGTGAAGATTGTTGGCCACGTACTGCCCCTCAATGGCATCGCCGATGAGGAAGAATTTGCCGTTGCCCAGCTTCTGGGAGATGTAGAAGGTGCTGATGGAGGGCACCAGCACCATGGTGATGCCGGAAACCACACCGGGCATACTTAGCGGGAGGATCACCCGCCGCAGCACCGAGAACCCGTTGCAGCCCAAATCCCTCGCCGCCTCCAGCAGCTTCCCGTCCAATTTCGCCAATACCGAGTAGATGGGCAGCACCATATACGGGAAGTAGTCGTAGACCATGCCGATGATGACGGCGGTCTCCGTGCCGATGATGTGCACCGGCCCCAGGCCCAGCTTGCCGATCAGGGTGTTCAGGATGCCGGTATCCTGCAGAATGGTCATCCAGGCGTAGGTGCGGATGAGGAAGTTCATCCACATGGGGATCATAATGAGCGTAACCATGGTTTTCTGGGTTTTCTCCCTGGCCCGGGACATGATATAGGCCATGGGGTAGCCCAGCAGCAGGCACAGCGCCGTGGAAATCGCAGCCAGCCGCACCGACCGCAGGAAGATCAGAACATAGGTGCGCACCTCCACTGTGGTGCCATCCGCCTGGGCCATGGTGCTCTTGGCGGTAAAGAAGCGGACAATGTGCTCCGTGGTGAAGTGGAAAGCGTTGTCCGTAAAGGCGTAGTAGGCGATGAACGCCAGGGGCACCACCACGAACACCAGCGACCACACACTGTAGGGCGCCAGGGCGGCGTTGTAGGGGTTGCGCACCTTTCTCAGGGAAGCGTTCTTCATGCGTCCTCCTCCCCTTCCGGGTCGGAGAGGGCGTCCAGCTCATTGGAGAAGGAGGAGTAGTCGCCGAACATTCCGGAATACTTGGATTTTTTCATAATGTGGATGGCGTCCGGTTCCAGGGTGATGCCGATGTGGGAGCCCTCGTGGACGGGGTCGGTGGTCTGAATCATCCACTTGAAGCCGCCGATGTCCACAATGGCCTCGTTGTGAACGCCCATGAAGGTAACGGAGGTCACATCGCCCTGGAGCATCCCCTTCTCGGGCGCCACAATATCCACATCCTCGGGCCGGATGACCACATCCACCGGCTCTCGGGGGGAGAAGCCTGCGTCCAGGCAGTCAAACACATGGCCGCCGAAGCGCACCTTGTAGTCCGAGAGCATCACGCCATCCACAATGTTGCTCTCGCCGATGAAATCCGCCACGAAGGCGTTCACCGGCTCGTTGTAGATGTCCGTGGGGGTGCCGATCTGCTGAATCTTGCCCTCGCTCATGACCACGATGGTGTCGGACATGCTCAGCGCTTCCTCCTGATCGTGGGTGACGAAGATGAAGGTGATTCCGGTCTCCCGCTGGATTTTCTTCAGCTCCTGCTGCATGTCCTTGCGCAGCTTCAGATCCAGAGCGCCCAGAGGCTCGTCCAGCAGCAGGATCTTGGGTTCGTTGACCAGGGCCCGGGCGATGGCCACCCGCTGCTGCTGTCCACCGGAGAGGCTGGTGACCCGCCGGTGAGCAAAGCCGGAGAGCATGACCATCTTCAGCATCTTTTCCACCTTTTCCTTGATCTCCGCCTTGGGAACATGCCGCTCCCGCAGGGGGAAAGCCACGTTCTCAAACACATTCAGGTGGGGAAACAGGGCGTACTTCTGGAAAACGGTGTTGACATTGCGCTTGTGGGGCGGCACATCGTTGATCCGCTCCCCCATGAACAGCACATCTCCCTGATCCGGGTAGGTAAACCCGCCGATGATCCGCAAGGTGGTGGTTTTGCCGCAGCCCGAGGGGCCAAGCAGGGTAATGAACTCATTGTCGTGGATGGTCAGACTGATGTCGTCCAGCACCGTTTCCCCGTCAAAGGCCTTGGAGATATTTTTCAGCTCGATCAGTTTTTCCATGAGACGCCGCTCCTTCTCTGTGTATAAATAAAACGCGAATTGTTATTCAAAAGGGACAATAAATTGTTGTTTGTCAAATATGCGCTGTCATTGCGAGCCAGTGCTCAGGACTTCCGTGGCAATCCCCCGGCCCCATGGAACCAGGTAACGATTACCACCAAAATCGCCACATTATCCTACTCTGTAGGGCAATCGTCGAACATTTTACCTCTAACCGGGGGATTGCCACGACCACTTAAGCGGACTGGTCTCGCAATGACAGGAAATTTGGAGTCAGCCCGACAAACACCAATTTGTCGGCCTGATCTGCCAGGGCAACAAAAAAGCACACCGCAAAATTCGCGGTATGCCGTCTCGTGAAGCTGTATTGCGGACAGGCCCCATTCACCGTCCCTCTGTGGAGCGCGGGTCGGGCTGCCGTATCACAATTCGATCAGAGTCTATATAGCAAAGATTACTTTTACTACTCTTATTGACCATTTCACAAGTTTATGCCATGGGGCACTATCGGTTTATAGTAACCAACTTATAAAACTGAGCTTTTAACTCAATCAATAAGGCAACAGAAGTTGCCAACCGCTTGTTGCGGTTTTCGGCATTCGACCCGGCTGTCCGTATGGCCTTAGCCGGAAAATCCGGCGGTCGGTAGTATCTTGCTTTGGAAAGACTCTTTCCAATTGAGATTGGGTTCATTATAGCATACCGGAACCAGATGTCAATATATTCTGCTGGAAAAAGGAATAATATCAGCGTTTTTGTTATATATTTCTCTGTGGAACTGGTTCGGATTGTTCGATTTACTCACTCAAAATGAGCGGGCCCAAATTTCCTTCCAATTGTTAACTTTTTTCCCGTACCTTGACGAAGTTTTTCCAAGGAATTACAATAGAAACCGCAAAGCAAAAGAAACAACTACGGTAAATTGTTGTTTATACGATTTTGCTGTCATTGCGAGCCAGTCCGCAGACTGGTGTGGCAATCCCCCGGTTGAATGGAATCTGGTAACGATTACCACCAAAAATCGCAGTATTTCCCGTCCTGTAGGGCAATTGTCG
>CALYTB010000200.1 GCA_945486035.1 uncultured Clostridia bacterium
ACTGGTTCGCAATGACAGGTAATCTGGGGCACATCGCTGTAAACAACAATTTACCCTTCCTCCCGGCACACCTGCCGCCCACATTCTTCCCCCGTGGATTTGACATTTTTCCGATTCTCCTATATAATCGCTGGGTAAGATAATCAGAAAAGAGGAATTGCACACGATGTCAGTTTCATCAGCCCCTCTGAAGAAGACAACCGTCCGGGACATGACGGAAGGGTCCATCGTCAAACAGATCATTCTCTTCGCACTCCCGTTGATGCTGGGAAATGTATTTCAGATGCTCTACAACACCGTGGACTCCATTGTTGTGGGAAACTTTGTGGGCACCCAGGCGTTGGCGGCAGTGGGCGCCACCACCATGATCGTCAACATGATGGTCTTCTTTTTTAACGGCTTCTCCACCGGAGCCGGAGTGGTGATCTCCAACCTGTTTGGCGCCCGGGATATGAAGGCCCTGCACAAAGCCATCGAAACCACCATGGCGGCAACCTTTCTTTTGAGCCTGCTGTTCACCGTGGCAGGTGTCGCCGCGGTCCGGCCCATGCTGCGGTTCATGTCCACGCCGGAGGATGTTTTTGACGAGGCAACCGTTTATCTGCAAATCTACATCGGCGGCATTTCCGGCCTTCTGGTCTACAACATGGGCAGCGGAATCCTCCGTGCCGTGGGCGATACCATGCGGCCGCTGTATTTTCTGATTCTGACCAGCATTCTGAATATCCTTCTGGATTTGGTGTTTGTGCTGGGGCTTCACAGCGGCATCGCGGGTGTGGCCTGGGCCACGATTCTGTCCCAGTTTATTTCCGCGTTTCTCACTTTGCTGCTGCTGACCCGTTCCACGGACATCTACCGACTGACCTGGCATGATCTGAAAATCGACCGGGCCATTCTGGGCAGAATTTTCGCCGTAGGCCTGCCCGCCGCGATTCAGTCGGTTATAACGGCCTTCTCCAACGTGTTTGTCCAATCCTACGTCAATTTCTTCGGTTCCAGCTGCATGGCAGGCTGGAGCTGCTATAACAAGCTGGATCAGTTCATCATGCTGCCCATGCAGAGCATGGCCATGGCCGCCACCACCTTTGTCAGCCAGAACATCGGTGCCGGCAAAGAGAACCGGGCCAACAAGGGCACCGCCGCCGCCGTATCCATGTCTGTCGGCGTGACCGCGGTGATCGCAGCGGTTCTGTGCCTGTTCGCGGCCCCGGCAGTGGGCCTGTTCACCCCGGACGGGTCCGTCATTGCCTTTGGTGTGCTTTTCATCCGGGCCAACAGCTTTTTCCTGATGTTCAACTGTGTAAACCACGTTCTGGCCGGCGCGCTGCGGGGACGTGGCGATTCCCGGGGACCCATGATCATCATGCTGCTGTCCTTCGTGGGCATCCGCCAGGTCTATCTGTACATCGTAACCCATTTCATCGCGAACACCCCGTTTCTGGTTGGCTTCGGCTACCCCGTAGGCTGGACCACCTGCTGCATCATCGAGCTTGCCTATTTCTTCCTCCGCTGGAGAAAGCCCCGGCAGCTCTGATCTGCCGGCAAGCCCCTTTACAAACAATTCGCAGGTTCAGCCTCACTGTGCTGAACCTGCTTTTCTTTCCCCGCGAACACCATACCTTTCCCATCTTTCCCTGAGAGAAAGCCAAATGATTGTTTCGTGGCTTCGCTGAATCGCCATGAATGGCTCCCCTACAATAAGAACGCAGTGCGTTCAAAACTTTTCAAACATCAATTTCGTATTCCGAAATATGCTTATCAGCTTTACTCAGCTGCACGGTAAATTGGTGTTTGTCGGGCTAAATAAGAACTGTCATTGCGAGACCAGTCCGCAGACTGGTCGTGGCAATCCCCCGGTTGAATGGTACCAGGTAACGATTACTACCAAGAATCGCAATGTTTCCCCGTTCTGTAGGGAAATTATCGATACATTTCCCCTCTAACCGGGGGATTGCCACACCAGTCTGAGGACTGGTTCGCAATGACAGGTAATCGAGCACAGCCCGACACACACCAATTTGTCGGCTTGCTGACTTAAGCCGATAAGCACATTCCGAAATTTATCTTCCGTAAAAATCCAAAAACTGCCGGGTTTCCGGCTGGGATGGATGAAACAGCACCTGCTCCTTTGTTCCGGTTTCCTTCAAAACGCCCTTATGGAAAAAGAGCACCTCATCCGCAATCCGCCGTGCCTGCTGGAGGGAGTGGGTTACCAGAATCAGGGTGCACCCGGTCTGCCGGGTGTAGTCGAGAATCAGCTTTTCCGCGGCGGCGGTGGTCTCCATATCCATCGCCGCGGTGGGCTCATCCAGGATCACCGTGTCATAGCGCTTCATCATCAGCCGCGCCAGCGCCATCCGTGCGGTTTCTCCGCCGGACAGCCGGTCGGCGCGTTTCTTTTCCAGATGACGGATTTGCAGAGCATCCATCAATTCGGCGGCTCTGGCTTCCTCATTTGTGCTCAGCAGAAGATTCCTCCGGGTGGACATGCGGAAAGCATAGTGCTTCTGGGGAAGATACCCTACCGCGGCATCGTCCCGAATCCTTCCCTTCCGGTCGGCCGGCAGCACCCCCGCCAGGATTTTCGCAAAGGTGGATTTGCCGCTGCCATTGGCGCCGATAACGGCATAGATTTTCCCCGGCTCCAGGTCCAGGCCCGGAAAGCTGAGCACCCTCACGCCGTCGTAGGTTTTGGAGAATGGCTGTATGTTCACCGGCTCAGCCTCCTTTGCACCAGGGAAATCACAATGTTAACGAACAGAGAGACGGCAAGCAGAATCATCCCCAGCGCGATGCCCAGGGAGAAATTCCCCCGGTTGGTGTACTGCATGATGGCGGTGGTCATCACGTTGGTTTTCCAGGAAATGGCGCCGCCCACCATGGACACCGCCCCCACCTCCGCGATGGAGCGTGCAAAGGCCAGAAGATACGCGGAGATAATGGGATAGACACATTCGTTGCACAAAAGGGCAAAGGTTTTGATGCCTCCCAGCCCCAGTCCCTTGGCCGTCTCCCGGACAGCGGGGGCAATGCCCGCCACATAGGTCTCCATATTGCCCACAACGATGGGGGTAATCAGCACCACCTGGGCCATGACCATGATCTGCACCGTGAACAGCAGCTTCATGTGCCGGAACGGGCCCACGCCGGAGAACAGCATATAAAACAGCAAACCGCAGACCACCGGGGGCATTCCCATCAGGGTCCGGTTCACCACCACCAGCGCCCCCCTGCCGGGGAAGCGGCAGGCTCCCAGCCAGATGCCAAGGGGCACACCCAGCAGCAGGGCGATCAGGGAGCTTTGCAGGCTCATCCGGGCGGTAACGCTGAGAATATTCAGAAGCTCGGCATCCGCCGACAGAATCAGCGCTAGTGCTTTTTGCAGCGCGCTTCCCATGCAATCGCCTCTTTCTTTGGAAAATCCCGTGGGGAAGGACCCCACGGGATGTATTTTACGTTACTTCCTGCGGAAAATCAACCCTTAACCCATCACGCCATCGTTGGCAACGAAGGTCAGGAAGGTGGCCTTGTCCGTGAGGATGTAAGCCCCCATTTCCTCCGCCATCACAAGGCAGGCGCCCATACCGGCATTGGCGGAGACATACCAATCGGTGTAATTCACAAAGGACTCGGCATCCTTGGTGATGCCCAGAGCCTCCGGCCACAGGGACAGCTCCTTGGTGTGGGTGCCGGAAGCATCGCCCCGGGATACAAAGGGATACTTGCCGTCGGCAATGGCCGCGAAGGCATCCA
Source organism: uncultured Clostridia bacterium (assembly GCA_945486035.1). Lineage (GTDB taxonomy): Bacteria > Bacillota > Clostridia > Oscillospirales > Oscillospiraceae > Faecousia. The sequence continues at coordinate 3,754 of CALYTB010000200.1, forward strand.
GAACGGAATCGCAGCCGGCCACACCGGCAGGATCGGCGGAGGGACCGCACAGGACGAAGTAGTTGTAGATGAAGGAAATACGCTCCGCCTCAAAGCCGTCCACGACCCGGGCAAAGCCCTCCTCCACGAAAGCCTCCTCCTGGCTCTTGGAGTGCACCAGAATCAGATCGGCGTTGCCGAACTTGGC
>CALYTB010000201.1 GCA_945486035.1 uncultured Clostridia bacterium
AATGATACCAAAATTGTCAACTGTCAATTGTCAATTGTCAATTCGGCGAAGCCGCCAAACACCAATTTGTCTGCCTGGTGCGGCGGCGGTCAATGCTCTATGGTTCTGCCCAGGTCGCGGCAGGCATCGGCCAGCTCCCGGAGGGTGGAGCAGGGAACCATGGCGCAGACCTGTGCCATGGCCTGGACGGAGCGGAGGTAGGGCCATTTGCTTTTGGGGATGGGGTTCAGCACCAGAACCCGGCCGCACTGGCGTTTGCAGCTTTGCAGCGCCGCCAGGGCCCGGGGCTGGTCGATGGTTTTGGTATCCGAGAGGATCAGCAAGGTGGTGGATTTTCCCAGCACGGAGGGCTTGCGGGCGCAGAGGGAAGAAAGGGCCGTGCCCAGGTCGGTGCCCCGGCCGTAGATACCGGACTGGCCCACAAAGGCGCGGAAGGTGTCCATGTTCTGCAGCCGGAAGGGGTCCGCCTCCACCATGGTTTCGGAGAAGAGATACGTGCGGGAGTTCTCCGACACCTGGTTCAGCGACTGAATGAACCGGAGGGCGAACTCCGAAAACTGCATCATGGAGCCGGACACATCGCACAGGATGACCAGCCGTTTCTTCCGACGGGGCTTTTTCCGGTAGCGCAGGCGGTAAAAGCTGCCGCCGGTTTCCAGCCCTTTGCGGATGGTGCCCCGGAAGTCCAGCTTGCCGCTGTTGCCGCCGCGGCTGCCCCGGCGGGACAGGTCGCCGTTGATCCGGGCGGCAACGGAGCGGATGATGTGAATGGCCTTGGGCAGGTCCTGATCCCGGAATTCGGAGATGTCCCGATAGAGAATGCCGATTTCCGGGTCGGCAGCCTCGCAGCCCGCCCCGGCGTTTTCCAGCAGCAGCTGCTGTTCCATCAGGGTTTTGGCGAAGACCGAGTGGATGAACTCCCCGTAGAGCTTGGGGTTGCGCTGGGCCGTCCCCTGGTATTTGTCCAGGAAGCCCCGAAGCCGGTTTCGGGCCTCCTCGCCCATGGCGGCGTAGGTTTCCCGCTGCTGATCGGTGAGCTTCAGCTGCTCGGGAAACCGGGCGAAATCCTGCTCGGCCTCCTGCCGCTGCCGCTGCCGCTCCTGCTCGGCCTCCTGCCGCTCCTTGGCCTGGGCTTTCATGGCCTCCTCGGAGAGGAAGAAGCCGTCAAACACCCGGTCAAAGACCATCTGCTCGTCCCGGGAGGAGGCAAACACGGTGCGAAGGGCGGTTTTCACCGTCTGCCGGTCGCTGAAGCCCAGCCCAATCAGAATCTGGGCCGCGTCCGCCGTCTCCCGGGGGCCGATGGAAAGCCCCTCCAGCCGGAGCATCCGGGAGAAGGCGGAGAGCTTCTCCAGATAGACCTTCTCATCCATGGCAGTGACCGCAGTGGGGAGCTTCCGGCTCCTGGAGGAGGCAGTTCATATCCTCGTTGTTCTTCAGCACGAAGCCGCCGGTCTGCCGCAGGGCATCGGGGGTCAGCTCCCGGATGCCCAGGGCATCCAGGGCCGCCGCCCAGTCCAGGGTTTCGGCGATGGAGGGCTTTTTCAGGATGGCCTCGTTGGAGCGAAGCCGCTGCACCGCCAGGGCCACCTGGGCGCAGAGCCGGTCGTCCACGTGGGGAAGCTTGGCCCGGAGGATTGCCAGCTCCTTGTCCATGTCCGGGTATTCAATGTAGAGATAGGCGCACCGGCGGCGCAGAGCCTCGCTCAGGGGGCGGCTGCGGTTGGAGGTCAGCACCACGAAGGGGATGGACTTGGCACGGATGGTGCCGATTTCCGGGACGGTGACCTGCATTTCGGACAGGAGCTCCAGGAGGAAGGCCTCGAATTCCTCGTCGGCCTTGTCGATTTCGTCGATGAGCAGCACCACGGGCTTTTCCGAGCGGATGGACTTGAGCAGGGGCCGCTCCAGCAGGTATTCCTCCGAGAAGAGGGAGGCCTTCAGAGCGTCCTTGTCCGCATCCTCCCGGTGAATCTGGATGGAAAGCAGCTGCTTCTGGTAGTTCCACTCGTAGAGGGCCTTGCCCTCGTCCAGACCTTCGTAGCACTGCAGCCGCACCAGGTCCCGGTCGAGGGCCGAGGCCATGACCTTGGCCACCTCGGTTTTGCCCACACCGGCAGCGCCCTCAATGAGCAGCGGACGGCCCAGTGCCAGGGCCACATACACGGTGGTGGCCAGGGTGTCGTCATAAATGTAATGGGCCTGGTCCATTTTCGCTTTCAGTTCGGTAAAATCCATGGGGTTCCTCCTGATTTTTCTTTTTAGTATACCATATTTCCCGCGCGGATACAAGAAAAAACCGATTTCGGTTCTTGACTTTGATTGGCAGATAAATTGGTGTTTGTAAAGATATGCTGTCATTGCGAACCAGTCCGCAGACTGGTGTGGCAATCCCCCGGTTATAGGGAAAATGTATCGATAATTGCCCTACAGAATGGGGAAACACTACGATTTTTGGTGGTAATCGTTACCTGGTTCCATTCAACAGGGGGATTGCCACGCCAGTGTGCGCACTGGCTCGCAATGACAGCAAAATCGTATAAACAACAATTTGTCCTCCGGCCCGGGTGGGGGGCGGAAACGGGGGGCTTCCGAAGGGGGTGTTTCCGGGAAATGGGGAGGCGGGTGGTTGCGCGGGGGAGTGGCGCGTGGTATAATGCGGGGGAGCATTGGGGCAGTCCCGCGGGGCAGGGGGGCGGCCTGAAAATCTGCGGACGGTATGGCCGCGGGACGGATTGGAGAAGGGACAGAATATGAGATACGTATTGGTAACCGGCGCGTATGGCGGTATGGGGCAAAAGACGGTGCAGGCGCTGAAGCGGCAGGGCTTCGGTGTGATCGCGCTGGATCAGAAGATCGGCGCGGCGGAGGAAGGGGTTTTCCCGCTGCAGGCAGACCTTACGGATGAAGCAAGCGTTCTGCGCGCGTTTGAGGCGGCGAAGGAAATCACGGAGGAGCTGTACGCCATCGTCCACTTTGCCGGAATCTATCTGCTGGATTCCATGGTGGAGATTGAAAGCCAGCGCTTTGTCCGGGCTTTTCAGGTCAATCTGTTCGCCGCCTTTCTGGTCAACAAAACCTTTCTTCCGCTGCTGCGGCCCGGCAGCCGGATCATCATTACGACCAGTGAGCTGGCACCGCTGGACCCCTTGCCCTTCACAGGCATCTATGCCGTGACAAAGGGAGCTCTGGATCGCTACGCCTACTCGCTGCGCATGGAGCTGCAGCTGCTTGGTATCAGCGTTTGCGTGCTCCGGGCAGGCGCGGTGGATACGGGAATGCTGGGTGTCTCCACCGACGCGCTGGATCGTTTTTGCGAACATACGAAGCTCTACAGCTGCAACGCGGAGCGCTTCCGGCGGATCGTGGGACGGGTGGAAGCCCGGAAGGTATCCCCGGAGGCCATCGCGGAGAAAATGCTGCGGATTCTGCGGGCGAAGCACCCAGGCTTTGTCTACACAATCAACCGAAATCCCCTGCTGCTGCTTCTGAACCTCCTGCCCAAGCGGCTCCAGCTCTGGGCCATCCGGCAGGTGCTGAAATAAAAGCCTCAATGAAAAAGTCTGTGTGTTTGAGCGCTCCATTCCATTGTCTGCATTCCTACGGGGCGCAGGATAAGTCGTTTGACAGCGTCTTCTGTAGGGGGCGGTCATGACCGCATCGCCCGGGTTTCGACTAAAAAATGCAGGTTTTTCCGGAAAACGTTACAACGCTATCTAACAGATACGGACACCCCGAGAGGGGTGTCCCTACGGCAGAAACGGACACCCCGGGAGGGGTGTCCCTACGACGGGAACGGACACCCCGGGAGGGGTGTCCCTACGACGGGAACGGACACCCCGGGAGGGGTGTCCCTACGACGGGAACGGACACCCCGGGAGGGG
>CALYTB010000202.1 GCA_945486035.1 uncultured Clostridia bacterium
GCCCTTCTCAAAGTGGAGGGTGTATTTGAAGCCGTCCCGGCGGATGACCGCATCAAAGAATTCCGAGGCGTACTGGGTGGCGCAGGAGCCCAGACCGTTGAGACCGAGGGAGTATTCGTAGTTTTCCCCGTTTTCGCCGTATTTGCCGCCGGCATACATTTCGCAGAACACCAGCTCCCAGTTGTAGCGCTTCTCCTTCTCGTTGTAGTCCACGGGGCAGCCCCGGCCGAAGTCCTCCACCTCTACGCTGAGGTCTTCGTAGCGGGTGACCAGGATGGTGTCCCCGTGGCCCTCCCGGGCCTCGTCGATGGCGTTGGAGAGGATTTCAAAAACCGCGTGCTTGCAGCCCTCCAGATCGTCGGAGCCGAAGATCACCGCCGGCCGCTTGCGCACCCGGTCCTCGCCCTTCAGCATGGAGATGCTGGAATTGCCGTACTGTTCGTTTTGCTTTTTTGTTGCCATGTTTCATTTACCTGCCATAAATCCATAGTAGTCCATAATAATGTAATTATATTATACTCGTTTTTCCCAGCAAAGTCAACTTTGACCATTTTCAGGAGTAACAGACAGATAAATTGTTGTTTGTACGTTCTTTGCTGTCATTGCGAGACCAGTCCGCTTAAGTGGTCGTGGCAACCCCCTGGATCTTCCACCCAGCCCCATCCTTCCACCCAAGCTGTCATCCTGAGCGAGCGCAGCGAGTCGAAGGATCTACGCACTGAACAAAGCTGAAATGTGAACGAATGTGGCAGATCCCTCGACTCGCTGCGCTTGCTCGGGATGACAGGAGGAAGAACGGGGGGATTGCCACGACCAGTGTGCGCTACTCTCTCGCAATGACAGGTAATCTAAAACAAGTGCTGTAAACCCCAATTTGTCTTCCCCATTGTGTCAAGCGGCAAAATCGGTGAAAAAAGCGCCTTCCCCCTCTTGTTTTTTCCCTTCTTCCCGGTTATAATACGAAAAGAAACAAACAGGAGGTCATCATTATGGCTGTTAAAATTGAAAAGGAAACCATCATCGGGGACATTCTGGACATCGCGCCCCAGTCCGCGCCCCTGTTCTTTGCCATCGGTATGCACTGCCTGGGCTGCCCCTCTTCCCGGGGGGAGACCGTGGAGGAAGCCTGCATGGTCCACGGTGTGGAGTGCGACTCCTTCCTGGCTCAGCTGAACCGCTTCCTGGAGGCTTACGAGGCCGAGGAAGCCGCCAAGAACGCCTGAACCCACCGGCAACGCCATCCCGGACCCGCCGGGATGGCGTTTTTCGTTCCCGGCAGCTGTCATGCCGACCAGATTTCATCAAATAAGCGATAAATTGTTGTTTGCAGATCAGTTTTTTAAAAATGTCGGAATAACACTGTAGGGGAGCCATTCATGGCTCCCGGCGGTGAAATGTTCCGATATTCCCAGCATTTCGGCGAAAACGTACTGCCCCACGGGAGCCATAAATGGCTCCCCTACAGTAAGAACGAAGTGCGTTTGAAATCTCCAAACACCAATTTATCACGCCTTGTGCGAAATGAAGCATTTCCAATCTTCCCCAAAGGAGGCGTTCCCATGAAGCTCCCCATTTCCCCCCGGCTGCTTGCCTGCGCCGACCTGGTTCCTCCCTGCCGCCGCGCGGCGGATGTGGGCTGCGACCACGGGTATCTGGCCATCCACCTGATCCGGTCCGGCATCGCGGGGCAGGTCATCGCCTCGGACATCAACGAAGCGCCTCTGCAATCTGCCCTGCACAACGCGGCACGCTACGGTGTCCGGGAGAAAATGTCCTTCTACCGCTCCGATGGGGTGCGGCAGATTCCCCATGATTTTGACTGTCTCATTTGCGCAGGCATGGGCGGCGACACCATGGTTTCCATCCTCAGCGCCGCCCCCTGGCTGCGAAGCGAACAGTATACCCTGGTGCTCCAGTGCCAGTCCAAAACGCCCCTGCTGCGCCGGTACCTGTCCGACACCGGCTGGGTCATTGACCGGGAAACCATCCTCCGGGACGGAAAATTCCTCTATACCGTCATCCGGGCGCTCTGGAACCCCGCCGCCCCCCGGCTCACCGTGGGCGGCCGGTATCTCCCTCCCGCCGCCCGGGATAATCCCCCGGAACTCTACGCAGACTACCGGGACTACGTCCTGCGCGGCCTCCGCCTCACCCTGGCCCACCAGGATAACCCGGAAAAACAGCAAGCCCTTGCGGAACTGGAAGCCCTAGCCATAAGTATTTGAAACGGTAAATTGGTGTTTGGTTGGTAATTATTTGAAATGTACGTTTCTGCTGTAGGGGAGCCATTTATGGCTCCCGGCGGTGAAATGCTTCTGAATCCTTAGCATTCCGGCGAAAACGTACTGCCCTACGGGAGCCATGAATGGCTCCCCTACAGTAAGGACGAAGTGCGTTTGAGAAATGTATACACCAATTTGTCTTTCCCCAACGCTTCACCGGAGGTATTCTATGCCAAACCTTTCCGATCTTCTCAACCTTCTCGATACCCTGGCGCCCCCTGCCATGAAAATGGAGTGGGACAATGTGGGTCTGCTCTGCGGCAACCGGGAGACCCCGGTCACCAAGGTCCTGGTGGCCCTGGACCCCTTTGAGGATGTGTGCCGGGAGGCAGAGCGCTGGGGCGCTCAGCTCATCGTCACCCATCACCCTCTGATCTTTGACCCTCTGAAAAATATCACCGACGAAACCTCCGTGGGCCGCTGTGTCCACCTCCTTTGCCGCGGCGGAATCAGCGCCGTGAATGCCCACACCAACTTAGACTGCGCCCCCGGGGGTGTCAACGACTGCCTGGCCCGCACCCTGGGGCTGACCGATGTACAGGTCATCCATCCCATGGGCACGGATGACCGGGGCCGGGAATGGGGCCTGCTCCGGGCCGGTTTTGTGCCGCAGCAGCCCCTGGAAGCCTTCCTCGCCACGGTAAAAGACCGCCTGGGCTGTGAGGGCGTGCGCTATGTCTCCGGCGGGAAGCCTGTACGGAAGGTGGCTGTGGGTGGCGGAGCCTGTGCGGGGGGAATTTTCGAGGCGGCTGCTGCCGGGTGCGACACCCTGGTAACCTCCGATGTGAAATACAACCAGTTCTGGGATGCGGCGGAAGCGGGCCTCAACCTCATTGATGCCACCCACTTCGCCACCGAGAACCCCGTGTGCGCGTATCTGGCAGAACAAATCGCCGCCGCGTTCCCGGAGCTTGCCGTAAAAATCTCCGAAACCCACCGTGACTGCATGAAATTCTTTTGACATCGGTTGATTTTTTCACGGAATAATGCTACAATAGATTGAATTTTTCAATAAACTCCAGAAGGGAAGATACATTTATGTCCGGACATTCCAAATGGCATAACATTCAGAAAACCAAGGGCGCTCAGGATGCCAAGCGTGCCGCGGCCTTTACCAAGATCGCCAAGGAGCTGATCGTGGCCGTGAAGGAGGGCGGCGGCATCACCGATCCCGCCAACAACTCCCGGCTTGCCACCGTCATCACCAAGGCCAAGGCCGCCAACATGCCCAACGACAACATCAAGCGTACCCTGGAGAAGGCTGCCGGCGGCGGCGGTAGCGACAACTACGAGACCATCACCTACGAGGGCTACGGCCCCGGCGGCGTGGCGGTGATCGTGGAGACCATGACCGACAACCGCAACCGCACCGCGGGCAACATGCGCCACCACTTCGACAAGTTCGGCGGCAACCTGGGCACCAACGGCTGTGTCAGCTGGTCCTTCGACAAGAAGGGCGTACTGGTCATCGACAACTCCGAGGAGGAGCTGGACGAGGAAGAGGTCATGATGGATGCCATGGAGGCCGGAGCCGATGATTTCGAGGCCGAGGACGACTGCTTCACCATCT
>CALYTB010000203.1 GCA_945486035.1 uncultured Clostridia bacterium
TAACCGGGGGATTGCCACGCCAGTGTGCGCACTGGCTCGCAATGACAGCATTTCTTAGCCAAACACCAATTTACCGTTCCGCACGTTCATTTTGAAATTCCTATCACTTTACAGGAGGCGTATTTTATGAATCCCCAGGAACTCATTGCCGAGGCCCAGAGCCGCCGGGATTGGATTGTCGGTGCCCGCCGGGAGCTGCACCGGAATCCGGAAACCGAATTCAGTCTGAACCACACCCTGCCCTTCGTCCGCTCCAAACTGGAGGAGCTGGGCCTGAAGCCCCTGGACTGCGGCAAAGCGGGGCTCACCGTCACCATCGGCGGGAAGAAACCCGGGAAGGTGTTTCTCCTCCGGGCGGATATGGATGCCCTGCCCATGGCCGAGGAGACAGGCCTTCCCTTCGCCTCGGACAACGGCTGCATGCATGCCTGCGGCCACGACATGCACACCGCCATGCTCCTGGGCGCGGCAGCGCTGCTGAAAGCCCATGAGGAGGAAATCAACGGCACCGTGAAGCTCATGTTCCAGGCCGCCGAGGAAATTTTCGAGGGCTCCAAAGACATGATCGCCGCGGGGGTCCTGGAAAACCCCTCTGTGGATGCGGCGCTGATGATCCACGTCATGGCAGGCATGCCCATTCCCACCGGCTCCGTCATCGTCTGTGGGGGCGGTGTCAGCGCCCCCGGCGCGGACATCTTCCAGATTCGCGTCCAGGGCAAGGGCTGCCACGGCTCCATGCCCAATACCGGCATCGATCCCATCACCGCCGCCTGCCACATCGTTACTTCCCTGCAGGCCATCCATGCCCGGGAGCTGGCCCTTAGCGAGGAAGCGGTGCTGACCATCGGCAGCATCCAGGGCGGTTCCGCCCCCAACATCATCCCGGACACGGTGGAGCTGTCCGGCTCCATCCGCTGCTATGACGAGGAGGTCCGCGCCTTCCTGAAGCAGCGCCTTGCCGATATCGCCCAGGGCATCGCCGCCTCCTTCCGCTGCACGGCCCAGGTCAGCTTCGGCCGTGGCTGCCCGGTGCTGCTGAACAACCCCCAGCTTTCCAAAGAGACCGCCGTCTATATGAAGGAGCTCCTGGGCCCCGGCAAGGCCTTCACACAGGCGGAGCTGCTGGCTGCCTCCGGCGGCAAGGCTATGAAGGCCTCCGGCTCCGAGGACTTCGCCTATATCAGCCAGCAGGTGCCCTCCATCATGCTGTCCCTGGCGGCAGGCAACCCCCAGGAGGGCCACGGCTATCCCCAGCACCATCCCAAGGTGACCTTTGACGAGCAGGTGCTTCCCATCGGCTCCGCCGTCCACGTCTGGGCCGCCCTGCGCTATCTGGAGGAGCATCCGCTATGACCGTTCTCATCACCGGCTTTATGCCCTTCGGAGGCCAGAGCGTGAACCCCTCCTGGGAGGCGGTTTCCGCCCTTGACAGTACCATCGGCAATCACCGGCTGGAAAAGCTGCTGCTTCCCGTGGAGTACGGCGAGGCCGCTCGCCGGGTGCTGGAAAAGGCCCGGGAGCTTTCCCCCCAGGCCATCCTCTGTGTAGGTCAGGCAGGGGGCCGGGATGCGGTGACCCCGGAGGTCATCGGCATCAACCTGCGGGAGGCCTCCATCCCCGACAACGCGGGGGCAGCCCCGGCAGGAACCCCCATCGTTCCCCAGGGCCCCGACGGGATCTTCTCCACCCTCCCCGTTCGGGAGATGGTGGCCGCCATCCGGGCAAAAGGCATCCCCGCGCGTCTATCCTACTCCGCGGGAGCCTATGTGTGCAACGACCTGATGTACACCCTGCTGAACCGTTTCCGGGGTACGGATATCCGGGTGGGCTTCGTCCATGTCCCCTACATCCCCTCCCAGGGCACCCCCAGCCTCCCCCTGGAGCAGCTGACCCAAGCCCTCACCGCCGCCATTGAAGCCCTGTAAAAATGCCGCCGCTGAATCCAGCGGCGGCATTTTTACAGCGACAAATTGTTGTTCAGCGGCTTCGCCGAATTGACAATTGACAGTTGACAATTTTGGTATCCTTTCAGAATGATCAAAATGCCCAAATCCTACTGTAGGGGAGCCATTCATTTGAATTATGGAATGATTGCCACCGGCAATCATTGTAATTCTGATTCGCTGCGCGGAGCACCACTCCCGGCGGTACATTGTTCCGATTTCCTCCACATTTCGGTGAAAACGTACTGCGTCACGGGAGCCATGAATGGCTCCCCTACAGGAAGGACGAAACGCATTTGAAATATTCAAACACCAATTTGTCGTTCCCTTTACAGGAACATCTTCCGCTCCATGCTCTCCCTGGCCGGGCGGCAGATTGCCAGGAAGATCAGGGCGCCGCCCAGCAATGCCAGGGCCACCAGCGGGTACAGCGACCATCCCGCAAACCGGGGCAGGCGGAAGGCAGCCACCATCAGCAGCTCCATCAGCGGCATAAACGCCCCCAGGGCAATCATGGCTCCGCCGTAGATATAGAGCCTCCCCCGGCGGATGTACCGGCACAGGGTCACCACCGCGGTGATGAGCCCTCCCAAAAAGCCCACCACCGGGAACGCGAAGCCGAGAAACCATCCGCCCCCCGTCATGAGGTCAATATACAGCACATACAGCCCCGCCGCAACAAATCCGCAGGGCACAAAAATCACCGGATTGGGCCGCCGGAACCAGCAGGGCAGCACCACCGCCACATACCCCAGAGCAATGGCCCCCATCACATATCCCGACCAGGTCACCCGTCCGTGGATTCCCAGGTCGCAAATCAGGGTAATGAGCACGGGCATGAGCAGCAGCATGGTCACAACCCCCAATACTCCCTTCCGATTCACCTGCTGTCTGGGATACCGGTCCGCGGGGTACAGGGCCTCCCCCTCCTCCCGCCGGATATCCGGGTGGAAGGGCACTGTGCCGCACAGGGGGCACCTTTTTTCACTGTCGGCAAGCTTTACGCCGCATTTGATGCAATACATACGATCTCCTCACTCCCGGGCGTTGGTCTGAACCTCCACCCGGAGGCCCAGATCCCGCAGCACCCGGAAGAAGTGGGCCTCCAGCTCCGGCTCCCGGATGTTGCGGATAAAATTGATATACAGATTCCCCCCAAAGGACACACAGCCGCAATTCTGGGGGGCGGTGGCCTGGACACCCAGGATGAAATCCATCCGCCGCACATAGGGAAGCATTTCCTCCGGCAGCTTCACCTGACCCAGGTTGGACATGCACAGGCAGCACTTTTTCTCCCCCACTTGGTTGAACACCGCCTTCATGACCATGTTTTTAAGAAACAGCGGCATCACCCGGACGATCATCTGCTTTTCGCTGCTGACATTCACGGCGATGCGGCTGGACATGACCTTGGGATTCACGTCCAGGCCCAGCCGGTGGTGCACCGCCTGACAAATTTCCGAAAAGCTGTAGCTGCCCAGCCGGGGATCGATCTCCGGGGTGGTGTAGAGGGCGAAATTGCGGAGCGTGCTGCTGGGGAAGAGCTTTCGCAGATTCACCGGCACCTGTACCCGGATGGGTTTTCTCCTTTTCGGATTGGAAACCCGCTCCTGCTGAAGATTCTGCAGCCCCAGCATCAGTGCGGCGCACAGAAACTCCGTCAGGCTGACCCCATAGGTATGGGCCTTCTCCAAAGCCTCCTCCGTGTTCAGGCGGAAGCAGGTCAGGTTCAGGAAGCCGTCCTGCTCCGGCGTGCCCCAGGGGCGCCAGGCGTTGTTTTCCCGGCGGCTGGCGTTGACGTTTCCCGCGTACTTGAGGAAGCTGTCCTCCAGCTCCTCCTCCCGGGGAGCCTCCAGCCGTCCCAGCACGCCCTCCCCGGCGGGGATGGACACGCCGTATTTCTGCTG
>CALYTB010000204.1 GCA_945486035.1 uncultured Clostridia bacterium
CTTGCGGAACATGCCCTCGCCGGAGCAGGGGGCATCCACCAGCACCCGGTCGAAGTACCCGGGCAGGAGCTTTGCCAGCCGCTCCGGGGTCTCGTTGGTCACCAGGGCATTGGCAACCCCCATCCGCTCGATGTTCCGGGAGAGAATTTTCGCCCGCTTGGGGCTGTACTCATTGCACAGCAGGAACCCTTCGCCCCGGAGCCTGCCGGCAATCTGGGTGGACTTGCCCCCCGGGGCGGCGCACAGGTCGCAGATCCGCTCCCCGGGCTGAGGAGCGAGAAGCACCACCGGGGCCATGGCGCTGGCCTCCTGGAGGTAGTAGACCCCGGCCTCGTGATAGGGGTGCAGCCCCGGCCGGGCGTCGGGATCAAAATAGTACCCCATGGGCTCCCAAGGCACCGGAGTGAGGCCGAAGGGCACCTGAGGCGGCTCCCCCTTCAGGGGGTTAAACCGCAGCGCCGCCGCCCGGGGCCGCTGGAGGCTGGCAAGATAGTCGGGGTACTCCGCCCCCAATTGGCGCTCCATCCGCGCCAGAAATTCCTTCGGCAGCATACAGTATCCTCCCGGAAGTTTTGATAGACAAGGTCATAAATTGGTGTTTGAACGGCTTCGCCGAATTGACAATTGACAGTTGACAGTTGACAATTATGGCATCCTTTCAGAATGATCAAAATGCCCAAATCCAACTGTAGGGGAGCCATTCATGGCTCCCGGCGGTACATTGTTCCGATTTACTCCGCATTTCGGCGAAAACGTACTGCCCCACGGGAGCCATGAATGGCTCCCCTACAGTAACAACAAAGTGCGTTTGAAATGTTCAAACACCAATTTATCGATGCTCTGTTATACGCAGATCGTAATATTGTAAGTATACCACATTTCCCGCAAAGAGGAAAGGGGTGCGGGGAAGTTGACAGCTGTCAATCCCTTTTCCCTTCGCGGTTTGACTTTTCCTCCCGGGCATGCTATGATAAAGTGTATTTTTCAGGAGGATTCGCCATGCAGCTTTTTTCCTATTTTCTGGTGACCGCCGGGGTGGTGGTGCTGGATCAGATTACAAAGTATCTTACCGTGCGTTTTATCCCCCTCTACGAGCACATTGCGGTGCTTCCCGGGGTGGTGGGGCTTACCTACGTGCGCAACACCGGGGCGGCGTTTTCCAGCTTTGAGGGGATGCGCTGGCTCTTCGTTCTGCTGTTCCTGGTCTTTACCGGGGCGCTGCTGTGGGAATATTTCAAAAAGCCCATGCCCTTCACCCGGTTTGAGCGCTTCTGCATCGCGGCCATCTATGGCGGGGGCCTGGGCAACTTCATCGACCGGCTGCGGCTGGGGTATGTGGTGGACATGATCGAAACGCTGTTCATGGACTTCCCCGTGTTCAATGTGGCCGACTGCTTCATCACCTGCGGCTGCATTGCCCTGATCGCGCACCTGTTTTTCCGGAACAAATCCTTCTGGAAGGATGAGAAGAAATGATCCTCACCGCTGACAGCGCCGGGGAGCGCCTGGATGCCTTCCTGTCCCGGGGCTCCGGCCTGACCCGCTCCGCCGCCCAGAAGCTCATTGAGCAGGGCCAGGTCACCCTCAACGGCAGACCCGGCAAGAAGAATGACCGCTTGAATCCCGGGGACCGGGTGGAGTTTTCCGTTCCCGAGGCAAAGCCCGTGGATATCCCCGCCCGGGACATTCCCCTGGACATCGTGTATGAGGACGAGGACGTGCTGGTCATCAACAAGCCCAAGGGCTTGGTGGTGCACCCCGCCGCGGGGCATCAGGAGGACACCCTGGTCAACGGCCTGCTGTACGCCAAGGCAGGCAGCCTCTCCGGCATCAACGGGGAGCTGCGCCCGGGCATCGTCCACCGGATTGACAAGGATACCTCGGGCCTGCTGGCCGTGGCCAAGAACGACCTGGCCCACACGGTGCTGGCCTCCCAGCTGAAGGACCATACCATGGCCCGGACCTACGATGCCATCGTCTGCGGCAGCTTCCGGGAGGACACCGGCACCGTGGATGCCCCCATCGGCCGTCACCCCACGGACCGGAAGAAAATGTGCGTGACCCAGCGAAATTCCAAACCCGCCGTGACCCACTGGGAGGTGGCAGAGCGGTTCCAGGGCTATACCCATATCCGCTGTAAGCTGGAGACCGGCCGCACCCACCAGATCCGGGTCCACATGGCCTATATCGGCCACCCCCTGCTGGGGGACACGGTCTACGGCCACAAAAGTAAAGAGCTGGGCCAGGACAGCCAGTGCCTCCACGCCTCCTCCCTCTGCTTCCGCCACCCCCGGGACGGAAGACCCGTGCTGGTTTTTGCCCCGCTGCCGGAATATTTTCAGGAGGTTCTGGAAAAACTCCGAAAAATGGGCCCGGCGGACGGGTAATCCCGGCGACTGTGGTACTCCGCAGTTCGACAAATTGGTGTTTGTACGTTCATGCTGTCATTGCGAACCAGTGCGCACACTGGTGTGGCAATCCCCCCGATGAATGGAACCAGCTAACGATTACCGCCAAAAATCGTAGTATTTACCCGTTCTGTAGGGCAATAGTCGATACATTTCCGTTCTAACGGGGGGATTGCCACGACCAGTGTGCGCACTGGTCTCGCAATGACAGGGAATTTGCAGTGTTCCCTTTCAAACACCAATTTATCGAACTGTCAACTCAGGACGATGCGTGGATTTCCTGCTTGAATGCTCTTCCCGAGAGGCTGCCTCGGCTGTTTGCGGAATTTCCTGATTTCGGCTGTGGGTGGGATATTGGGGCGCCGTTTCCGGAGCGCCGGAAAAAATCCGGGTTTCCCCTTGACAGCAGGGGAAATCTGTGCTAGAATTTACTGGCTGAATCGGCCGGATCATGCTCTTTCGCGGGTGTAGTTCAATGGTAGAACACCAGCCTTCCAAGCTGGATACGCGGGTCCGATTCCCGTCACCCGCTCCATCGATACGCGCCAGTAGCTCAGCTGGATAGAGCAACTGCCTTCTAAGCAGTAGGTCGGGGGTTCGAGTCCCTCCTGGCGTGCCATTTCTTCGGAAGTCGCACGCAGGCGCACTGCTCCGAATGCTTGTGCAAAGCTGTCGGGACTCGAAAATTTCATGAAACAGTCCGGTGGACTGTTTCCCGCGAGGGCTTGACCGAGCGGCTCCTCTGCGAACGGGTCCCTCCTGGCGTGCCATTCAGCTGATAATAGAATATGGTGGGTGTGGCCTAGTCGGCTAAGGCGTCAGATTGTGGCTCTGAAGATCGTGGGTTCGAGTCCCATCACCCACCCCAGAAAAATTCCTGACTTGATTTCGTCAAGTCAGGAATTTTTTTGAAGCTTCCGGATCGTTTCCGATTCATTAAAAACACGCCCAGACAAAGAATCCGGGCGCGTTTTTTATCCCAACTCCCGATTGGCCGAACCGGATGCCTGGTTATTGCTGCTCCTGCCGGGCGTTGGGGCAGGGGGTTTCGTAGCCGAGAGCCCGGGCGCTGTCGCAGATGCCCTTGGTGGTGGGATCGGTGACCGCGTTCCAGACACTGACCGCCACACTGACCAGAATCACGGGGTTTCCCAGGGCGCCCTTCATGGCGGCCCCCAGAGCGGCCCAGGTGGTCATGTCCTCCCACCGAAGCCCCAGATAGGTCAGCACCGGCAGTACAACAGCCGCCGCCAGCTCCGCCCAGAACAGAGGATTGCGGAATCGTACCTTCCAGTTGATTTTCATAGATGTACCTCCTCATTCATGTTTGCGTATGCAATGACAAATTGGTGTTTACAGTTTTCAAACGCACTTCGTCCTTACTGTAGGGGAGCCATTCATGGCT
>CALYTB010000205.1 GCA_945486035.1 uncultured Clostridia bacterium
TCCCCTACAGTAAGGACGAAGTGCGTTTGAAAACTGTAAACAACAATTTATCTTCCCGTCAATCTGTCTTTTGTATTCATTATACCGCCTTTCTGATTTTTTGCAAGGGATATGGACAGATTTCCCATTTTCTGCTATAATTGCCACGTATATATTTTGGAAAGAAGGAATTTCTTTGAATTATGTTCATCTGAAGGGCACGGGTCTGGCTGTTTCCAAGGCGTGCCTCGGTACCATGACCTTCGGCGGCCAGGTAAATGAGGCCGACAGCATCCGCATCATCCATGCCGCCCTGGACCAGGGCATCAATTTTGTGGACACCGCGGACCTTTACTACCACGGAGAAAGCGAAACCGTCACCGGCAAGGCGCTTGTGGGCCGCCGGGAAAACGTGATTCTGGCCACCAAGGTCTTTAACCCCATGAGCGACGACCCCAACGACCGGGGTCTGAACCGCCGCCACATTCTGGATGCCCTGGATAAGAGCCTGAAGCGCCTGCAAACCGACTATGTGGACATCTACTACCTCCACCAGCCGGACTACCGCACCCCCATTGCGGAGACCCTGGAAACCATGGACACCCTGGTCCGCAGCGGAAAGATCCGCTACATCGGTGTCAGCAACTACGCCTCCTGGCAGATTTCCGACCTGCTGGCCTGCGCCCGGGAAAACCATTGGAACGGTCCCGTGGTGACCCAGAATGTGTATAACCTGCTGACCCGGGGCATCGAGGAGGAACTGATCCCCCAGACCCAGGCCCACGACCTGGGCGTGGTGGTCTACAACCCCCTGATGAGCGGCCTGCTCACCGGCAAGCACACCAAGGGCCATCCCGCTGAGGGCAGCCGTCTGGCGGACAACCCCATGTACAACAAGCGCTACTGGTCCGATGAGAATTTCGATGCCTCCGAGGCTTTGGCCGCCGTGGCCCGGCAGGCTGGGCTCACCCCCGCAGAGCTGGCCCTGCGCTGGTGCGCCAACCAGCCGGGTATCCATTCGGTGCTGGTGGGTGTCAGCAAGCTGTCCCACCTGGAGCCCAACCTCTCCGCCGTGCTGGCCGAGCCTCTGCCCCAGGACGTTCTGGATGCCTGCGACAAGGTGTGGAACGGCATGCAGGTGGGCACCCGCTTCCGTTACTACCGCTGATCGAGGCATCCAATGGCACAGGTATTGCTGAAATCCTCCGCGTTTCTCGCCATCATGCTTCTGGGCGCGGTGCTGCGCCGCCGGGGCTTCTTCGGCCCCAAGGACTATGTCATCCCCATGAAGCTGGTGCTGAACATCACCCTTCCAGCCGCGGCCATCACCGGCTTTGCCTCCTACCGGCCGGAGCCGAAGCTGCTGCTGTGCGCGGTGGTGGGCTTCGCCCTGAACTGGGCGGTGCTTCTGATCGCGGCTCTGGTCAGCCGGAGCAAGCCCCGGGAAATTCGGGCCGTGTGGCTCAACACCGTCCCGGGCTACAACATCGGGGCCTTCGCCCTGCCCTTTGTCCAGAGCTTCCTGTCCCCGGCCGGAGTGGTCAGCTGCTGCCTGTTTGACGCGGGCAGCGCCCTGATGTGCACCGGCGGCACCTTCGCCATCTCCGGTGCCATCCTGGACGGAGGCGGAAAAATCTCCCTGTCCCGGGTGGGCAAGAGCCTTCTGTCCTCCCGGCCCTTTCTGACCTATACACTGATGCTGATCCTCTCCCTGGCGGGAGTCACCATTCCCCAGGGGATCGTGAACTTCCTGAGCCCCATTGCCTCGGCCAACGCCTTCCTCGCCATGATGATGGTGGGTATGATGTTCGACAGCCACATGAGCCGGGAGGTTCTGAAGAACGTGGGCGGCATGATTGCCCTGCGCCTGGCCGCGGCCGCTGCCGCGGCGGGGGTTTGCTTCCTGCTGCCCTTTCCCCTGGAAATCCGCCAGACCTTGGCCATCGCCTCCTGCGCTCCGGTTTCCATCGCCTCTACCGCCCTGTCCGAGCGGGCCGGTGGCGATCCCGCCCTGACCGCCTGTGTCAACTCCCTGACCATCCCCATCAGTGTCACCGTCATCATCGCCATGCTCACCCTCTTCGGCGCGCTGTGACGGACGGTTCCGCGACCTCCTTCCATCAAAAAACACCTGCACCTCCCTTTCGGGATGCGCAGGTGTTTTGCTTTTCATTATGGATTCTCTTTGATTGATTGGTCATCCCTTAGACGTTGCCTATTCTTTCAAGCCTTGCAGAATCCGGATCATTCCGTCGAGCTGCTCATTTCTATCCATCGTTTTCTTTAGAGAAATCACCCCCAGCTCCCAATCCGGATATAGCACCGCATAGCGCTGTATGAGCGCTTTCAGAAGTTCCTCAACTTCGCATCCATCCGCTTCCCCGATTTCCTCAAGCATCTTGGCTTCCATATCAATCCCCTCCTCGCGTTCCGTATTATGATAACACTCTGTTTGTATTATTTCAAGTTTTATGTTGGTATAATGTTATCATATTATGAGCGAGGTGTTATCATGGCAACCAACAAGGTACAGACCGGGATTCGTTTTGAACCGGAGCTTCTCTACAAAATATCCTACGTTGCCAAGGACAACAAACGCTCCCTGAATGCCCAGCTGGAATACCTGGCCCAAATCTGCGTAAAGGAATATGAAGCATCCAACGGCCCCATTCCGGTGGACGAGGATACCCTCTACCGCAAATAAAAGCACCTGCACCTCCCTTCCGGGAAGCGCAGGTGTTTTCTTTTCGCTCAAAACGCGCGTACCGCCGTTCAGGAAATCAACAAATTGGTGTTTGGCAGGCTGTCGCCCGAGTTGACAGTGGACAGTGGACAGTTGACAGTGGACAGTTATGGTGTCCCTTCAGGACAATTTTAAATATAGAATCCGCAAATATTACGATTTTCGGAATAATTGGCGATAATTGTCATCGCAATTATTTCAAATAATCCCCGAAGGGGATACCACAACTGTCCACTTTCCACTGTCAACTGTCCACTGGAGCAAAGCGACAAACACCAATTTGCCGCACTGACGGATTCATCCGGCAGGGATGGAATCAGGCTTCCCTTCTGGGGGGCATTCCATAGTCCTTGTTCCGGCAGAGGAACAGGAACACCGGCACCGTAATGCCGAAAAGGATGCTGAGCACCACAAAAACGGTCTTGTTGTCGGGGTCGCAGGAGCTGTACAGATCATACAGCGCCATGTACCGGATGACGGCCGCGGCAATGGTCACGCCCACCAGCGGCAGCGCCAGCCCAATCACACCCGCCAGGGGGCCCATCATACCGCGCATAATCATATCCTCATTTCTGCCCGCGACGGCACCGCCGATGGCTCCGATCACCGTGCCGATGCACAGCACCACCATAACGGCGGTCAATGCGGCGCTGATGATTTTCAGGGTCAGCAGCACCTTGCGCTTGCTTCTGACCTCACCCCGGGCCACATACCGGTACTGGTCGGCAATGGAGCCCAGAATCCAGACGTTCGCCACAGGAATCCAGCTGAGCCAGGGATTGCTCAGCCCTCTGCGCTTAGCAATGGTGTACAGCGCCAGGGCACTGAACACATAGACCGCAACCTGAATCAGAAAGCTGGGAATCCCCATCAGGCTGGCCACCGCGCCAAACAGTGCCTCCTCACCGACACCATAACGATATCCAAAATACATGCTTTTTCGCCTCTCTTTCTGCCCTCCGAAACCCGGAGCGCTCATAGCCCCTTCAGTGTATCACACCCGCTCCCCCCGCGCAAGCCAAAACACACAGGGAAGATAAATTGTTGTTTAGCGGCTTCGCCGAATTGACAATTGACAATTGACAG
>CALYTB010000206.1 GCA_945486035.1 uncultured Clostridia bacterium
CAGAATGATCAAAAACGCCTAAATCCTACTGTAGGGGAGCCATTCATGGCTCCCCTACAGCAAGGACGAAGTGCATTTAAAAACTGTAAACAACAATTTATCGATTTGCGCGTTTCACCCGGCAGATACTTTGTGAAAATCAATTTCAAACGAAAAGAGGGATCCTATGGAAGCAATTCAAACGCAAGCCCTGACCAAATTCTACGGCAAGGCCCGGGGCATCCGGGAGCTGAGCCTGCAGGTGGAGCAGGGGGAATTCTTCGGCTTTATCGGCCCCAACGGGGCGGGAAAATCCACCACCATCCGCTGCCTTCTGGGGCTCATCGCGCCATCCTCCGGCTCCGCCCGGGTGCTGGGGCTGGACATCGGCGCGGATCGGAAGGAAATCCTGGCAAGAATTGGGTATCTGCCCTCCGAGGCGGTGTTCTACCGGGGAATGCGGGTCCGGGAGGTGCTGAAGCTTTCGGCAGATCTTCGCGGTAAAAACTGCACCCGGGAGGCGGAAGCCCTGTGCGAACGGCTGCAGCTGGACACCGGCAAAAAGGTGGAGGAGCTATCCTTCGGCAACCGGAAGAAGGTGGGCATCGTCTGCGCGCTGCAGCACAGGCCCGAGCTTCTGATCCTGGATGAACCCACCAGCGGCTTAGACCCGCTGATGCAGCGGGAATTCTTCTCCATCCTTCAGGAGCGGAACCGGGAGGGGGCAACCGTCTTCCTTTCCAGCCACATTCTCTCGGAAATCCAGCGCAACTGTACCCGTGCCGCCATCATCCGGGAGGGCACGCTTCTGGCATGCGGCAGTGTGGAGGAGCTTGCCCGCACCAATGCCCGGCGGGTCACCCTCCGGGGCTCGGCGGAGGTTCAGGTTCTGTCCGGAATCCGGGACTGCCAGCAGACCGAGGAGGGCCTCAGCTTCCTCTACAGCGGGGACATGCAGCTGCTCATGAATGCCCTCGCGGGAGGAAAAGTGGAGGATCTGACCATCGCGGAACCGGACCTGGAGGAAGTATTCCTGCACTACTACGAAAAGGAGGAATCCAAATGACCATCCTTCGTCATGAGCTTCGCCAGGGCTGGAAACAGCTTGCCATCTGGACGGGCTGCATCGGCTTCTTTGTGGTGATCTGTGTCCTGATGTATCCTCAGATGGAGCAGCAGATGGCGGATGTCACCACCATGTTCGCCTCCATGGGCTCCTTCACGGCGGCCTTCGGCATGGATCGCCTAAACTTCGGCACCCTGACGGGCTTCTACGCCGTGGAATGCGGCAACATTCTGGGCATCGGCGGGGCACTGTACGCCGCCATGACCGGCGCGGGCATCCTCTCTAAAGAGGAGCAGACCGGAACGGCGGAATTTCTGCTGACCCACCCCGTGACCAGAGCCGCCGTAGTGACCGGAAAACTGGCCGCACTGATGCTTCAGATTCTGATTCTGAATCTGCTGGTCTACGCCATGGCGGTTGCCTCCATCGCGGCCATCGGGGATTCCATCCCCTGGAAGGAGCTGACCCTGCTGCACCTGGCGTATCTGCTGGTTCAGGTGGAGCTGGGCGGCATCTGCTTTGGCCTCTCCGCCTTCTTCCGCCATGGCAGCCTGGGAATTGGCATGGGCCTTGCCATGGGATTGTACTTCGTGAACATCCTGGCCAACATCACGGAGGAAGCGGAATTCCTCAAGTACATCACCCCCTACGGCTACGCCGAGGGCGCGGACATCCTGGCGGACGGGAAGCTGAACACCGCCTACGTTCTCATCGGCATGGCCCTCTGCGCCGCCGGCATCCTCACCGCCTTCCGGCAATACTGCCGCAAAGACATCCGGTAAGCAGTTTTCCGCAAGGCGATAAATTGGTGTTTGTCGCTCTGTCTCCAGATTTCCTGTCATTGCGAGACCAGTGCGCACACTGGTCGTGGCAATCCCCCGGTTAGAGGTAAAATGTTCGACGATTGCCCTACAGAGTAGGATAATGTGGCGATTTTGGTAGTAATCGTTACCTGATTCCTTTCAACGGGGGGATTGCCACGCCAGCGTGCGCGCTGGCTCGCAATGACAGCAAAGACATACAAACACCAATTTACCGTTCTATCCCCATATCAAACGAGCCCTCCATGATTTTGGATGACCTGCTATTTTCCAATCGGCACGAAAAAAAGGTTGACATTTCCGAAATCTATGATATAATTCTACCTGTTCCGGTATGGAGGCATAGCTCAGCTGGTTAGAGCGCATGCTTCACACGCATGAGGTCACAGGTTCGAGTCCTGTTGTCTCCACCAAATGAAAATAGCATCCCGACCGGGATGCTATTTTTTTGTTCCGAAACCCTCTTCCGGAACGACAAATTGGTGTTTGTTTGAGAGAGGTTGTCATCCCGAGCGAGCGCAGCGAGTCGAGGGATCTACGCATTTCGTTTCGCTTTCTGGTTAATTTGGTGCGAAGATCCTTCGACTACGCTCCGCTTCGCTCAGGATGACAAGGTTTTCTGTTGTTTGAGGCTGCCCGAAAAACACCAATTTTCCGCTCTGGCTGTGTAAATCAGAAAGGGGCATATGCCATGTTTTATGCCAATATGGTTCCCGGAATCTTCCTGGAGCGGCCAAACCGTTTTATCGCCCATGTCCGGATCGACAGCCGGACGGAAATCGTCCATGTGAAGAACACGGGCCGCTGCCGGGAGCTGCTGCCCCCGGGGGCAAGGGTCTGGTGCCAGCGCTCCGACAACCCCGCCCGGAAAACAAAGTTCGACCTGATCACCGTTCAGAAGGGCTCCTTTCTCATCAACATGGACTCCCAGGCCCCCAATACTGCCGCCGGGGAATGGCTCCGTGCCGGAGGACTGGGGAAAATTGAGAATCTCCGCCGGGAGACCGTCCACGACGATTCCCGGTTTGACCTGTCCTTTGTGAAGGACGGCAGACAGTGCTTCCTGGAGGTCAAGGGGGTCACCCTGGAGCAGGACGGGATCTGCGCCTTCCCGGATGCCCCCACGGAGCGGGGAGCCAAGCATCTGCGGGGCCTTCTGCGGGCGGCGCAGGAGGGCTACGGGGCCTATGTGCTCTTTGTCATCCAGATGTCCCCCGTCCGGTATCTCCACCCCAACGATATCACCGACCCCGGGTTCGGGGAGGCTCTCCGCCGGGCCGCGGCGGGGGGCGTGCAGGTTCTGGCCGTGGACTGCAAGGTCACGGAAAACACCATGGAAATCCAACATCCCGTGCCGGTTGTTCTGGACACCCCGGGTTCATAAATTATTTACGGATTTTCCATTTTTGCCCCTTGCTTTTTTCCATGGATTGGGGTATAGTGTATTAGCACTCAGGGAGCAAGAGTGCTAAACACCGTAGATGTATGCAGACACCCTTCGGGGTGCCGGCGATCTAAATACAATTTGTATGGAGGGTAAATCATGAAACTCAAGCCTATGGCAGACAACGTGCTGCTCAAAGCCAACGAAGAGAAGGAAATGACCGCTTCCGGCATTATCCTCGCCACCACCAACAAGGAAAAGCCCGCGATCTACGAGGTCGTTTCCGTGGGCCCCGGCACCAAGGACGTGACCATGACCGTGGAACCGGGTCAGAAGGTGGTTGTCGGCAAGTTCGTCGGCACCGATGTGACCATCGACAAGGTTGAGTACAAGTTCGTCAAGCAGGATGACATCCTGGCTGTCGTTACCGACTAAGGAGGAAATTTACCATGGCAAAGATGATTGTTTACGGCGAGGAAGCCCGCAAGAAGCTGCAGTCCGGCATCGACCAGCTGGC
>CALYTB010000207.1 GCA_945486035.1 uncultured Clostridia bacterium
TTCTCAAGAAGCTGCTTCAAAGCAGCAAATCGGGGATCGAGCTCCTTCTGGCAATCGCAGGGACCATCGTTGAGGTTTTTGCCGCAACGGTGGCAGAGCCCCTTGCAATCGGCCTTGCACAGCAGCTTGGAATCCAGATTCAGGACGAAGACCGTCCGCACAATGTCATCCAGATCGGCAGCGTCCGCCTCCAGAGGGAATACCCATTCATCTTCGCTGTCTTCGTCACTTAGCTCCGTCACCAGAACCACATCAATCGGGAATTGGATATCCCGGTCAAAATCGGCGGCGCAGCGGTCGCAGATGCCATGAATCCGGGTAGTAATCTCCCCGGTCATCACCAGAACCCCGGCGGTGTTGCGCACCGTGCCCTGAGCCAACACCGGCTCGGAAACCGGGTAGCTGACACCATAACAAAGATCGCTCAGATCCACGCTGGTGGAAAAGGAAACGGATGCGCCGGGACTGTCGATGATTTTGGAAAGCCCTAGCAGCATATTCTTCTCCTCCTCACAGTCGTGCCTAGATATTATATAGGGTAATGACCTGTTTGTCAAACATTATTTTCACAAAATCTATGGTTTTTCTATGAAAATAACACAGCATCTTGTGGTGACAGGCAATTGCCCATGTGTTGCATATCGTAAAGTGAGGCTGGAAGCGGGACTGCCGCTGACGGTTACGTTGATCCGGCCGAGGATGTGGACAGAGCTTTCGGAATCTTCGCCCGGGAGAGGGAAATCCTTCTTCCGCTGCGCGGTATGGCTTGTTCCGCCCGGAACGGAAATGGGATTGACAGGCTTTGATTCCGATGGGTGATTATAACGGAAGCGCACGGGGAGTGAAGTCATCCTTATCAATAGGAAGGAAAATTGTCGTTTACAGCACTTGTTTCAAGTCTCCTGTCATTTCCATGAAAAACGCTGTCATTGCGAACCAGTGCGCACACTGGCTCGCAATGACAGCATAAATATGCTGAACATCAATTTGTCAGATAGTCGGGCTCAGGATTTTTTGGGAAAGATTGAAAAAACACTTGACTTTCCACCTTGTGGAAGGTTTATAGTAGGGGTATGGAACGGGAATCTTCCATAGTTTATTCGGAAAAGAGGAATGCTACGATGCTTCGGATTGAACATTTTACCAAACGCTATGGGGAGAAGCTGGCGGTGGAGGATCTGTCGCTGCACATCGCCCCGGGAGAGATTTTTGGCTTCATCGGCCACAACGGCGCGGGAAAAACCACCACGCTGAAGGCCTGCTGTGGGATTCTCCATTTTGATCAGGGGGAAATATTCATCAATGGGAAATCCATTCAGAAAGATCCCATCGGCTGCAAGCGGGAAATGGCCTATGTGCCGGACAACCCGGATCTGTACGAGTTTCTCACCGGCATTCAGTATCTGAACTTCACGGCGGATATCTATGGCGTGGGGAAGGCGGAACGGACCGAGCGGATCAGGCGCTACGGAGAAAAGCTGGGCATGACCGACGATCTGACCCTGCCCATTTCCGACTGCTCCCACGGTATGAAGCAGAAAATCGCCCTGATGGCCGCTCTGATTCATGAGCCGAATCTGATTCTGATGGACGAGCCTTTTGTGGGACTGGATCCGGTCGCTTCCCATCAGCTCAAGCAGCTGATGCAGGAGCACTGCCGCAGGGGCGGCGCGATTTTCTTCTCCACCCATGTGCTGGAGGTGGCGGAGAAGCTGTGTGACAAGGTCGCCATTATCAAGGGCGGCAAGCTGGTCACCAGCGGAACCATGGACGAGGTTCGGGGACAGACCAGCCTGGAGCAGGTGTTCCTGGAACTGGAGGAGCGGGTATGACGCGGGCACTGTTGTCCGTCCGGTTCCGGGCGATGCTTGCCGCGTTTACGGCACAGGCGCGGCAGAAGAAAAAGAAGAGCAAGGGAATGATGGTGCTCTTTGGCGTGCTGTATGTGTATGTAGCTGTGGTGATTGCGGGCGTCATGTGTATGATGTTCGGCAATCTGGCGGGGCCCTACCATCAGGCGGGGCTGGATTGGCTGTATTTCGCCATGGCGGGGCTGATGGGGTTGGCCTTTTCCGTCTTCGGCGGTGTGTTCATGACCCAGAATCAGCTCTACGATGCCAAGGACAATGATCTGCTGCTGAGCATGCCCATTCCGCCCCGGTACATCCTGATGAGCCGGATGGTTCCGCTGCTGGGACTGGACCTGGTATTCTGCGGGATTGTGATGGTGCCTGCCTTCGTGATGTATGCCATCGCGGCGGGATTCAACGGGGTGAATCTGCTGCTGCAGCTGGTGGGGATGCTTGGAGTATGCTTTTTGTCCCAGGCAATCTGCTGCCTGTTGGGCTGGGGGCTCCACTGGCTCCTGTGCCGGGTGAATAAGTCTCTGGCATCCGTGATTTACATGATTGCTTTTCTGGGAATCTATTTCAGCCTCTACTCCCGGGCGGGGAGCATTATGAACGCCATGGCTCTGGGGGGAGAATCCATTGGAAACGCCCTGAAGAGCTGGGTTTGGCCGCTGTACGCCCTGGGCATGGGCAGTATGGGCTCCATTATTTATCTGGCGGCATTTCTCGTGATTTGCGCGGTTTGCTTCGGCGCGGTTTACTGGCTGCTCAGCAAAACCTTCCTCCGTGCCGCGACCTTCCGCCGCAGCGGGAAAAGGCGTGCTCTGGATATGTCCGGAGTGAAAACAGGCTCCGCCGCACAGGCCATTGTGGGCAAGGAGTGGCGGCATTTCCTGGGCAGTCCGGTGTATCTGACCAATGTGGGCCTGGGCGTGATCATGACATTTGCCCTGACGGTGGCTGGGGTGCTCTTCCGGGGGAAGCTGATGGCTGTTATGGAAGAGATGACCCGACAGGGGCTGGATATCAGGGCGTATCTTCCCCTCGTCATATGTGTACTGCTGGGTTTCCTGGTTTCCATGATGTTCTTTTCCGCGCCTTCGGTATCCCTGGAGGGGAAGAATCTGTGGATTCTGAGATCCATGCCGGTGTCTTCCAGGGAGATTCTTGCGGCAAAGCTGCGGTTTCATCTGCTGCTCAGCACGCCGGTGACCGTGCTGGCGGGGCTGGTGCTGGCAGTTACCTATGGCTGCGATGTTCTGGGGACACTGCTGTGCGCTCTGGTTCCGGGACTGCTCACTGTGCTTTCCGGTGTGCTGGGTATGGTCTGCGGCCTCAAGTGGGCCAAGCTGGACTGGATTAACGAGGCGTACCCCTGCAAGCAGGGAATGGCGGTGTTTCTGACCATGTTTGGTATGATGGGGCTTAGCATGGTTATCGGTGTGGGCTTTGCTCTGGTGTCCGGATGGGTGTCTGCGGAACTGTTTTTGATCCTCTGCGCGTTGGTACTGGCGGGCGTATGCTGGGGACTTCACCGGGTGATCGTAAACTGGGGCGTAAAGCAGTGGGAGGCCCTATGAAGCAGGGGTGCAGCGCGAAGACTGGAAAAAGGAAGCGATAAATTGTTGTTTAGCGGGCTGTGCCCCGATTACCTGTCATTGCGAACCAGCGCGCACGCTGGTGTGGCAATCCCCCGGTTAGAGAGAAAGTGTATCGACAACTGCCCTACAGATCGGGAAATGCTGCGATTTTTGGTGGTAATCGCTACCTGGTACCATTCAACCGGGGGATTGCCACACCAGTCTGCGGACTGGTTCGCAATGACAGCTAATTTGAAACAATTGTTGTAAACAACAATTTAGGTTATCGGCTTTAGTAAGCAAGACACAAGATATTGGAAAAC
>CALYTB010000208.1 GCA_945486035.1 uncultured Clostridia bacterium
TTCCTTGCGGAAAATATTTGCCGGGGCGCTTACCGGGATACCCCCCGGCAGGTGCTGATCAACAACTGGGAAGCGACTTACTTCAATTTTACCGGGGAAAAGCTCTGTTCCATCGCCCGGCAGGCCAAGGAACTGGGCGTGGATATGCTGGTGCTGGACGACGGTTGGTTCGGAAAGCGGGACAGCGATTTCAGCGGTTTGGGCGATTGGTATGTCAACGAGGAGAAGCTGGGCTGCACGCTGGCCAGCCTGATTCAGAAGATCCGGGACATGGGTATGGACTTCGGTATCTGGGTGGAGCCGGAAATGGTGTCTCCCGATTCCGAGCTATACCGTGCCCACCCGGATTGGGCGCTGAGTATCCCGGGACGGACACCGGTGCAGGGTCGCAGTCAGCTGGTATTGGACTTGAGCCGCGAAGAAGTGGTGGAATATCTGTACAGCTGCTTTTCAAGCCTGCTTCGCAGTCACGAAATCCGCTATGTCAAGTGGGACATGAACCGCAGCCTGACGGATGTGTTCAGCCGGGAACTGCCCCCGGAGCGGCAGGGCGAGGCGGCCCACCGCTATGTGCTGGGCGTGTATAATCTGCTGGAGCGGCTTACAGGGGAATTTCCGGAGGTGCTATTTGAGGGGTGCAGCGGCGGCGGCGGACGGTTTGACGCCGGTATGCTTTACTATTTCCCCCAGATCTGGTGCAGCGACGATACCGACGCCATCGAGCGGCTGAAAATTCAGTACGGCACCTCCTTCGGCTATCCCATCCGGACCGTGGGCAGCCATGTCTCTGCCGTTCCCAACCACCAGACGGGACGCACCACGCCTCTGCATACCCGGGGGATTGTGGCCATGTCTGGCAGCTTTGGCTATGAGCTGGACCCCCAGAAGCTGAGTGAAGCGGAAAAGGAAGAAATTCGCCAGCAGATTCTCACGTTCCGCCGCCACCAGGACCTGATTTTCTACGGGGATTATTACCGTCTCACCAATGCCATGACCGATGATTATTTCACCGCCTGGCTGTTTGCCGCAAAGGACGGAAGCGCCGCCCTGCTGAATGTGGTCGTGGTAGCCCCCAAAGCCAATCCCTACCCCATTCATGTGCATCTGAAGGGCCTGCAGCCGGAGGCAATGTACCGGGAGACGGAAAGCGGCAGCGTGTATTCCGGTGCGGCGCTGATGTACGGCGGATATACCCTTCCCATCCTGACAGGCGACTACCCCGGCTTCCAGTGCCGGTTTGAAAGGATTTGATTGTCTTGGCATCCACAGAAACCAGCTTTGAAGATCGTCTGCAACTGTACTGGCCGGAGCTTAAGCAACGGTACATGGAGCTGTACCACGATGAGGAGATGCTGAAAAAGCTCCGCTACCAGCTTGCTGCTTTTTCAGAAGAACGCCGGGATTCTCTGAAGCAGCGGGACGCGGAAAAGCAGGAAAGTCCCAACTGGTATCAGTCCCGGGAGCTGCTGGGCATGATGCTCTACATCGATAATTTCGCCGGAAACCTGAAGGGCGTAAGGGAAAAGCTTCCCTATCTTGCAAAGGCCAACGTCAACTATATCCATTTGATGCCCTTCCTGGACACCGTACCGGAGCGCAGCGACGGCGGCTACGCGGTGGCGGATTTCCGGAAGGTCCGCCCGGACTTAGGCACTATGGAGGATCTGGAAGATCTCACCGAGGCCTGCCACGAAAAGGGCATGAATGTGTGCATGGATTTCGTGATGAACCACACCTCCGAAGACCATGAATGGGCAAAGCGGGCCAGAAACGGGGAAGGTGAGTATATGAGCCGCTACTTCTTTTACGCCGATCCTTCCGTACCCCAAATGTACGAGCGGACAGTTCCGCAGGTTTTCCCCACCACCGCGCCGGGAAATTTCACATGGCTGCCGGAATGCGGCCACTGGGTTATGACCACCTTCTACCCTTATCAGTGGGATTTGAATTACGCCAACCCGGTGGTCTTCAACGAGATGATGGGGAGTTTCCTGTACCTTGCCAACCGGGGCGTGGATGTGATCCGCATTGACGCAGTGCCCTATATCTGGAAGGAAATCGGCACCTGCTGCCGGAATCTCCAGCAGGTGCACACCATTGTGCGGATGATGCGGCTCATCGGACAGATCGTCTGCCCCTCGGTGATTCTGCTGGGAGAGGTGGTCATGGAGCCGTCCAAGGTGGCTCCCTACTTCGGAACCCCGGAAGCGCCGGAATGCCACCTGCTGTACAATGTGACCACCATGGCCACCATCTGGCACACCGTGGCGACCCAGGATGTGCGGCTGCTGCGGCGGCAGCTGGATATTCTCCGGACACTGCCCAAAAGTCAGGTGTTCCTGAACTATCTGCGCTGCCACGACGATATTGGCTGGGGTCTGGATTATCCGACTTTGAGGAGCTACGGCATGGAGGAGGTTCCCCACAAGCAATTCCTCAACGACTATTTCCGGGGCTACACCGGCAGCGCCAGCCGGGGAGAGCTTTACAATGAAGATCCCGTGACCAAGGATGCCCGGTTCTGCGGCACCACCGCCTCCATGTGCGGTGTTGGGCAGGAAGTCTCCCGTGCGCAGGGTGTTCGGCTGGATCTGATGCTCCATGGGCTGATGCTGTTCCAGTCTGGAATTCCTGTACTCTACAGCGGCGATGAAATCGGACAGCTCAATGACGACAGCTATCACAACGACCCCAACAAAGCTCAAGATTCCCGCTATATTCACCGGGGAAAAATGCTCTGGGAGCAGGCAGCGCAGATTGATGATAACAGCACCGTTGCCGGACAGATTTTCACGGGCCTGCGAGAGCTGGAAGAACAGCGCAAGGAGCATAAGGCATTTTCTGCCGATGCCGATGTGTGGACATGGGACACAGGGTCTGACCGGGTTCTAGGTCTGGGGCGCTACTGCGATGGCGAAAAGCTGCTGGGTGTGTTCAACTTTGGCGAAGAAGCCGCGCGAATCCTGCTGCCGTTGGGCGCGGCAGAGAATCTGCTGACAGGAGTGCAGTGTGCCCGCACCATCTCAATCCCTGCCCGGGACTTCCTCTGGCTCAAACAAGAGGTATAACCTATGAATCATTATGATGTAACCGCAATCGGAGAACTGCTCATCGACCTGACGCAGAACGGGATCAGCAAGCAGGGCAATCCTGTGCTGGAAGCAAATCCGGGCGGCGCACCCTGCAATGTGCTTTCCTTTTTAGCCAAGATGGGACACAAGGTGGGCTTTCTCGGCAAGGTAGGCAGGGACGGCTTTGGGGATCGGCTGGAAGCGGCGCTGGTGGAGACGGGGATCGACACCCGGGGACTTTGCCGGGATGAGGCCGTCCACACCACACTGGCGGTGGTGCACACCAAGCCGGATGGGGATCGGGATTTCAGCTTCTACCGGAAACCTGGCGCGGATGTGATGCTGACTGCGGAAGAGCTGGACGAGCCCATGATTCGTTCCAGTAAACTGCTGCACTTCGGCTCCCTGTCCATGACGGAGGAACCCTGCCGCAGCGCCACCAAACGCGCCATCGCCATTGCGGAGGAGGCGAAGATACTACGTTCCTTCGATCCCAATCTGCGGGAACCTCTGTGGGACAGTCTGAATGTGGCAAGAGAACAGATTGTATACGGTCTTTCCCACTGCGATATTCTGAAAATCTCCGACAACGAGATCCTCTGGCTCTCCGGGAAGGATGACTACGATGCGGCGGTGGCATGGATACAGGAGAATTACCACATTCCTCTGAT
>CALYTB010000209.1 GCA_945486035.1 uncultured Clostridia bacterium
CTCCCCTACAGTAAGGACGAAGTGCGTTTGAAAACTGTAAACAACAATTTGTCGTCCCATTGGCCAGCTATCCTTTTATATCATTCATTGTACAGGGCCGTACGGAAATGTCAAGTGTGAAACAGAAGATGTCTTCCCCGGAAGCTCAAAAACGCACCCGGAGAGGAATCCACTCCGGGTGCGTTAATCACGATATTCAGTCCGCGGGAACAAACACTTTCCTGCTGGTAATGTACTGCACAGCCATCGATCCGCCAACCAGAACAATGCCCATCGTATCCGTCACCAGGCCGGGGTAAATCAGCAGAATGCCGCCCACAGCGCTGGTAGCTCTCAGGAACCAGGGCATCTTCCGGAAAACATATCCTTCCAGTCCTGCGGAAACGCCGAATATACCGACGAGAGAGGTAATCGTAATCAGAATAACCTCAGCCAGATTGGTATCCACCAGCAGCATGGCGGGATTCAGTGCGAAGGCATAGGGCACGATAAACGCGCCGATGGCCAGCTTGGTGGAAACCAGAGCCGTTTTCATGGGATTGCCCTGCGCGATGGCAGCGCCCGCGTAGGAGGCCAGCGCCACGGGGGGTGTCAGGTCAGCCACAATGCCGAAGTAGAACACAAAGAAGTGAGCGGCGACAGCGGGGACACCCATCCGAATCAGAATGGGCGCGCAAGTGGCCGCCATGATGCAGTAGTTGGCAGTGGTGGGAACGCCCATGCCCAATACGATGCAGCAGAGCATAGTCAGGAACAGGGCAATAATGGTCTTGTTGCCTGCCAGCGCCACGATGCCGTTAATCAGCATATTGGCAAGACCGGTCATGGTAATGGTTCCCGCGATGATGCCCGCGATGCCGCAGGCAGCGGCAACGGTAATGGTTCCCTGTCCTCCGGCGGCCAAAGCCTCCAGCAGGCGCTTGGGGGTAATCCGGTTGCCCTTATTGAACAGGCTCACGACCACGGCCACCACAATGGCAATGGCAGCAGCGTACTGGATGCTCTTGGTGCTGGTGCTGACCAGGTAGATCAGAACAACCAGAGGCAGCAGCAGATAGACCTGCTTCAGCAGCGGCCGGATCTTGGGAAGTTCTTCCCGCCTGAGGCCCCGCAGTCCCATCTTTTTCGCCTCCAGGTGGACGGAGATAAAAATGCCTGCGAAATAAAGTACAGCAGGAAGAATGGCCTTCAGTACAATCTGGCTGTAGGGGATCTGGACATAGTCCGCCATTAGGAAGGCAGCCGCGCCCATGATGGGGGGCATGATCTGCCCTCCGGTGGATGCAGAGGCCTCGGCTGCGGCGGCGAACTCCGGCTCATAGCCGGTTTTCTTCATCAGCGGAATGGTCACGGAGCCGGAGCCCACGGTGTTGGCTACGGAGGAGCCGGAAACCATGCCCTCCATGGCGCTGACCACCACGGCGACCTTGGCAGGACCGCCGGAGAAGCCGCCCACCGCAGCATTGGAGATGTTAATGAAGAAATCCGCGATTCCGGTGCGCTCCAGGAACGCGCCGAAAATGATAAACACAACAATGAATTTGGAGCAGACGTTAATGGGTGTGGAGAAGATGCCCTCTTTGCTGTAGAACAGGTATCGCACCGAATAATTCAGTCTGCGCAGGAACGATGGATTGGAAAGCCCCCAGATCAGCGCATAGGCCAGGAAGCACCCCGCCACAATCAGGATGGGCAGCCCCACACTCCGTCGGCATACCTCTCCCAGGGTCAGAATGCCCACAATTCCGATGACGATCTGATACCAGGCCAGATTGCTGCCCTGCTGAATGATGCTGACAGCGTTCACGGAGAAATACAGGAACGCTCCCGTACCGAGCACCATCATCACAATGTCGTACCAGGGAATGTAATTCGTTTTCTGCTGTCCCTTTTTGGCGGGAAACACCAGAAATCCCAGCAGCACGATCCACGCCACAAAGGTGGTGAGCCGAAGCTCCTCCAGCCAGCTTGTGAACAGGGTCACATACATACAGAACAGGGAAAAGGCCGCCAGCGCGCAGTTCACCGCGAACCGGGGCTTTCCCTCCCAGATTCTGACGTTGGACTCCCGGTCAAATTTTTTCATGACGGCATCCAGATCCATGGGCTCTTCGGTCTTTGGTTTTTTCTTGAACAATGCCATTGTCTACCTCCCGGGAAAAATGGGTAATACGGACTGGCTGCGGCGAATGGTTCGCCGCAGCCAGAGCGCATTCAGTATCGTCAGCTTACTCGGTGGGGACGGTCACGCCCTTCTCGGCGAAGTACTTGGCAGCGCCGGGGTGGAAGGGAGCCGCCATACCGCTGGTGGCATTCTCGATGCTCAGCTCCTTGCCCTTGCCGTTCTCGGCGGCGATGCCATCCACGTTGTCAAAGATGGCCTTTGTCAGGTTGTACACATCGTCATCTTTCGCATTGGCGGACACGATCAGGGTGGCCTTCACAGTAACGGTGACCACATCCGCATCCTGTCCGGGATAGGTGCCGGCAGGAATGGAGTAGCTGGTGTAGAAGGAGTTATCCGCCATCAGCTTGGCAGCGATGTCCCCGTCGATGGGCACAAGATAAGCGCTGTTGGTGGTGCACAGCTCCGTAATGGCGGCAGTGGGAGCACCGGCGACGATGAAGGCCGCGTCAATCTTGCCGTCCTTCAGAGCATCCGTGCTGTCGGCAAAGCTCTGGTACTGTGCCTTGATGTCGTTCTCGGTCAGACCGGCAGCCGCCAGAACGTCCATGGCATTGAAGTAAACGCCGGAGCCGGGAGCACCGATGGAAACGCTCTTACCGGCCAGATCGGCAACGGACTTAATCTCGGGATCCATGGTCACCAGCTGCACCGCCTCGGCGTACAGGCCGGCCACTACCCGGAAGGAGTTGATCTTTCCGCTGTTCTCAAAGGAACGGCTGCCCGCCCAGGCGTAGGCCATAACATCGGACTGTACGGTGCCCAGCTGATAGTCACCGGAATCAATGGACTCGATGTTGGCCTTGGAGCCGTCGGTGGAAACCACGGTCACATCAATTCCTGCTTTATTCTTAATGTACTGGCCCAGTACACCGCCGAAGGCGTAATAGGTGCCGGAGGTACCGCCGGTACCCATGGTCATCTTCGCAGCGCCGCCGGCGCCGCAAGCGGCCAGGGACAGAACCATAACCAGCGCCAAAACCATCGCAAGCATCTTCTTCATTGTCATTACCTTTTCCTCCTCGTCATTACTTATCCGGGACGAAGCCCAAATAATGGGAATGGCAGTATTATACATCCCGTTTTGCAATTTTGCAAGTACAAAATCTCACATCGCCCCTTTCCGACCCGGCTCAGACCGGGTTTTGGTCAGTTTTTCTGCGATTTTTCCGTTGCGAAAATTCATTTTTGAGTTGTTTTCGTCTCCATTTCGCCACGCTTTTTGTGAAAGTTTCACAACAACCCGCTGCGTTTCTACCGCCCTTTGCGCCATTTCGCTGATTTGTATACATGAAGTGGAAACCTGTGCTTTACAAGCGGACAATCCCTCAAATCTACCCCTGTTTTCTCTGCAATCCACCATTCCCCCAGCCGCTCCCGCAAAAGCTTTCCTTCTATAAATTGTTGTTTACAGTTTTCAAACGCACTTCGTCCTTACTGTAGGGGAGCCATTCATGGCTCCCGTAGAGCAGTACGTTTTCGCCGAAGTGCGGAGTAATATCGGAAGATTTCACTGCCGGGAGTGGTGCTCCGCGCAGCGAATCAGA
>CALYTB010000210.1 GCA_945486035.1 uncultured Clostridia bacterium
TTTACAGTGTTTTCATAACCGGAGTAGGTATGCACCACATACCATTTCGCAGTTTCTGCCATGACGATGCACCTTAGCGGGCGAAGGCCTTGATGAGGGCGTCAATGCCGACCTGGGCTACAAAGTCAAACAGCCAGATGAACACGCCCACCACCAGCACGCAAGCGCCGACGATCAGGGTGTTCTTTCCAACCTGCTGCGGGGTGGGCCATACAACCTTCTTCAGCTCGCTGCGGAGCTCCCGGAAGTACTTGCGGACCTTGCCCCAGGTTCTTTTGAACCAGTTTTCCTTTTTCGCTTCTGCCATGACTCGGGCCCCTCCTTACTTGGTCTCGTTATGAACGGTGTGCTTTCTGCAGAATCTGCAGTACTTCTTCATCTCGAGACGGTCGGGGTCATTCTTCTTGTTCTTCATGGTGTTGTAGTTTCTCTGCTTGCACTCAGAGCATCTCAAAGTGACTTTCACGCGCATGAACGGCACCTCCTTAAATCTGCCTCCCTGTATCACCCCGGCTAGAAAAATTTAGGCAGCGGACACTACAAATTCCGCTCCGGGGCTGAAAAAGGCGCACAAAAAAAGCCCTTTTTCACAGGTAGAAACATTCTACCACAGGGGGTGGGGGTTGTCAATGTTTTTTTGCTTTATTTTTCCGGTGTTTTGGGTTACAATGGAGAAAACACAGGACAGGAGGAACCAAAATGCGGATTATGGGAATCGACTACGGCGACGCCAGAACCGGCGTGGCCATTTCGGACCTGCTGTGCTCCATTGTGGGCTCTGCCCAGGTAGTGCCCAGCCGGAACACGGACAAGGCCTTGGCGGACATTGTCCGGCTGGCCCGGGAAAACCAGGTGGGAGAGATCGCGGTGGGTCTGCCCCGGAATATGGACGGCACCGAGGGCCCCCGGGCGGAGCTGTGCCGGGCCTTCGCCGACCGGCTGCGGGAGGAAACCGGACTGCCGGTTGTGATGTGGGATGAGCGGCGCACCACCGTGGAGGCCCACAACATCCTCTCCCAGCACAATTACCACGGCAAAAAGCGCAAGGACACCGTAGATGCCGTGGCCGCATCGCTGATCCTGGAAGGGTATCTTGCCTTCCGGAAACGCGGATAAAGGCGGATTGGGACGGTGGGCTTTCGGAAGCGCACTGAGCAATTGGTGTTTGCCGGGCTCTTGCCCTCCTCTTTGGGGAGGGGGCCGAGCGAAGCGGGGTCGGGAGAGGTTCGCTGCATTCGGAGTGTTTCTTGCGCTTTTCCGTAAACGCCCCCTGAAAACCTCTTTCGTCAGCCCTTCGGGCTGCCACCTTCCCCAAAGGGGAAGGCAAGGCGCTGCGCCGCCAAACACCAATTTTTCGGGCACTTCAATAGACTGCTCTTTTGGGTTTTGGACGGATCGTTTTTTGTAATGTGCTTATCGGCTTTCCTCAGCTTGTCGTAGCATTTGTTGTTTTCTCAGGCCTCTGTAGGGGGCGGTCATGACCGCCCCGAAAGCCTTACGGGATAGAGCGGTGTCGTTTTCCGGTTAAACCCAACATTTTCCGCATCGAACGTGAGCGGTGCGGTCATGACCGCACCCTACAGGAAAGCGCGGTTGATAACAATTTGTCGTTTTACTGAGTTAAGCCGATAGGCACATTTTGTAATATGCATGAAAAACCCCGCAATACAGCCGGTATTGCGGGATTTTCAATGCGATGATAAGGAGCAATTCGCTTGCCTGATACCTCATAAGGGGGAGGCTGGCTGTTTTTGGGAAGCGCTTTCTCTATTCCACTGTGATTTTTCCATCGGGGGCTACGGTGATGGTCATGCCGTCTTTCACATAGTCCAGGAATTCCTGCCCCAGGCTGTCCACCACGGGCATGGACACATCCTCCAGCCACACATCCGCGAGAACGGCGCCCGCCGCGGCCAGGGAGTCAATGGGGTTGGAAAACAGCATACAAGCCGGCTGCCGGTGCATGGAGCAGGCGCAGTAGAGTACCAGTCCGCCGGTGGTGGAGCCGATGGTCATGGGCAGGCACAGGGCCTTGCCTGCCATCTGCTTGCCGTAGAGGTCGGGGTTATTCTGGTCACCGCAGGTGGCCTTCTTGTCCCCAAATTGCAGCGCTTTCTGGAAGGAGGCCAGGGTGTTTAGGCCCCCGTGAGAAACCAGGGCTTCCGCCTTGCAGGTGCCGGAAGCGATGACACGTCCTGTAAATACTTTCATATCACTTGCCTCCTTTCGTAATTTGCCGCAGAATCTCGTCGTCGGTGTAGTACCGGGCGGTGGTGTAGGTGCGCAGCTTGTTGGAGGAGGTGATTACCGGCATCTTCCCTGCCAGGGGGTTATTCATGTACATCAGCGGGCAGATGCTGGAGGTGATGACACCGGTGGACTTCAGACGGGGGGCGTAGGGAGTCTTTTCAAACTCTTTCAGCACCCCGGGGGCGGCGGTGAACACCGTGGGGATGACCACCCTGGCGTTTCCGGCGGCTTTCAGGGCGGCTTCTACCTTGTCCGTCCAGTCCATCAGCTGCCGCAAGGACATATGGGGGCAGCCCATGAAGCACAGCTTGGGCCTCAAGTCCTTGTTCTTCCAGACGATGGGGTAGCTGTCGTAGACCCGCTGCAGCTCGGTATCGTCGATTTCGTAGACCTTCGCGCCGGGGGCAATCAGGCGCTCGCCCAGTTCTACGGCCTCGGGGGTCAGATTCGCCACATGGTACAGTCCCACCGCGCCGTTGGAGGCGGTGGCGGCGCCCATGTCCTTGAGATACGTGCAGGCGTCGTCGGTAAGCTCGGTGCCCAGCCACTTGTCAAGCCCCACAATGTAGGGGACCTCCTCCATGACCTTCATGCCGATGGCGGAGCCGAGAAGCTGGGCCTCGGGCTTTTTGGTAGTGTTGATTTTGACCACCCAGGTGGCTTTCCGGCCCTCGTCGGTGAGCAGGCCGAAGTGGGGAACGTAGCCCACCACGCTGCCCATCAGATCCATGATGCCGGAATTCCGGTTGCACCGGGCACCCAGCACGGAGTTGGCGTAGACCACGGCGGAGGACTCAGCCCAGCTGAGGATGTCGCCCTTTTGGGGCTTGTTGCCCACCTGATCTAAGTAGCAGGCGCAGGTGAAAGCGTCCTCGTTCATGAGGCCCAGCTTTTGCAGCTGTCCCTCATAGAAGTCCTGCCGGGAGTACATGAAATTCTTGAAGATGAAATCCAGCAGGAAATTGCTGGGTACATTCTTGTCCAGAGGCCGGGGGTCTACGGAGAAGCTTTGCTGGGATACGGCTCCCGCCTCAATGAGCTGCTCCATCAGCTGGTACACCGGGCCCAGGGCCTTCAGGCCGAAGGAGGTGACCAGGTGGTTATGCTGTCCTGTGACGGGAACCAGCTTGTCCGCGCCGAAGATGTCGCCGTAGCGCACCAGGGTCTGCATGACCTTGGCCAGGGTTTCGCCCTTTGCGCCGTCCAGGATTTCCTGTTGTTCCGGGGTTAAGTACATCGTGTGTCCTCCTTTTGAATTTGGAGTGTTGACAGTGGACGGGGATGCTTGAAAAAGAATGCCTCGCTGGCTGACGTAGCTACATGGATCGACAAATTGGTGTTTGAAAAATAATGCTGTCATTGCGAGACCAGTGCGCACACTGGTCGTGGCAATCCCCCGGTCAGAGGGGAAATGTACCGAATAGTACCTGAAAGAGTGGAAGTCGCTGCGATTTTTGGTG
>CALYTB010000211.1 GCA_945486035.1 uncultured Clostridia bacterium
ACCGGGGGATTGCCACGCCAGTGTGCGCACTGGCTCGCAATGACAGCATTTTTTCAAACACCAATTTATCTGCACGCTCAGGAAGGGCGATGGTTTATTTGTGGTATTTGCTGCCGGCCTGGATGGCCTCGGCACGGTAGAGCTGCTCTAAGACCATGATCCGGGCCAGGTGGTGCGGGAAGGTCATGGGACCCATACTGAGCCGGAAATCCGCCCGGGATTTTACCCGGGGCGCAATCCCGAAGGAGGAGCCGATGAGAAAACAGGCGCTGCCCTTTCCGGCGTTTTTGACCTCCCGAAGCTTTGCCGCGAAGTCCTCGCTGGACAGAAGCTTGCCTTCCGGGGTAAAGACACACAGCCAGGCGCCCTTGGGAATCCGGGCGAGGATGGCATCCGCCTCCTTTTCCAAGCCCTGGGCGATTTCCGAGGGGGAGGGGTTCTCGGGAAGCCGGACTTCCGGCAGCTCTGTAAGGGTGAAGCGGCAGTAGCCCCCCAGTCGTTTGGCGTATTCCGCGGCGGCGCTGAGGTAGAAGGGTTCCTTCAGCTTCCCCATGGCAATGAGGGTGATGTCAAACATGGCGCACCTCCTTAATCTGTCTATTTTATCATTTGTGCGGAGAAAAAGCAACTGGGAGAAAAGGGGAAATGCAGGGACACAGGGCATGCAGCGGTGGATCGGGGCCGGTAAGATGGTAAATTGTTGTTTAGCGCCCCGAAAAAACGCTGTCATTGCGAGGAAGCTGTGCGACGTGGCAATCCCTTATGTTTTCCTCCTGTCATCCCGAGCGAGCGCAGCGAGTCGAGGGATCTGGCGTGTTCGTTCACATTTCAGCTTCGTTCCGTGCGTAGATCCTTCGACTCGCTGCGCTCGCTCAGGATGACAGCTTGGGTGGAAGGATGGGAGCTGGGCGGAAAATCCGGGGGATTGCCACGACCAGTCTGCGGACTGGTCTCGCAATGACAGCGTTTTCTCAGTGTGCTAAACAACAATTTACCGCCCTTGGGTGGGGGTTGACAATTGGGGCGGGCTGGGGGATAATAGGCGGAGGATGATGAAAGGGGCGAATTGTATGAAGCGAAGCCTTTCCTTGAACGGACTGGGGCTCAAATGCCTGGGGTGGGTGTTCACCTTTTGTGCCGTGGGGGGATTGTTGATCCCGGACAGTGCGGCAGGAGGAGTTTTGGCCTATCTTGGATACATTTCCCTGCCGGTTTTTGCTTTTTTGCTGGTGGAGGGCTTCCAAAATACAGAGAATTACAACAGGTATGTGCTTACCCTGCTCATTGCGGCTGTGGTGACGGAGCCTTTTTACGACTATGCCTGCAACGGGGTATGGCTGGAGCTGGCGGGGGCCAACGGGCAGAATATTCTGTTCGCGCTGGCTCTGGGACTTGTGCAGCTGCATTTCCTGCAGGCCATGGGTACGGGCAATGTGGGAAGAATCCTGGCAAGCGGACTTATGGTGCTTTGCAGCGCCCTGTGGTGCTTCCTGCTGAATATACCGGGAGGTGCGCTGGTGGAGGTGTCGGTTGGGCTTCTCTATCTGCTGGAGGACCATCCCCGGGCGAAATACGGCTCTGTGGGAGCGCTGGGGCTGCTTTTCGGCGTGACGCCGGTGCTGGCGCTGCCGCTGGTGGCGTGCTATAACGGACAGCGGGGGAACTACTGCAAGTACATTTTCTATGCTGCCTATCCCGCACTGTGGGCGCTGGTTGCCATTGTGAAATTGCTTGCCGCGTGATTGGGACTGTATGGTTTTGTCTGTTCCGGGAATGGTAACGCCGGAGGTGAGACCATGGGTCAGCGGAAAAAGAGAAAGCCCATCGTGACCGATCCCAACGGCAGCTACACCGGCCGGGGCGCAGATCCCCTGGAAAAGCCGGTGCAGGACGTGGATGATCTGTGAAAAGACGAACTTGCCCACCCGGATTTCCGGGTGGGCCTTGTCATGCTCCTTTATATTTTTTCCTGGTGGCGATGCCGCCCCGGATGTGGCGCTGGCGCTTGTTTTCCTCCAGAATTTGGCGCACCTGGAGATACAGCGCGTAATTGCAGTGCCGCAGGCGCTGGCAGTCCTTGTGTACGGTGGATTTGGAAACGCCGAATTCCCGGGCGGCGGAGCGAACGGTGGCGCTATTTTCAATTATGTACACAGCCAGGTCACAGGCCCGCTTCTGGATGGTTTCTGTCATAGGCTTCCCCTCCGTTGCTGTGTCTGTATGGCCAGTTTATGCGCCGGGAAAGGAGAATATGCGGCCTTGACAGAGGGCAGGCGCAGGGATAAAATAGGAGAAACCGCGGCTTCACGGACAGGTAAATTGTTGTTTACAACATAAATAGAGCTGTCATTGCGAGACCAGTCCGCAGACTGGTCGTGGCAATCCCCCAACTTTTCAGACCGCTACCGTAGACGGAACCCCCGTTTTACGAACTTCTCGGAAGAACCGGGGGATTGCCACGTCGCTACGCTCCTCGCAATGACAGCGTTTTTCGGGGCGCTAAACAACAATTTACCTTCACAGCATGGTGGCTGGGGAAGGCTTGGAGGGACTGAAATGATTTATTTTAACAACGACTACAGCGAGGGCTGTCACGAGAAGGTATTGGAGGCCCTGACGAAGAGCAATCTTGAGCAGACCCCGGGCTACGGGGAGGACGGGCACTGCCGCCGGGCGGCGGAGCGGATTCGCGGGCTTTGTAAGCGGGAGGATCTGGCGGTGCATTTCCTGGTGGGAGGCACTCAGGCGAATCTGACGGTGATTGATGCCGGACTGCGGCCCCATCAGGGGGTGCTGGCGGCGGAAAGCGCCCATATCCACGTCCACGAAACCGGCGCCGTGGAGGCCACGGGGCACAAGGTGCTTGCCCTGCCTTCCGCGGACGGAAAGATCACCGCCGGACAGGTGGCGGCGGCAGTGGAGGAGCACAGGACAAACTCCAGCTTTGAGCACATGGTTCAGCCCAAAATGGTCTACATCTCCAACCCCACGGAGGTGGGGACACTGTACACGCTGGAAGAGCTGGAGGAACTGTCCCGGGTGTGCCGGGAGAAGGGGCTGTACCTGTTCCTGGACGGGGCCCGGCTGGGCTACGGTCTGGAGGCAAAGGGGTATGATGTGACCCTGCCGGACATTGCCCGGCTTTGCGATGTGTTCTACATTGGAGGAACCAAGGTGGGAGCCCTCTTCGGAGAGGCGGTGGTCATTG
This sequence comes from uncultured Clostridia bacterium, assembly GCA_945486035.1. GTDB lineage: Bacteria > Bacillota > Clostridia > Oscillospirales > Oscillospiraceae > Faecousia. The sequence goes on from CALYTB010000211.1 coordinate 3,209, forward strand.
CAAATCCCAGACTTCAGGAGGACTTCCGCTACCTCATCAAGCTGCACGGCGGAATGCTGGCGAAGGGAAGGCTGCTGGGGATTCAGTTTGAAGTCCTGATGGAGGATGGCCTCTATTTTGAAATTGCGGCCCGGGCGGATGCTCTGGCGGACAGAATCCGCTCTGCTCTGGACCGGGCGGGATTTCCGCTGCTCTACCCCGGGGTGACCAATCAGATTTTTGCCGTGTTCCCTGACCGGGTGCTGGAGGAGCTGGAGAAGCGGTATGTATTCTGCCCCGACCGGCGGGTGGATGAAGGGCACCGGGCTGTGCGGATCTGCACCAGCTGGGCCACCCGGGAGGAAGCCGTGGAGGAGCTGTGCCGGGATATCGAAAAGTTCACAGGCCGTTAACTGGATTTTCGGGAGATACTGAGATATAATTGAAAGAAGAATCGATAAATTGTTGTTTACAGTTTTTAAACGCACTTCGTCCTTGCTGTAGGGGAGCC
>CALYTB010000212.1 GCA_945486035.1 uncultured Clostridia bacterium
GAGGCAACCCGGAAGAAAAAGCTGGATTGCAGCGCCGCGGAATTTCTGACCATCGACGAGGGCCAGTGCGTCCAGATCATGCACCTGGGCGCATTCGACGACGAGCCTGCCACGGTGGCACTCATGAACGAATACATAGCGGCAAATGGCTACGAAAACGACTTCTCGGATACCCGCCTGCACCATGAGATTTATCTCACCGATGCCAGAAAGGTTGCAAAGGATAAGTGGAAAACAGTGATTCGACATCCGGTGAAGAAAGCAGAGTGACAGTAAAAAACTGCACCGCTGGAAACAAAGAAAAGGTATGAAAGGGGGCGCGGGAATGGACAGCGACATTTTATTCTTCTTCGGGGAGCACATGAGTGCCCTGCCCATCTATGAACGGCTGGAGGAGCGGATTCTGGCCCAAATCCCGGATGTGAAGATCAAGGTTGCCAAGACCCAGATCACGTTTGCCAATAAACGGGGCTTTGCCTTTGTGTCCTTCAATCCCTGCCGGAAAGCAAAAGACCGCCCGGCGGTCTGGATGACGGTCACCTTCGGTCTGGGCTACCGCAAGGAATCCCCCAGAATCGATGTGGCGACGGAACCCTATCCGGGCAGATGGACGCATCATGTGATGGTGGGAAGCGTGGACGAAATCGACGAAGAACTGCTGGGCTGGATTCAGGAAGCGGCGGAGTTTTCTGCCGCCAAAAAAAGATAAGGAAGAAGACTATGGAATTTGGAATCAATCATTTCGAATGGACACGAAAGCCGGAGCGCTATACTGTGTCCGATGACAGGGTGGAGATCATTACCAGGCCGCATACCGATCTGTGGCAGAGAACCTATTATCACTTCCGCAACGACAACGCGCCGGTGTTCCAGATGGAGACGGAAGAGAAATTCTTTTCCTTCCTTGTCAGGACGGAGTTTGAAAGTCACCACCGTTTCGATCAGTGCGGCGTGGTTATGTATCTGGACAGCGAAAACTGGCTGAAGGGCTCTATTGAATACGAAAACGAGCAGTTTCAGCACCTTGGCAGTGTGGTGACCAACAACGGCTACTCCGACTGGGCCACTACCGCCATTGACGCTTCCGTCAAGTCGATGTGGTATCGCTTCAGTCGTCGGGAGGATGACTATTGCATCGAGTGTTCCACCGATGGGAAGTATTTCACGCAGATGCGGATTTGCCATATGTGGCATGGCGGCGGCAAGATCCGTTTCGGCATCTATGCTTGCAGCCCGGAGGATTCCTCGTTCAAGGCAATCTTCACCAATATGGCAATGACGCAGTGCCAATGGCTTGCCCACAATGGTCAGGCTCCGGATGAAGAAGGTTAAACGGTAAGAATGACCAACGAAAAAGTATTTGCCATGTCCTTAGCCAAGGTGTACCCCATGCTGATTGCCAAGGCAGAGCGGAAGGGGCGCACCCGGGATGAGGTGCAGAAAGTCACCGCATGGCTGACAGGATATACAAATGAACAGCTGGAACAGCGGCTGGAATCGGACATCACCTACGGCGACTTCTTTCGCAATGCCCCGGCGCTGAACCCTGCGCGAAAGCAGATTAAGGGTTCCGTCTGCGGCATAAAGGTGGAGACTATCCAAGACCCGCTGATGCAGGAAATACGGTATCTTGACAAGCTGGTGGGCGAGCTTGCCAAGGGAAAGCCAATGGAGAAAATCATGAGGTAAAGACTATGTGGACCTGCCCGAAATGCGGAAGAACCTTCCGCAACTGCAACCAAAGCCATTACTGCGGAAAAGCCCCGGAGACCATCGAGGAATATATCCTGGGGCAGCCGGAAGAAGTGCAGCCGATCCTGCAGCAGCTTCAGGAAACCATCCATGCGGCGATTCCCGAGGCAAAGGAGAAGATTTCCTGGAGCATGCCCACCTTCTGGAAGGGGCGCAACCTGATCCAGTTCGCGGCATCCCAAAAGCATATCGGACTGTATCCCGGTCCCGAGGCGGTGGAAACCTTTGCTGACCGACTGGCATCGTTTCCCACCAGCAAGGGCACGATCCGCCTGCCGCTGAATCAGCCTATGCCGCTGGAACTGATTGCCGACATTGCCCGGTGGTGCGAGGAAAACAATGGAAAATAGCTGGAAGAATTACCGATTTGGTTTCGATGTTGGCGCGGCGGTGCTGTTCGCGGCAATTATGCTGCCGAATATTTACTGGTTCTCGGTTCCTGCGCCCAATGATATTCTAAGAGGAGCGTCCGTTACGCCGACGATAGACACAATTGGTTCTGCGTTTCAGATGCTGATGATCGGGCTGCTCTGCATTCTGAAAAACACAACTGCGGGGAAGCGGACAAAGCACCTGCGGGGCGTGGCAGTCTGCCACGGAATCTATTGTGCCGCATGGATTGCCTACTACCGTGGAAACGTCACACCTGCGGTGATTCTCACCCTTTGCCTTGCGCCCTGCCTTGCCTTCGGTTTCTATTCCGTTGGGCGTAAGAATTGCCCTGCACAGATTTTTCTGGCAGGGTTCACAATCTGCCATTTGATTTACGGAATTGTCAATTTCCTATGAGGTAACGCAATGCGAATGCTGTGCTATGGAGATTCCAACACCTATGGTTATGACCCAAGGGGCTTTTTTGGTGGCCGCTACCCAAAGGAGAGCCGCTGGGTGGATATTCTGGTGCAGCGCACCGGGTGGGAAATCCGGAATGAGGGACAGAATGGAAGGGAGATTCCCAGTCGTCCGTTTCAGTATCAGCGTGCCGGGGAGCTGCTGGCGCAAAGCCCGCCGGATGTCTTCGCTATCATGCTGGGGACCAACGATCTGCTCCGGGGCGATTCTGCCGAGGTAAACTGCTCCCGCATGGAAGCATTTTTGCGCTACCTCCAACCAAAGTGCGGACAGCTTCTGCTGATTGCCCCGCCACCCATGAAACGGGGCGCGTGGGTCACAGAGGAGAGCCTGATCACGGAATCCGTGAAACTGGCAGAAGCGTATCAAGTCCTGTCCCAAAAGCTGGGCATTGCGTTCGTGAATGCCGGGCAGTGGAATGTGGAGCTCACATTTGATGGCGTCCATTTCACGGAAGGAGGACACCGTGCCTTTGCCGATGGACTCTATGCGTACCTGACGAAATAGGCAAGACCAGGAACCGTAGTGGCTCCTGGTCAATTTCTATTCCGTCAGCTCACGCGCCGGCAGCATCCCTTTCATACGAAATCGCAAGTTCAATTTACAAATTATTCCAAAACAGTTTGCAATTTCGACTTAGAGAGAGGTTTGGAATATGTTATAATCACGTTGGAGCATAGCGCAAAAAATGGACAGGAAGTGAAGCCGATTGCAGGAAACCAAAATTCATAACCCCGCACAGCACCGCGCAAAGGCAGCCGCCCGAACAGAGGGTGGCACTTTGCGCTGTATGTCTGTGCGGGTGTTTTCCTTTCCGGGCTACGAAGCGCTGTGCGCATACTCTAAAAAACGAAGGAGCTGATGAACATGGAGGCAGTTATCAACCATCGCGGACAAAAACCATGGAGGGTGAATGAACGAATCTATCTACAAAAGCTACGACGAACTGCCGCTGTTTCTGAATGCCAGAATGGTGGCGCAGCTGCTGGGGGTATCCCTGTCCTCTGCCTATGAACTGATGCACGAAAAAGGCTTTCCCGCTCTGCGGATCGGCAGCCGTCTGGTGGTTCCCAAGGCGGAA
>CALYTB010000213.1 GCA_945486035.1 uncultured Clostridia bacterium
AACAAGGTTCCCGCCGAAACGGTCTATGTGCTGCCCAACAACAAGAATATCATCATGGCCGCCCAGCAGGTGGATGGCCTGACCCCCAAGAATGTGGTTGTAATTCCCTCCAAAACTGTGCCCCAGGGTGTCACCGCCATGCTGAGCTTCAATCCCGAGGGCAGTGTGGAGGAAAACACCCAGGCTCTGACCGAGGCTCTGGACACCGTGGACACCATGCAGATCACCTACGCCGCCCGCAATTCCGACTTTGACGGCTACGATATTCACGAGGGCGACTATCTGGCCCTCTACGGCAGCCAGCTCTTCGGCACCAGCCAGGATATCCGTGTACTGCTGCGCTCCCTGGCGGAGAAGGTCCGGGACGAGGGCCGGGAGTATATCACCATCTACTACGGCGAGGACGTGAAGGATAAGCACGCCCAAAAAGCCGCGGACATTTTCGCCGATGTGTGCCCCGACGCGGACGTAAATCTGCTCAGCGGCGGCCAGCCGGTGTATTACTATCTGATCTCCGCGGAATAATCAAACGGGAACGGCCCGCCGCCTCCAGGCGGCGGGCCGCTTGCTTCCCCGTGAATCATCCTCTGACCGATAAATTGTTGTTTGTACGTTTTTGCTGTCATTGCGAGCCAGTTCGCAAACTGGCGTGGCAATCCCCCCGTTGAATAGAACCGGGTAACGATTACCACCAGAAATCGCAACGTTTCCCCGCTCTGTAGGGCAATTGTCGATACATTTCTCCTCTAAGTAAGGGGATTGCCACACCAGGCTGCGGCCTGGTTCGCAATGACAGATTATTTGGAACGTGTAGTGTAAACAACAATTTGCCGTCCTTCGTTCCGGGGGAATCCCGTTTCCGCCGCGCATATCCTTCAGAAAGGGGGCATCGACATGAAAAAGGTTTCCGCTCAGACCCTTGTACTTCATGCCATCCGGGTTGGCCGTACCGTCTCCGGGCTCCGGGTGGGGCTTCACGCGGCCAGCGCCTGCTATTTCCTGGTACTGGCGGTGTTTCCCGCGCTGCTTTTGGTGCTCAGCGCCCTGCGCTATACCCATCTGGAGGTGGAGCAGCTGGCGGAGCTTTTGCAGGGAATCCTGCCCCAGGCCTTTCTGGAGCCGGCCCGGAAGCTGATTCTGTCCGCCTACCGCAACTCCTCCGGCACCGCCGTGGGCGTTTCCGCTCTGGTAACCCTGTGGTCAGCCAGCCGGGGAACCTTTGGCTTTATGAACGGCCTGAACGCCGTATACGGCGTTCGGGAGAACCGAGGCTATGTATACCGCCGCGTCATCAGCGTGCTGTACACCTTCGCCTTCATTGTGGTGCTGGTGCTGACCCTGGGCCTTCACGTGTTCGGAGCTTCCTTGGCACGGCTCATCCAGCGGATGGCTCCCGCGATCTACAGCTTCTTCGCGGATGTAATCAATCTGCGGTTTTTCCTGCTGCTGTTCGTACAGACTGTGATCTTCACCGGCATGTTCATGCGCCTGCCCAACCGGAAGAACACCCTGATGGAAAGTCTGCCCGGCGCCCTGATGGCAGCCTCCGGATGGCTGATTTTTTCGGACCTCTACTCCATCTATGTGGAACGGTTCGCCAGACTCAGCAATGTTTACGGCAGCGTCTACGCCGTGGCCCTGAGCATGCTGTGGCTGTACTGCTGTATCAGCATCGTCTTCTACGGCGGCGCCCTGAACCGATTGCTCGCCGGCTGGAACCGCACCAATTCCGAAGGAAAACAATCCTCAGAGCGGTAAATTGTTGTTTACAGCGATGTGCCCCAGATTACCTGTCATTGCGAACCAGTCCGCAGACTGGTGTGGCAATCCCCCGGTTGAATCGTACCAGGTAACGATTACCACCAAAAATCGCAGTGTTTCCCCGTTCTGTAGGGCAATTGTCGATACATTTCCCCTCTAACCGGGGGATTGCCACGGAAGTCCTGCGCACTGGCTCGCAATGACAGCAAAAACGTACAAACAACAATTTAGTATTCTGGACAATATCTGGAAAATATTGCAAAATTCTTTGGAATTGTTTACCGGGAGTTCATGTTTACCCGATAGGCTTAGAAAAAAGGGGGCAAGGATCATGTTTGGCTATATAACCGCCAACTACGGCGAGCTGACGAAGGAGCAGGCGGAACGCTACGGCAGCATCTACTGCGGCATCTGCCGGGAAATCCGTCTGCACTGCTCCCAGAGCGCCCGGCTTGGCCTGAGCTACGACATGGCGTTTCTGGCCATGCTCCTGATGAGCCTGTACGAGCCCCAGGAACAGGTTGGAAAAAACGGGTGTCTGCTCCACCCCATCCGCCGCAGACCCTGGGTGGACAGCGAATACATCCGCTACGCCGCGGATATGAATGTGGCGCTGGCCTATTACAACGCCCTGGACGACTGGGAGGATGACGGCAGGCAGGCCGCCCGGATTCTGGCCGGGGCTCTGAAGAAGCATTGTCCCCGGATCGAGGAAAGCTATCCCCGGCAGATGAATGCCATCCGGGAGTGCCTTCAGCGGCTTGCCGCATTGGAGAAGGAAAACTGCCCCAACCCGGACGAGCCCGCCGCCGCCTTCGGGGAGCTGATGGCGGAGCTTCTGGTGCACACCGAGGATCTCTGGGCCCCTACTCTCAGGCGCATGGGCAGCGCACTGGGCCGGTTTGTGTACCTGATGGATGCCTCCGTGGACTATGACAAGGACCGGCGGCATGGCAAATATAACCCCTTCCTGGCCATGGGTACCGGGAAGGACCCCGAAAAGTGGCGGGAATATCTGGTTATGACCATGGGGCGGTGCACCGAAGCCTATGAGCGGCTTCCCCTGGTGCAGGATAAGGCGATTCTGGACAACATTCTCTACAGCGGCGTCTGGATTCACCAGAAAACAGGAAAAAAGGAGGGAACAGCCCATGATTGACGATCCTTATAAGGTTCTGGGGGTCAGCCGGGATGCCTCTGACGAGGAAATCAAACGCGCCTACCGGCAGCTTGCCAAGAAATACCACCCGGATCTGAACCCCGGAGATGCGGAAGCCGCCCGGAAAATGCGGGAGGTAAACGCAGCCTATGAGCAGATCAAGGACCCGGACAAGGCCGCTCAGAATGCCTCCGGCGGCTACAATCCCTACGGCTCCTCCGCCTATGGCTATGATCCCTTCGGCTCCCACCGTCAGAGCTCCGGCCCGTCCTACCAGCAGGCAGCGACTCAGTATATCCGCTTCGGCCGCTACCGGGAGGCTCTGAACACCCTGGAAGCCGCCTCCCAGCGGGATGCCCGGTGGTACTATCTCAGTGCCCTGGCCAATGACGGCCTGGGCAATCAGGTAACCGCCCTGGAGCATATCCGCCGGGCCGTGAGCATGGAGCCGGACAACCCGGAATATCTGCAAACGCTTCGCACCATGGAGTCCGGCGGCACCGCCTACCGGCAGCGCACCGGAGATTTCCGGGGCTTCACCATGGGGGGCAGCCCCTGCTCCGGCCTGTGCCTGTGCTACCTGGCTCAGCTCTTCTGCTGCCGGGGCCATTTCTTCTGCTGCTGACAAAACTGCCGCGCCAAATAGGCGGTGCTCATAAGACAGTTGACAGGCACAACAGCTTAATCTGTTGTGCCTGTTCTTGTATATCCTGACAAATTATGAT
>CALYTB010000214.1 GCA_945486035.1 uncultured Clostridia bacterium
GCGTTTTTGATCATTCTGAAAGGATGCCGAAATTGTCAACTGTCAATTGTCAATTCGGCGAAGCCGCTAAACAACAATTTTTCGTTCAAAGGAACGGATGCAAATACCCCTCCCCGGATTTCGGAGAGGGGTATTGTTATGGATTAGCGGACGTACTCGATGACCACCCGGCGGTTGGGCTCCACACCGGTGGAGTGGGTGGTGATGTTCTCCATGTCCTGCAGCGCCGCGTGGATTACATGGCGCTCATAGGCGTTCATGGGCTCCAGGGTGGTGCGGCGGCGGGCTTTGAGCACCTGCTGGGCCTTCTTGCGGGCGTAGCGGCGCAGGCTCTCCTCCCGCTTCTCCCGGTAGGCCTCGGCATCCACGTTCACCCGGATGCGGCCCTCCACATCCCGGTTGACGGCGTAGTTGGTCAGATGCTGGATGGCATCCAGGGTATCACCCCGGCGGCCGATCAGGTAGCCCAGGTCATCTCCCACCAGGTCCACCTTGTAGGACCCGTCCGCCTCCTTGAAGCAGTGGGGCACAGCCTTGGAGTCCATGTGCTCCAAAAGGCCCTTCAGGAAGGTCTCGATTTTCTCCTCCACGGAGCCGGGCTCCGCGGGGGCATACTCCCGGACCTTCTTCTCGGCCTTGGGAGCATCATTTCTGCGCTCGGGCTTGGGGGCTTCGGGGGCCCGCTCTGCCTTGGGAGCCTTGGGCGCTTCGGCCTTGGGAGGCTCACTCTTCCGTTCCGGCTTGGGCTGCTCGGGCTTTACCTCCGGCTTGGGAGCCTCGGGCTTGGGAGCCTCGGGCTTGGGCTGCTCGGCCCGCTTCAGGGGAGCGGCGGCCTTGGGCTTGCTCCGGGAGGCGGAGCTGAGGGCCGTCTTGGGTGCCTCGGGGACAGGGTCCGGAGCCTCATAGGTCACCTGAACCTTGGCAGGCTGAGCGCCGAAGCCCAGGAAGCCCTGCTTCGCCTGCTGCAGCACCAGGACGCTGACACTGTCCCGGTCCAGCCCCAGCTGGCTTAAGGCGCTTTCGATGGCCAGATCAATGGTCTTGCCGGTGGCGACAATATTCTTTTCCATAAATCATTCCTCCGTAGGCTGGCAGCCGTAACGGTTGGGATCGTAGGCCCGACCCTTGCAGTAGGGACGGTCGGGAATACCGGACAGACAGCTTTCGCTCTCGTCCTGCTCCACCTCGATACCCTTCCTGGCGGCGTACTCCTTGGCAGCGGCTGCTTTGGCGGCCTCCTCCTCTGCCCGGAGCTTCTTCTGCATTTTCTTCTTGCTGGTGTTCTCGGTGATGCCGTCGGGGTTGGCTGCCCGGCGCTCGGCGCGGATGCGTTCCTTCTCCGCCTCGATGCGGTCCTGCTCCAGAGCCTTCTGCAGCCGGATGGCATCCTCGGCATCATAGATCTTGCGGTAGCGCTTGGTGAGGATGGTGTCCTCGACAGTGCGCACCACTCCGCCCACAAACCAGTACAGAGACAGCGCGCAGGGAACGGTAAAGCCGATCCACAGGGACATCAGAGGCATCATCCACAGCATCATCTTGTTGGACTGGGCGGCCTGGGAGTTCTTGGCGGCCTCCTTGTCCTCGATGCCCTTCTCGTTGGTGATGACGGAGTCATTGGTCTTCTGGGAGATCAGCATGGTCACAATCTGGTTGCCCGCGGACAGCAGCGCCACCAGGAACGCGCCAATGTGAGCCCAGTCCCAGGCCCAGCGGGCAGAGTTGAAGATGTTGAACTGGGGAATTGCCCCCATATCAATGCCCAGGAAGGAGAAGTTGATGCCGGCCAGGGTATCGGGGTTGATGCTGGGGATGGCAGCCTGGATCTGGTCAGCGAACTGGGGAATGGCTCTGGCGGCGGCAACCTGGTCATAACCAACATTTCCGCCGAAAATCGTAGGATCAAGGTCCTTGATCACCCGGACGATCTCGGCGGCAACCTCCTTGGACTCCATGAGCACATAGGTAATGGGCTCCCGGATGACGGTGAACAGCGGGATCAGAATCAGCATGGGAACCAGGCTCCACAGGCAGCCGCCGCCCATGGACACGCCCTCTTCCCTGTACAGGGCGTTGATGGCCTCATTCTGGCGCTGGGGATCGTCGGCGTATTTCTTCTGAATCTCCTGCATCCGGGGTGTGAGGCGGGACATGGCCATCATGCTCTTCTTGGACTTGGCGGTGATGGGCAGCAGTGCCAGCTGAACCAGAATACCGAAGAGAATCATGGCAACGCCGTAATTGTCGGTCAGGTGGTACAGAATACCCAGCAGATAGCCAAAGGGAACCGTAATGATATCGGACAGTTTAAACGCGAGAATCATGGACGTTCCTCCTTCATTTGGAAGTCAAGGTACGGGGTCATACCAATCCCCTTTGTAGAAGGGGTGGCAGCGAAGCAGCCGCCTCAGGGCAAGATATCCTCCCTTGAGGGTTCCGTACTTGCGGACAGCTTCGTAGGCGTAGGCGGAGCAGGTGGGTGAAAACCGGCACCGGGCCGGAAACGCAGGGGAAATACAGCGCTGATAGAAACGGATCAGGGACAGCAGAAGCCTTTTCATCGCCCATCCTCCGGGGCCAGAATTCCGGCCTTTTTCGCCAGATTCAGATAGCTTCGGGTCAGCGCGGCGAAGGGAGCATCCACGGCACGGGATCTGGCCACCACCACGATGTCCCACCCAGGGGAAAACATTTCCTCGTTGAGCCGGTAAACCTCCCGCAGGCGGCGGCGGACCCGGTTGCGCACCACGGCGTGGCCCAGCTTCTTGCTGACGGTGAGCCCCACCCGGTTGCAATCGCTCCGGTTCTTCCGGGCGTAGAGCACCAGATAAGAATCCGCCTGACCGGAGGTGTGGTAAAGCCTTCGGAAAATGTGATTCAGCTTCAGGCTGCTGGAAAACTTCATATTTCCCTTCCTTTCCAGATTCCGATCAGGGAACGAACCCGCAGAGCCGAGGCAAAAGATTCGCCGCTCTCGTCCGGTTTGCTTTCCCACCAGGCGGCGCTGAGGAGGCAGATTATTCACGGACGGCGAGAGGTTTTGCCACGGGTCAAGGTTTGGAGCCGAAGGAATCCTTTGTGGATTTCGAGGTGACAAACCGCAGAGCCGGGGCAAAAGATCCGCCGCTCCGGGAATAAGCTGCCGACGAAGCGCCGCCCAATAAAAAGGGAGCGGGGCGAATGTTTCATTCACCCCGCTGTAGCTCCCGTTTCGCTTTAGAGCGCGTGTCCGTTTATTCACCCACGGATGCTCATCAGGCGGACAGAACCTTGCGGCCCTTCGCGCGGCGGCGGGCCAGGACCTTACGGCCGTTGGAAGTCGCCATTCTCTGACGGAACCCATGAACCTTGGAACGATGACGACGGCTGGGCTGGTAGGTACGCTTCATACTTGGATACACCTCCTGTCAAAAATCAATATGCTCGACAGCCAAAAGGCCGCAGCAACACTCAGAAAATGACCACAGGCGGTCATGCTGAACCATTATAACCGAAAAATCAATCCAGGTCAACACATTTTTCCGAAAATCCCGACCAATATTGCATAGCAATCAGATAAATTGTTGTTTAGCGGCTTCGCCGAATTGACAATTGACAATTGACAATTGACAGTTGACAATTTTGGTATCATTTCAGA
>CALYTB010000215.1 GCA_945486035.1 uncultured Clostridia bacterium
TTTTGTTGCGTCTCGGGGCTTTTTTTGGAGGATAATCCCTCCTGTGTGCCATTTGCTCCGCAGGTAGTCTCAGATAGTATTCATAGTTCTCATTGCGTTGGCGGCTGTTTTTTGTCCACCGGATCGCCTCGTCGGTGAAATAATACCGGATAGAAAATTTGCATTTTTCCAGAGAGCACACATCTTTTACAGCGGAAAGCAACCATAAACTTTGATAATGATTCAGAGTGCACACCATAGAAGCATACAAAAATCCTCTGTCATCTGGGTTCTGTAGGATAGCGTAAAAATCCTCACAGTGCTTCTTAATCCCGTGGTTGCCCACGCAGGCTGCGGCGGCAGATTTCACTTCTACCAGCACGATTTCTGTTACCACACCGTCCTGGAGTTTCACAGCCAAGCAGTCGGGAGATCCCTTCTTTGCAATATCCGACGATTCCCCTGGGATAGAAAGCTCCATATCGTAAAAGACCAGTTCCTCTCCAATTCCCATAGGATCAAAATGAGCAGAAAACAATTCCTGCTGCCGTACCTTCTCCAGAAGATCTCTCTTTCTCGACGGATGGATATAATCTGTGAGTTTGGACAGGTCAAAAAAGTCATCAATATAACTCTTATAAGCGTCAATGATCTGCGTTTGTGCGTTCTTCGGAATCATATCAGAATAGAACCATACCTCGTCTGATGCGCTGAAGCGGATTTCCGGTAGAATCGCTTTTATCCTGGATTTTGCAGCCTCCATGGGCTCCGTATATCGGGCGTGGCGGAGGTTAAAAGAAAGCCTATAACCCCGCTGGTGCTGAGTGATCTTAAAGAGGCTGTGGCTTTTATAATACACATTCACATAGCCATCACGGAAGCAGAGGATCAAATTATTGGTGCGATCTTTTACCGCATCTGTTACCCATTTCAGGGTACCACTGTGTAGCTCGCTCTGAAATTCATCGGATATACTTCTCATAGGGGCCTCCTTACAGGGTTATGCAGTCACCGTCTTGTGGGAACAGAATCCTTCTTCCATCAGCAAGTGATATGAATGCGTCGGGTTTCTCTGTGTGCATGGGTATGATGAAGCCTGGGTCAACGGTATCAATTACCGTACGGATGGTTTCTCCGTCCGCATGACCGCTGGTATGCAGTTCAATACGGTGGAATCCCCGCAAAAAAGCCTGCATATCCGGCCGCTCCAAATAGCCTTTCCACATGGAGTAGATGACCACCGCGTCGGGGAACCGCTCCATCGTCTGCCTATGGAATGGGTTTCCGCTGCGGACAAACATACAGAACCCCTTATCGGTCATCCGTTCATCCAGATTCCGCCCATAGCGCAAAATCCCATCACAGGCATACACCGCACTTTTCGTGCCTCCGGTCTGCCGAAGATACTGAATCATTTCGCATTGATAATCATCACAAATACAGTATTTCCCCTTGGGAATTACCGAACACACCGACGCAATACGGTCAAAATTCGTAGAGGAGCACAGCACGAATACATACTTGTTTTCCTCCAGCACAGTCTTGATCTGGCTTTGCAATTCCTGTTCGCTGATGTGGGAATAGTCAGGTCTGTTCAGAGTTGTACCTTCACAGATCAATGCATCCACCTTCCCCACATATTTCGGTTGGCAGAAGTCCTTTTCCACGAAAACCATGGTTGCGGAAGTCTCCGGTATGCAGAACCCGTTTCCCATCTGCTTCGATCAGGAACATATGGGCATCGTACGCAGAATGGTCCACAAACAGCGGTGTAATTGCAATATCACCAATCACAATCGTCTGTGGCGCTTCAAAGGTACGGATTCGTTCCACCAATTCCACAGGAAACTTCCGGGTTCGGTTGTTGAGCCGCTTCAGAATCTCTTTGGATGCTTTTCCCATATATAGCGGGATATCCGGATTTACCATATCCATCAGGCCCATCACCGTCCTTTGAAAGTGTGTGTGATGTTAACTCTGCCGCCCGGGTATTGCAAGTGGCTATGCTGCACAAACCTGGGCGGCTATTTTTATTGCTATCGGCTGTATAACGAATAGCGGTTGTTTAACGAATTGAAAGCACAATATGCGGTGGATATAAGCAAGGCGCACCTGCCAAAACCATCATATCAAGGAAACACAGACTATAAATAGGCTTCACTCCACAACCCCAAACCCATTGAAATACAAGGAAAACCGGTAGAAATATGATATAATAAGAGAAAGGGAAAACCGAGAATAACCCGCAAAAAGCTTGCATTGGGATGGTGGAGTACATGTATAAGGATAACAGCCAGCTGCGGATAGAGGATTTCGTATTCCCGTATGGAACGCTGGACCCAGAAAATGATTGGGTGAAGCTGGCGGCACTGGTTCCCTGGGACACCGTAGAACAGCGGTACGCAGCGCAGTTTGTGAATAATGGACACCCCGCGCACCCGGCGAGGATGGCCTTTGGCGCTCTGCTGATCAAACAGCGTTTGAAATGCAGCGATGAGTGGGTTGTCAAGCACATCAGTGAGAACCCATATCTGCAGTATTTCATCGGCATGAAGGAATACGGAAGCAGTTGCCCCTTTGGAGCATCCACAATGGTGGCGTTCCGCAAGCGGTTCAGCCCGGAAGACATTGCCGAAATTTTGGAAGCTACCATTCCCAAGCCGGATGGTGCGGGAAACTCTGAGCGGAATGATGATGATCAGGATCCACCCAATGGGGGTACGCTGACCATGGACGCCACCTGCTGCCCGGCAGATATTGCGTATCCACAGGATATCGAGCTGCTGAACGGTGTCAGAGAACAGCTTGAGTGCGTCATAGACCAGGTGTGTGACGGCTATGGGCTGAAGAAGCCCAGAACGTATCGAAAACGGGCCCGAAAAGACTATCTGAATCTGGTAAAGCGGAAGAAGCGCGGCACACAGGTAATTCGGAAGGCGATTCGGAAGCAGCTTCAGTACATTCGCAGAGATGTGAGATACATTGCCGAATATGTGCAAAGCGGCATCGTATTGACGCAGGCCCAAAAGGACTGCATGAACCTGATGACGACAGTATATGAACAGCAACGCCTCATGTTTGAAACCGGCACTCACAGCATCCCAAGGCGGATCGTCAGTCTGCCGCAGCCGTGGGTCAGGCCGATTGTACGGGGAAAGGCCCATGCAAATACAGAGTTTGGCGCCAAGCTCCACATCAGTTTGGTTGACGGCTACATTCGGATCGAGCGCCTGGATTTCGAACCCTATAATGAGGCTGAGGACTTCTACCGCGCAGTGGAAGGATACCGGGCGCGCTATGGACGGTATCCCGCACGAATTCTGGCCGACAAACTATATCGAAACCGCCAGACATTAGCATATTGCAAAGAACGAGGCATCCGGCTGACAGGGCCCGCGCTGGGTAAGCCACCCAAGGACCGAACACTGACGAAACAAGCCAGAGCCCAGGAATATCAGGATATCTGTGACCGTAACGAAGTGGAAGGCGTCTTCGGAACCGGCAAAACGGCCTATGGATTAGGCCGCATTGCCGCACATCTGAAGGAGACGACCTTCTGCGTCATTGGGGTGGCTCTGATCCTGATGAACCTGACCAAGAGACTGCGGTCTCTTTTGCGCCTCATTTTCTGCTGGCTGC
>CALYTB010000216.1 GCA_945486035.1 uncultured Clostridia bacterium
CGCTCCAGTGAATCTGCCCGTTTTCCAATGTAACATGATCCACCGCGCCGACGGCTCCCCGCATACCGCATTCTATTTTCGCGCCTTCAAAAGCAGGCCCTGCAGCTGTAGAGCAGGCAATCCTTCTTTTTCGGTTACCCAGCACCATTTCTCCGTTGGTGCCGATGTCGATCATCAGGGTCAGTTCCTCCAGCTTGTCAAACCGGGTAGCTACCAGACATCCCACGGTATCAGCCCCGACAAATCCGGCAATATTGGGCAGAATCCGAACCTTCGCATCCGGGCAGGCAGGAAGAATCGACATACCGTCCATCTCCATCGCGTGACAAACCGCCGGCATATAGGGCGGCACTGTAAGTGGCCTCGGATCGATTCCCAGGAGCAGATGATGCATTGCGGTGTTTCCCACAATGGCAACAGCGCCGATCTTCTCCGGAGAAATCCCCGCCTTGTCCGAAGCCTCCCGAATCAAGCGGTCCAAAGCCTGCCGAATACACCAGGAAAGGGTATGCGCATCCACATCCATGGCATACTGAATTCTCGAAATCACATCCGCGCCGTACTTCGTCTGAGGATTGACGCAGCTGGTCTGTGCCAGAAGCTTCCCTTCCCTTCCATCCATCAGGTAGCATACCACGGTGGTCGTACCGATATCGAAGGCCGCTGTATACGGAAATCTGCCATCCGCTTCAATGGGAATACATCCGGAATCTGTCAGAATCTCCGTCTTTCTTTCTCTGGGCAGCAACACCTCCATGTCCCCGGACACAGTCGTCTCACAGGCAAGCTGTTCCTGCCCATTCACAGTTACCCGGCATTTCCCGCACTTACCGTGCCCCCCACAGGGCGCATCCGGCGCTTCTCCCGCTTCCTGAAGAACAAAAAGAAGCGATTTTCCCTCTTTTGCCATGAGTTTTCTGCCGGAGTTCAGAATAGAAATTGTGTATTGCACCATAATTCTCCTTTCATGCTTGTCCCGCTTTCAGGACAAGACTATTCAGTTCTTCCAACACTGTACTGTACAGTAAATTCGACTCCGCAATCTGAGAAACCATGCTATAGAGTGTCCAATACTCCTCCTGCCTCAGCGGGAGCCAGCGAACCCCGGATACTTCATCTGGAATCATACATTCCGGCAGCAGAAGCCCGCATTTCCCGGAGGCAGTCAGAGAAAAAAGCCGATGATAATCCTGTCCACGGTATTGGGGAGTCAGTCGATATTTGGTGCAGAATTCCAGCATGCGCTTGTCATACTGCACAGCAATCGGCAGCCAGGACAGATCCGTAATATCCACACAGTCCAGTTCCTCAACACCCTGCTGATTCTGAACCAGCAATCCAAACCTGGAACGAAGGATTTCTTCAGAGAAAAACGGGCCGTTCTGGGGGAAGCTTGGGCTGACAGCCAAGTCAGTCTGATGCTCCTGCAGCATCTGAACACATTGCTCCTCCGGGAATTCCCAATACTCGATCTCCAGATTCTCCCGATCCTTCCGAAAAGCAAGGAGGTTGTCTTCAAACAATCCTACTGTTCCGATGGAAAACGCGATGCGGATTCTCTGCCTGTATCTGTTGCCGCTGGTTCGAATTTGACGTTCAATGTCATCGATTTCCTTTACGACACCTCTGATTCGGTCGTAGAAAAGGAGCCCTGTTGGAGTCAGGAACGCTCCGCTGGTGTCACGCATAAAAAGCATCACCCCAAGCTCCTCCTCCAGCTGGCTGATGGCTTTGCTGACAGCCTGCCGGGAGATGTACAGCTCAGACGCGGCACTCACAAAACTTCGGCAATCCGCAACGGAAAGAAAGTATCTTAGCTGCCTTAATTCCATTCACACCCCTCCCTTGCATCCATCATAGCACGTTTGTGTTCGCATTTCAACAAGATGTTGCATGGATGCAAATTTTATTTGCTGATATGTGCAAAATACTGTTGCTTTTCTATTTTTTGCCTTATGGTATAATCAGTGTGAACATACTAAACATTAAGGGGTTGCTAATCATGATTATTATTGGTGAAAAAATCAATGGTTCCATTCCTTCCGTTGCCAAAGCCATTGCGGAGCGCAATGAAGACTGGATTCGTAATCTGGCAAAAATCCAAACCGAAGCCGGTGCCGACTTTATCGATGTCTGCGCCTCTGTAAAGGACGGCGAGTTGGAAACCCTCCACTGGCTCATTGATCTCGTTCAGGAAGTAACCGATACCCCCATCTGCATTGACAGTCCGGATCCCCAGGTCTGTGTTTCCGCAATGCCCTTCTGCAAAAAGCCCGGCCTGATCAACTCCGTTTCCATGGAAGGCAATAAGGCGGATGTGATCTTCCCCGCCATTGCCGGAACCACCTGGCAGTGCGTTGCCCTGCTCTGTGCCAAGGGTATCCCCCAGTCTGCCGAAGACCGGCTCAACGTGTTTGACCAGCTGATGGTCAAAGCAAAGGAATACAACATCGCTCCCAGCCGTCTGCACATTGATCCTCTGGTCGAGATGCTCTGCACCTCTGAGGATGGTATTTCCATGGTGGTGGAAGTCATTCAGGCTGTCAAGGAAAAATTCCCCAGCATCCATGTTACCGGCGCCGTCAGCAACATTTCCTTCAATCTGCCTGTCCGCAAGCTGCTGAACCAGGCCTTCCTGGTTCTGGCCATGAACGCCGGTATGGATTCCGCTGTTCTGGATCCCACCAATCGGGACATGATGGGCATGATGTACGCCACTGAAGCCATGCTGGGCCTTGATGATTACTGCATGGAGTACATCGGCGCATACCGTGAGGGAAAATTTGGTCCTGTCAAAACCAATTAAAATATCAGATATTATTTAGGAGGCTACATACTATGTCTAAGATCGAAGAACTGAATCATGCGGTAGAAATTGGCAAAGCCAAGCTTGTTCCCGGCCTGGTCCAGGAGTGCCTGGATGAGGGCATTGCCCCCATCGACATTCTGAACAAGGGCATGATCGATGCTATGTCCGTCGTTGGTGATAAGTTCAAGCGCAACGAGATTTTCGTCCCTGAGATGCTGATCGCCGCCAAGGCCATGAAGAAGGGCGTTGAGATCCTGAAGCCCCATCTGGCCGGTGACAACAGTGCTAAGATCGGCAAGATGGCTATGGGTACCGTTGCCGGCGACCTGCATGATATCGGCAAGAACCTGGTTATCATGATGATCGAGTCCACCGGTTACGAAGTTGTTGACCTGGGCATCGACGTTCCCGTGGAGCGCTTCCTGGAGGCCGCTTCTGATCCCGAGGTCACCGTCATTGGTGTTTCTGCACTGCTGACCACCACCATGCCTGCCATGCAGGAGACCGTCGCCGCTCTGAACAAGCATCCCCGCCGCGGCGAGTTCAAGATCATGGTTGGCGGCGCGCCCATCACCCAGGCTTTTGCCGATGAGATCGGTGCTGACGTCTATACTGAGGATGCCGCTTCTGCCGGTCAGGCTGCCAAGGCTCTGGCGCTGGCCAAGTAATTCCCGAATACCTCTCACCCTCCCGTACCAACGGGAGGGTGTCTTTTTGTATATCTGAAAACCACTCGTTAAACGAGTGGTTCCAAAAAGCCTATG
>CALYTB010000217.1 GCA_945486035.1 uncultured Clostridia bacterium
GGTAATCGTTACCTGGTTCCTTTCAACCGGGGGATTGCCACGCCAGTGTGCGCACTGGCTCGCAATGACAGCAAGTATTCGACAAACACCAATTTATCGCTCTGTAGCAGGGGCCGTTCATGGTGTCTCCAATTCGCCGGCGCATATTTCCTCCCGGCGGGGGGAATCCTGTGGCAGGAGGGGATGTGACGTGATATTATCCTATCTGCGCACCGTTGCGCTGTACCTGGTGCTGGTGGCGGTGATTCGGATCATGGGAAAGCGGCAGGTGGGGGAGATGGAGCCCAGCGAGTTTGTGGTGACCATGCTGGTGGCGAATCTGGCCGCCATCCCCATGCAGGACGGGGCTATCCCGCTGTACTCCGGGCTGGTGCCCATCCTCACGGTGCTGGGGGCGGAGCTGGTGCTGTCCTGGCTGATTCTGGGAAGCGCGAAGCTCCGGCGGCTGCTGTGCGGCAAGCCCGTGATCCTCATAGAAAACGGCCGTCTGCTCCAAGGGAACCTCCGGGCGGCCCGGATGACCCTGGATGAGCTGACGGCCCATCTGCGGTTAAAGGATGTGCTGGACCTGAAAACCGTCCAGTTCGCAATTCTGGAAACCAACGGCGCTTTGTCCGTGTTCCCTTACCCCAAGGATGTCCCGGCTACGGCCAAAGATGCGGGAATTCCCGCTTCGGACCAGCATCTGCCCATTACCCTGGTGGCGGACGGGCAGCTGTCAAGGGAAAATCTGGCCCTGGCGAAAAAGGACCGGGCCTGGGTGGAGAAGGTTCTGTCCCGGCAGGGGGCGGAACTGAAAAGCACCATGCTGCTGACCGTGGATTCCGCAGACCGGATTCTCTTCATCCGAAAGGAGGATAACGCGTGAGGCGCTGTATTTTCGGAGCGGTACTGCTACTGGCCATCGGCCTGGGGTGCCTGTGGGCGGGGTCGGCGCTGGGCCGGTTCACGGAGCCGGTGTGCCGGGATCTGGAGCTTGCCCGGGAGGAGGCCCTGGCGGGAAGCTGGGACGGCGCCAGGGAGCATTCCCTGGCCGCTCAGAAGGCCTGGACCGGGAAATGGCACGGCCTGGCCTCCGCCGCCGACCACACCCCCCTGGAGGACATCGACGACCTGTTTGCCCGGCTGGAGGTCTTCCGGCGGCTGGAAAAGGACGACGAATTCGCCGCCCTCTGCGCCCAATTAAGCTGCCGCCTGGAAGCCGTCGGCAATGCCCACACGTTAAGCTGGTGGAACTTCTTTTAATTTCCCGGTACGGTAAATTGGTGTTTGTCGATTTCGTACACACTACGTTCTTACTGTAGGGGAGCCATTCATGGCTCCCGTGACACAGTACGTTTTCGCCGAAACGCTCAAATTATCGATACATTTCACCGCCGGGAGCCATGAATGGCTCCCCTACAGTAGGATTTAGGCGTTTTTGATCATTCTGAAATGATACCAAAATTGTCAACTGTCAATTGTCAATTCGGCGAAGCCGTTCAAACACCAATTTCGCCAACTGTTCTATTCTCCGCTTTCTTCGCCCTCCCCGGTGCCGTTTGCCAGGGCGAGGATGGCTTTGGCCAGCTCCCGGGCAGCGAGGATGGCTTCGTCGTGGCTGTTCCCGGCGGAGCCCACCTCGAAAAGCAGGGCCCCGGGGCACAGATCCTGGTTAAAGCTTGCCCTGCGCAGTACCAGGGGCCGGGTGATTCCCGGGGCCTGCCGCTCCAGCTGGGCCATGAGCTTCAAAGCCAGGCTCAGATTCTCCCGGAACCCCTCAAAGCCCGACCCCATCACCGGCATCAGCTGGGCTACGGCCTGTCCCGCCAGGTTGGCAAGGGTCCGATACTGGCCCCCGGACGGGGCCTCCGCCGCGTCCCGGTGGAGGTCCAGCACCATGCGGATGGTGGGGTACTCCTCCAGCAGGGCTTTCATGGATTCCCGGGCATGGTCATAAGAGCCGTTGTAGGAGGGGTAGTCGTGAACCGTCCGGTCCTGAACCACCCGGATGCCCGCCTCCTCCAGCACCTGAGCCACCGCATCCCCGATGGAGAGCATGTTGTAGCCCTCGTCCAGGGTGCGCCAGCCGGAAACCTCCTGGTAATCCTCCCCCCGGGGGGTGTAGCTCTCGGTGGTGTGGGTGTGCAGGATCAGCACCGCAGGTTCCCCGTCCCGGAGGTTCCAGCTTAAGGGCTGTTCCAGCAGGGCAGAAAAATCCGCCTCCGCCCCGGCGGAGTTCAGCACCTGGACGGCCTCGGTGTACCGGGGCAGGGTGGGCTCCTCCGGCTCCGGCTCCGGAAGCACCCAGGGTGGGCTGGACTCCGGAGGGAAGGACAGAAAAACCTCCCGGGTCGGCTCCTGCCGGACATCCCTGGAGGTTTCTGATTCTATGGGGGAAGCGGCTCTCTCGGCATCGGTCAGCCAGGTCAGCATCTTACCGGGCAGGCCCGAAAGCCCCGCCCGGAACACCAGGGCGCATGCAATCGCCGCCGCCCCCACCCGGATACTCCGCTGATAATCTTCCATCCGCAACCCCCCGAGATTGAATTGACAATTGATAATTGACAGTTGACAATGCTTGTGTCATAACCGGAACGATTGATAAAGGAACAACAAATTGGTGTTTGAACGTTCTTGCTGTCATTGCGAACCAGTGCGCACACTGGTGTGGCAATCCCCCCGATGAATGGAACCAGGTAGCGATTACCACCAAGAATCGCAGTATTTCCCGTCCTGTAGGGCAATTGTCGATACATTTCCCCCCTAACCGGGGGATTGCCACGACCAGTCTGCGGACTGGTCTCGCAATGACAGGAAACTTGGAGACAGAGCGCCAAACACCAATTTGCCGGGCTATGGGGGAGGGAATTGTCAATTCATCCCTTCCTCCACTTTGGCCTTGTCCGAAGGGTTACCCGCAGCTGCCGGAAAAAATCCGTGAGCAGCTGGGCGCATTCCTCCTCCAGTACCCCGGCTTCCACCTGGGGGTGGTGGTTGTAGGCCATGCCGAACAAATCACACACCGAGCCGCAGGAGCCCGCCTTGGCATCCCGTGCTCCATAGACCACCCTGGGAATCCGGGCATTGACAATGGCTCCGGCGCACATGGGGCAGGGCTCCAACGTCACATACAGTGTGCACTCCCACAGCCGCCAGCCGCCCAGGGCGGCGCAAGCCTCCGAGATGGCCTCCAGCTCCGCGTGGGCGAGGGCGGATTTGCCCTCCTCCCGGCGGTTGCGGCCCCGGCCCACGATTTCGTCTCCACAGACGATGACACAGCCCACGGGCACCTCTCCGGCTTCCGCCGCCTCCCGGGCAAGGGCCAAGGCCTCCAGCATGTATTCCCGGTCCGTCATACCCGGCCTCCTTCCATAGCATAGCACCATCCCGGTGCGGAGAATAGGGAAACACGGCCCCGCCGCGGCGGGGCGAATTGACAACTATTTTGCCTTTTCGGGACATTTCCAAAGGATTCCATTGGTGCTCGACAAATTGGTGTTTGTAAAGATATGCTGTCATTGCGAGCCAGCGCGCACGCTG
>CALYTB010000218.1 GCA_945486035.1 uncultured Clostridia bacterium
GGAGCCATGAATGGCTCCCCTACAGTTGGATTTGGGTGTTTTGATCATTCTGAAAGGATGCCAAAATTGTCAACTGTCAATTGTCAATTCGGCGAAGCTGCTAAACAACAATTTATCTTCCTATCCACACCAGGTGCGCTTCGGTTTACCTTCTTTCCGGCTCCAGACCGCAGGCACGGATGCGGCTGCGAAGCCAGGTACCGCGAAAATACGCGGCGAAAAACACCGTAGAAGCCAGCGCCCAGCTGATGGGGTAAGCCATCGCCAGCATCTCAATGGTGTGCATCCTGCTCACCACCAGGAAAATCCAGATCACCCGGAACACACATACACACACGCAGGTGATTACTGTTGGCAGCAGCGAATATCCGGTGCCCCGCATGGTTCCCGCGAACACCTCCACCGGCATGAACAGAATATTGAAGGGGACAATGCACATCATCACGTGGGCCCCCACCCGGATCACATCGGCATCCGGGGTGTAGATGCCCAGAATGAACCTCCGGAAGGTCAGTGTCAGAATGCTCAGCGCCCCTACCAGCGCAACGCTCATACCCATGCATACCCACACACTCTGGCGAATCCGCCTGTACTGCTGCGCGCCGAAATTCTGTCCCACGAAGGTGGTAATCGACACGCCAAAGGCCCCGGAGATCATCCAGGTCAGGGCATCCGTCTTGCCGAAAGCCGTCCACGCGGCAACGGTCACCTCTCCGAAGGAATTGATGCCGGACTGAATCAACAAATTCGCCAGGTCGAAGGTGACATACTGCAGCCCCGCCGGAACACCGATGTACAGCAGCCGCCGGACCAGTTCCCGGTGAATCCGGATTTTCTTAACGGACAAACCGCTTTTGAACAGCGCCGCAATCACCAGAGCCGCGCTGATCACCTGAGAAATCACCGTGGCAGCTGCCACGCCCGCAATGCCCATTTTCAGCACCACCACACACACCAGATCCATGGCAATGTTCACAAAGCAGGCCGCAATCAGGTACAGCATGGGTCTTCTGGAATCTCCCATGGCCCGCAGGATTCCCGCGCCCATATTATAGACCATGGAGGCAACAGCCCCGCAGAAATAGATCCGCACATAGAGGGCGGCATCCTCCCGGCAATTCTCCGGGGTTCGGATCAGCGCCAGAATCCGGGGGCCGAAGCTTACGCCGATGGCAGCCGTCAACAGTCCCAGGATCAGCGAGAGCGCCACCCCGGTATGGAGCGCCCGTTCGGTGCCCTCCCGGTCATTGGCCCCGTAATACTGGGACAGAATCACCGTAGAACCGGTGCTGAGGCCAATGAAAAACCCGTTAATCAGGTTGATCAGCGGGGATGTGGAGCCCACCGCCGCCAGCGCCTGGGTTCCCACAGCCCGCCCCACGATAATGGTATCCACCGTGTTGTACATCTGCTGAAAGAAGGAGCCCAGCAGAATCGGAAAGAAAAAGGTCAGCAGCTGCTTCCAGATCACCCCCTGGGTGATTCCCCTTCCCGCGTCATTACGGAACATGAAACGCTTCTCCTTTCGCTGAAGGAATCAATTTCAAACAGATAAATTGTTGTTTAGCGCACAACCTCAAACAACAGTAAACCTTGTCATCCTGAGCGAAGCGCAGCGTAGTCGAAGGATCTTGGCACTGAATTTACCCGAAAGCGTAACGAAATGCGTAGATCCCTCGACTCGCTGCGCTCGCTCGGGATGACAGCCTTCTTTGTGTAAACAACAATTTACCGAACAATGCTATTTCCGATGTCCATTCCCCAAGAAATCCCCCCGGATTTGTCATCCGGGGGTCTGCTATGGAAGGTGTGCCTCACAGCACCATCAACAAAGTGCCCGCGCCAATCAGCAGACAGCCGATCAGGGACTTGGCGTTCACCTTCTCATGCAGAAATAGGAAGGCCAGTACAAGCGTGATGACCACGCTCAGCTTGTCTACAGGAACCACCTTGGATGCCTGTCCAATCTGCAGCGCCCGGTAGTAGCACAGCCAGGAAGCCCCGGTTGCCAGCCCCGACAGAATCAGAAAAATCCAGCTTTTCCGGGAAATGCTGACGATTCCCCCCTGAGCATTGGTCACAAACACCATTCCCCAGGCCATCACCAGCACCACACAGGTTCTCAGGGCTGTGGCCAGGTTGGAGTTGACACCCTCAATTCCCACCTTGGCAAGGATGGAGGTCAGCGCCGCGAATACGGCGGAAGCAAGCGCGAAAACAAACCACATTTCCATATTCCCCCTTTTTCATTGACGCCAGTATAGCACTTCCTCCCCCATACCGCAATAGCCATTTGTTGATTTTTCTTACAAAAACAAAAAGAAACCATGGAAAAACAAATGCCCGCATCCCCGCCCGGATGTAAGATGGCGATAAGAAAAATCCACCCTAGTTCCCACAAGGAGGCACCTATGTACGAGAACAATTACTCCGTTTTGGCGAAGGTCTGCGCCGAGAAGGCCGTAATCCGCCATGTATCCAAGCACCGCAAAAGCGACGGAACCATGGATGTGGAGGGGAACCTTCGCATCTGGAACGATGCCATTGCCCGTTTTGAGCAGATCCCCCTCTGGGAGCAGGGCGCTCCGGGCTACGATGACCGGGACCCGCTGCAGCCCCAGCCCTCTGTGATTTTTGTGCCCGCCCAGGGTGTGTCCCGACGTGTCGGAACCGTGATTGTGGCCCACGGCGGCGGCTTTGAAACCCGCACCGGCTGTGAGGGTATGCACGTCGCCAAATGGTTTGCCGATGCCGGCTTCAACACCGCCATCCTCACCTACCGCCTGCGCCCCTACGGCCGTCTGGATGCCATGGCCGATATGCAGCGGGCCATCCGGCTCCTGCGGTACCGGAAGGGAGAACTGGGCATCACCGACCGGGTGGCCGTCATGGGCTTCTCCGCCGGGGGAATGCTCAGCGCCAACTGCGCCACCCATTTTGACCTGGGCAAGCCCGATACGTCTGACCCCATTGAGCGCCAATCCTGCCGCCCGGATGCCGCTGTTCTGGGCTACGGAGCCTTTGCTTTCGCGGGGCTTCCCGGGGGCTTCTTTGAGGACCCCTTTGGCAATACCACCCGCAATCCCTTCGTTGCCAACCGGGAGGAGCTGCTCTACCTGGCTCCCGAGGTAAACATCACCCGCCAAACACCCCCCTTCTTCATCTGGCAGACCAACAGCGACGATCCCCGGCACAGCTTTACCCTGGGGCAGGCCCTCACCGCCATGGGCATTCCCTTTGAAATGCACCTGTTCCCCCAGGGTGTCCACGGTCTGGCTCTGGCCGACGGCAACAATGACCTGTCCATGGACATCCCCCACGTCGCCCGCTGGGCAGATCTCTGCGCGGAATGGCTCCGGGAGCAGAATATCTGACCACACCTGTTTTCTTCCAAAAACGCAGCCGGTGTCCCCCGACACCGGCTGCGCTTCCCTTTGTACTCCTTCTTTCAGCATGATACGGGAAATTGTTGTTTAGCGGCTTCGCCGAATTGACAATTGACAATTGACAGTTGA
>CALYTB010000219.1 GCA_945486035.1 uncultured Clostridia bacterium
GGCTCCCCTACAGTAAGGACGAAGTGCGTTTGAAAACTGTAAACAACAATTTATCTTTCACCTTCTACAGCCGAACAGACCTATTCTGTTTTCCCTGCGCAAACACCACGCAAAGGAAAATGAGCGATACATGGCCTGCGCCGCGTATCGCTCATTTGATTTTACCATTCGTTCCGCATACCGTTTCCGGCAAACGCAAGTCGGCTTTGAGCAAGCTTCAAGAGGGATTTTTAATTAGTAAAACTTTCTCTTGTTCTTACGGGCAGCTTCAGACTTCTGCTTCCGCTTCAGGCTGGGGCTGACGTAATGCTCGCGCTTCTTGACCTCGGCGATAACGCCCTCCTTGGCACAGCTGCGCTTGAACCGACGCAGAGCGCTTTCCAGAGACTCGTTCTCCTTGACGCGAATTTCAGACATTGTTTTCCCTCCCTCCGACGCATCCGGCTAGATCCAGGATGCTTTCAGGGCCATACCGGCTTGGTACATTATACCCGTTCTTTCCCCAATTGTCAAGAAAGAATTCGTTCTTTTTGCAATTTCCTTACTTCACAATCAGGTTGACCAGCTTGTTTTTGACAACGATGGTTTTGACGATGCTGCCGCCCTGCTTTTCCAGGAACCGGGCGATCTTCTCGTCGGCCACAGCGTTGGCAACCACTTCCTCATTGGAAAGATCCGCAGCCATCAGCACGGTGCCCCGCATCTTGCCGTTGACCTGAACGGCGATATTGATCTGGGAATCCTTGCACTTTTCCTCAGAGTAGGTGGGCCAGGGCTCATAGGCGATGGTGCCGTCATGGCCCAGAATCTGCCAGATTTCCTCACCCACATGAGGGGTGATGCAGGAGAGCATCTTGATAAACCCTTCGGCATATTCTCTGGGACAGGTTCCGTTCTTGTAGACCTCGTTCACAAAGACCATCATCTGGGCAATGGCGGTGTTGAAGCCCAGCGCCTCAAAGTCGCCCGTCACCTTCTTCACGGTCTGGTGGTAGATCTTGGTGAGCTTGCCGTCATCGGTGTCGGTGATGTTCTTCTCTTCCGTGAAGAAGTTCCACACACGGTTGATAAACTTCTTGGCACCGGCCACCGCCGTGGTGCTCCAGGGCTTGGAAACCTCCAGCGGGCCCATGAACATCTCATACAGCCGCAGAGTATCCGCACCGTAGTCCCGCACCACGTCGCTGGGATTGACCACGAATTCCGGGTAGCGCTTGCCCATCTTGATGCCGTTTTCCCCCAGGATCATGCCCTGGTGGACCAGCTTCTTGAAAGGTTCCTTCACGGGGGACAGGCCCTCATCGTACAAAAACCGGTTCCAGATCCGGGAGTATATCAGGTGTCCCACCGCGTGCTCCGGGCCGCCCACATACAGATCCACCGGCATCCAGTGCTTCAGAAGTTCGGGATCACAGAACTGCTTGTCATTCTGCGGGTCAATATAGCGCATATAGTACCAGGAGGAACCGGCGCTGCCGGGCATGGTAGAAGTCTCCCGGACACCGTGGATGCCGTTGCGGTCATACTTCTTCCACTCGGTGGCATTCTCCAGAGGAGCCTGGCCGTTTCTTCCCTTGTAGTCCTCCAGCTCCGGCAGGATCAGAGGCAGCTCCTCATCGGGGAGGAACACAGTCTCGCCGTCGTCGGTGTACACGCAGGGAACCGGCTCGCCCCAGTAGCGCTGGCGGGCAAAAATCCACTCCCGGAAGTGGTAGTTGTTCTTCCTCCGGGCAACCCCCGCCTTTTCCAGCTTGCAGGTAATGGCCTCCTTGGCCTCCTCCACGGTCAGACCGGTGAACTCCTCGGAGTTCACAAGTCTGCAGCCCTTGCCCAAGTAATCCTGCTTCTCAAAGGCGCACTCGGACACATCCCGGCCCTCAATGACCTGGATCATGGGAATATTGTGTACCTGGGCATACTCAAAGTCACGCTGATCGTGGCTTGGCACCGCCATCACCGCACCGGTTCCGTAATTGGCCAGAACGAAGTCACCGATGAACACAGGAACTTCCTTACCGTTCACAGGATTGATGGCATAAACACCCTGAAGCCGGCAGCCGGACTTGCCCTTGTTCAGCTCCGTGCGGTCCATGTCGCTCTTTTTCAGGGTTTCCTCGATGTAAGCGCGAACCTCTTCCTTGTTCTGCACCCGGTCCATCAGAGACTCCACGATCTTTCCGTCGGGAGCCAGGACCATGAAGGTGATGCCGTAGATGGTTTCGATACAGGTAGTATAGATGGAGAACTGACCGCCGCCCACCAGCTGGAAGTCCACCTCCACGCCGGTGGACTTGCCAATCCAGTTACGCTGAATCTCCTTGGTGGATTCGGGCCAGTCGATCTCGTTCAGGCCCTCCAGCAGCTTTTCCGCGAAGGCGGGCTGGTCAATGACCCACTGCATCATATTCTTCTTGACCACGGGATAGCCGCCCCGCTCGGACTTGCCGTCGATGACCTCGTCGTTACTGAGCACGGTGCCCAGCTCCTCGCACCAGTTCACGGGCATTTCGATCCGCTTGGCGTAGCCCGCCTCATAGAGCTTCTTGAAAATCCACTGGGTCCACTTGTAGAAGCTGGGGTCCGAGGTGGCGATCATCTTCGACCAATCGTAGTCAAACCCAAGCTCCTTCAGCTGGGCGGAGAAGGTCTTGATATTCTCCTGGGTAAACCCATTGGGGTGGTTGCCGGTGGAAACGGCATACTGCTCCGCCGGCAGGCCGAAGGAATCATAGCCCATAGGATGCAGCACATTATAGCCCTGCATCCGCTTCATGCGGGACATGATATCGGTGGCGGTGTAGCCCTCGGGATGGCCTGCGTGCAGGCCTACGCCGGACGGGTAGGGGAACATATCCAGCACATAGTACTTGGGCTTGGAGAAGTCCCATACATCCGTGTGGAAGGTGTCGTGCTCCTCCCAATACTTGTGCCACTTGGCCTCAATGCTTGCAAAATCGTAGTTCATAATGAACAGCCCTTCCTGTAAGCCGCGTTACTCCGCGGCAAGAATATCCTTCAGATCAATCTGCTCGGCATCCGCCCACAGCCGCTCCAGGCCGTAAAACTGTCGTGCTTCTTCGGTGAATACATGGACGACCAGCGTTCCAAAATCCAGCAGCTCCCAGGAGTTCCCCCGGTGGCCCTCTCTGCCCAGCATGGGCTCCCCCAGCTGCTCCATGGTATACTCGGTATAGTCGCAGAGGGTTCTGACATGGGTGTTGGAGGTACCGGTGCAGATCAGAAAATAGTCAGCCAGGGAGCTGACCTTGTCAATTTTCAACAGCCGGATGTCCAGGCCCTTCTTGGCATCCAGAGCCTTGGTAACCTCATAGGCGATTTCTTTTGGAGTTAACATAATCTCTATCCTTTCCTGGAAGATCCTATATATGTTTCTGTAAAATGCCTGTTGGATTCACTCAACAGTTCGGCAAATTGGTGTTTTTAAAGATATGCTGTCATTGCGAGCCAGCGCGCACGCTGGCGTGGCAATCCCCCGG
>CALYTB010000220.1 GCA_945486035.1 uncultured Clostridia bacterium
ACTGTCAATTGTCAATTGTCAATTCGGCGAAGCCGTTCAAACACCAATTTGCCGCGCTGCGGTACAAATCCGATGCGCTTTATCTGATAGTTCGTATCTACTCTCTGACTCTGGAGGTATTTCCATGACCAATCTCTTACTCCGTCTGTTTGTGAAGGACCACGAGAATACGTCCGACCCCGGTGTCCGGGCGAAAATCGGGTCCATGTCCGGCGCGGTGGGCATCTGCTGCAACGTGCTGCTGTTCGGCTTCAAGCTGCTGGCCGCCCTGCTCAGCGGCTCCGTTTCCATCATGGCCGATGCTCTCAACAACCTGTCCGATGCCTCCGGCTCCATTGTGACCCTGGTGGGCTTCCGGCTGGCGGACCGGCCTGCCGACGACAAGCACCCCTTCGGTCACGCCCGGTTTGAATACTTAAGCGGCCTGGCGGTGAGTGTGCTGATTATCCTCATCGGCTTTGAGCTGGCCAAGTCCTCCCTGGACAAGATTCTCCACCCCGCGGCGGTGGAATTCACCTGGGTCACGGCGGTGGTGCTGATTGCCTCCGTCGGCGTCAAGTTCTGGATGTTCCTGTTCAATCGGAGCCTTGGAAACCGGATTCACTCCGCCTCCCTCCACGCCACCGCCGCGGACAGCCGCAACGACTGCATCGCCACCTCCGCCGTGCTGCTGGCGGCTGTGGTGGAGCGGCTGACTTCTTTGCGGGTGGATGGCTGGATGGGCATCGCGGTTGCCGTGTTCATCCTCTACAGCGGCTGGAACCTGGCCCGGGAGACCATCTCCCCCCTGCTGGGCGAGAACGCCGACGAGGAGCTGCGACGGAAAATCGTGGACTACATCGCCTCCCAGCCCCGGGTGCTGGGCTACCATGACCTGATGGTTCACGACTATGGCCCGGGCCAGCGGTTTGCCAGCCTCCATGTGGAGATGGACAAGAACGAGGACCCCCTTGCCTGCCATGAGCTCATTGACGATATGGAGCGGGAGTGCCTCAAGAGCCATAACGTGCATCTCGTCATCCACTATGACCCCGTGGTCACCGATGACCCGGAGCTTACCCGGCTGCGGGAGGCAGTGAAATCCCTGCTCGCCATCAAGGACCCCCGGCTGACCATCCACGATTTCCGCATGGTGCCCGGGGAGGGACATACCAACCTGATTTTCGACGTGGCCCTGCCCCTGGAGCTCCGGGGCCAGGAAAATGAACTGAAGGAAGCTCTGGAACAGGCCCTCAGCGCCCTGGACGGCCGGCGATACTACTGTGTCATCACCTTCGACATGGCCCCGGCACAATAAGATAAAAGATAAGAGAGAATAGGGACGGTTATGCTCCGCGATCAATAAAAACAGAAGGGCATTCTTCCGAGGTTCGATAAATTGGTGTTTGACGATTTCGTACACACTGCGTTTTTGCTGTAGGGGAGCCATTCATGGCTCCCGTGACGCAGTACGTTTTCGCCGAAACGCCCGGAATATCGGGGCGTTACACCGCCGGGAGCCATGAATGGCTCCCCTACAGTAAGGACGAAGTGCTTTTGAATGTTCAAACAACAATATACCGAGCAGCTGAGAAAAGCCGATAAGCACATTCTCTGTTATCCATGATCTCTTATCGAAAAAGATCCCGCCGGAAAATTCCGGCGGGATGATTTTTATGGAATGGAATTACAGCTGGGGACCGGCGGCGACCAGGGCCTTGCCGGCATCGTTGCCGGTGTACTTGACGAAGTTCTTCACGAACCGGCCGGCCAGATCCTGGGCCTTCTCCTCCCACACGGCCACATCCGCGTAGGTGTCCCGGGGATCCAGGATGGCGGGGTTCACGCCGGGCAGGCTGGTCGGAACCTCGAAGCCGAACACGGGGATGGTCTTGGTCTCGGCCTTCAGGATGGAGCCGTCCAGAATGGCATCGATGATGCCGCGGGTGTCCTTGATGGTGATGCGCTTGCCGGTGCCGTTCCAGCCGGTGTTGACCAGGTAAGCACGGGCACCGTTGGCCTCCATCTTCTTGACCAGCTCCTCACCGTACTTGGTGGGATGCAGCTCCAGGAAGGCCTGGCCGAAGCAGGCGGAGAAGGTGGGAGTGGGCTCGGTGATGCCCCGCTCGGTGCCGGCCAGCTTGGCGGTGAAGCCGGACAGGAAGTAGTACTGAGCCTGCTCGGGGGTCAGGATGGACACGGGGGGCAGCACGCCGAAGGCATCGGCGGACAGGAAGATCACGTTCTTGGCAGCGGGAGCCGCGGACACGGGACGGACGATCTTCTCGATGTGGGTGATGGGGTAGGACACACGGGTGTTCTCGGTGACGGACTTGTCGGCAAAGTCGCATTTTCCGTCCTCGGCCACGGTCACGTTCTCCAGCAGGGCGTTGCGCTTGATGGCGTTGTAGATATCGGGCTCGGACTCCTTGTCCAGGCCGATGACCTTGGCGTAGCAGCCGCCCTCGAAGTTGAACACGCCGTTGTCGTCCCAGCCGTGCTCGTCGTCGCCGATCAGCAGACGCTTGGGATCGGTGGACAGAGTGGTCTTGCCGGTGCCGGACAGGCCGAAGAACAGAGCGGTGTTCTCCCCGTTCATATCGGTGTTGGCGGAGCAGTGCATGGAGGCGATGCCCTTCAGGGGCAGGTAGTAGTTCATCATGGAGAACATACCCTTCTTCATCTCGCCGCCGTACCAGGTGTTCAGGATGACCTGCTCCCGGGAGGTGATGTTGAAGGCCACGCAGGTGCTGGAGTTCAGGCCCAGCTCCTTGAAGTTCTCCACGGCGGCCTTGGAGGCGTTGTAGACCACGAAGTCGGGCTTGAAGCTCTTCAGCTCCTCCTCAGAGGGCACGATGAACATATTCTTGATGAAGTGGGCCTGCCAGGCAACCTCCACGATGAAGCGGACGTTCATCCGGGTGTCGGCGTTGGCGCCGCAGAAGGCGTCCACGACGTAGAGCTTCTTATTGGAGAGCTCCTTGACGGCCAGATCCTTCACGGCGGCCCAGACGGACTCGCTCATGGGATGGTTGTCGTTCTTGAACTCGTCGGAGGTCCACCACACGGTGTTCTTGGAGTTTTCGTCCATGACGATGTACTTGTCTTTGGGGGAACGGCCGGTGTAGATGCCGGTCATGACATTGACGGCGCCCAGCTCGGTCAGCTGGCCCTTCTCATAGCCGGTAAGGCTGGGGTCCATCTCGGCCTGGAACAGCTCCTCGTAGGAGGGGTTGTGGACAATCTCCACAGTGCCGGTGATGCCATACTTGCTCAGATCAATCTGTGCCATAGCTGCAATTACCTCTTTCGTAAGAATAATTTGGTATATGTGGAAGAGACCCCCGGCAGTTCCCGGAAGGTATCCCATATCCTGCGATCTTATCATACACGAAAACCTGACAAAAATCAATACTTTTTTATTGATAAGTTGGAAAGATAAATTGGTGTTTAGCGGCTTCGCCGAATTGACAATTGACAATTGACAGTTGA
>CALYTB010000221.1 GCA_945486035.1 uncultured Clostridia bacterium
CCACGACCAGTCTGCGGACTGGTCTCGCAATGACAGGAAACTTGGAGACAAAGCGCCAAACACCAATTTGCCGGACTCCTGTGTTCACCGGATACCATTTCCAAAATCATCCCCGAAGGGGATACTGAAACTGTCAGCTTTCAACTTCCACGAATTCACAAAAGAATTATGATCCAAATTCCTGAGAGGAGTATGCACCATGCGACCAAAGAATAACCACGTTGTACTCAAGGTAATCCTGATCCTGATTATGCTTCTGCTCATCGCGGGGACGGTTTACACCGTGAAGCTGTGTCTGGATCTGCCCGGCCTGGAAACGCCTACCCAGCCCACGGAGTCCATCCGGCTGCCCAGCGGGAACCGGGAATCCGAGCCCACCGAGCCCACAGAAACCACTGCCCCGCCGGAAACCACCCTGCCGGAGCCGGAGCATGTGGTGGCCACCGCCTCCATCGCCTCCCAGGGGGATCTGCTGATGCACGGCGGCGTGATCCGCTCCGGGGCTCAGGGAGACGGCACCTACGATTTTGAGTCCGTGTTCCGGTATGTGAAGGAGTATGTTTCCGGCTATGACCTGGCCCTGGCCAATCTGGAAACAACCTTTGGCGGCGATGCCAACCCCTACCAGGGGTGGCCGCTGTTCAACGTGCCTGATGCCTTCGGCGATTCCATCGTGGAGGCGGGCTATGATCTGCTGCTGACCTCCAACAACCACTGCTACGATACCCTGATGGCGGGTTTCAAGCGCACCATTGAGGTGTCCCGGGACAAGGGCCTCATGGTGCTGGGCTCCCGGCTGACGGAGGAGGAGCCTAACTACGCCGTGGTGGACCTGAACGGCATCCATGTGGGCATGGTCTCCTACACCTACACCACCAGCATGTCCGGCGGGAAGCCCAGCCTCAACGGCAACTCCCCGGTGGAGAATCCCGCCCTGGTGAACTACTTCAGCTATACGAACCTGGATAAGTTCTACTCCGAGCTGACCGACATCCTGGAGAAGATGAAATCCGAGGGTGCTGAGGCCACCATGTTGTTCATCCACTGGGGCACGGAGTACGAGATTGTGGAGAACAACTACCAGGACACCATTGCCCAGAAAGTGTGCGATCTGGGCGTGGACGTGATCGTGGGGGGCCACCCCCATGTGGTGCAGCCGGTGCAGCTGCTGAGTTCTGCCGTGGACCCGGAGCACAAGACCGTGTGCATCTACTCCCTGGGCAACGCCGTGTCCAACCAGCGGATCGCCGAAATGCGGCTGAAAACCGGCCATACCGAGGACGGTGTGCTGTTTGCCGTGACCTTTGAGAAGTATTCCGACGGCACCGTGTACCTGGCGGGGGCGGAGGTGCTGCCCACCTGGGTGAACCTGAGCAGTGTCAACGGAAAGCTGGAATACAACATCCTGCCCCTGGAGGACGCGAAGCGGGATACATGGAAGGAGCGGTTCAATCTGACCGATTCGCTGTTCCAGAACTGTGTGGATTCCTACCAGCGGACCATGGACATCGTGGGACCCGGGATGGAGCAGGTGCAGACCTGGCTGACCCAGTCCAAGCAGCAGCGGGATGATATGTACCTCGCTCAGGTTCGGGGCGAATAACTGCGGACAGGAAAAAAAGGCATCCCTCCGGGGGATGCCCGTCTATTCATGTCAGGACGATAAATTGTATGTTTGCCGCCGGCCACTGTAGGGGGCGGTCATGACCGCCCCGCTTACCTTTCGGGATAGAGCGGTAACGTTTTCCGGTAAAACTCAACGTTTTTTGAATCGGGACGTGGGCGGTGCGGTCATGACCGCACCCTACAGGAAAGCGTCTTTCAAACTTGGCCCCCTTGGGGGCCCTTGGTTTATCCAAACAGAGGCGCCAGAACCGTCAGCCACAGGGGACAGAGGATTACCATGGCCAGCTGAAGGAAGACGGTGGACCTGGCCATGTCGGTCATGGAGTAGTAGCCCTTGGCGTAGGTAATCAGGGGCACGGTATCCAGGGGCAGCAAGTAGCAGTTGGCGGCGCAGAGCCCCGCGCAGAGCATGATGAGGGCGGGATTTCTCCCGGCTCCCGCCGCGATGGTGATCAGGGGCACCGCCATAATGGGGATCAGAGAGGTTGCGTTGGGAATCACCAGCAGGGTGATGAACAGCAGCCCCGCGGCAAAGGCCAGCAGCACCGGCAGGCTTACATTCAGCGCGGGCAGAGCCCCGGCGATCACATCGGAGACCCCGTTGTCAATCACCGCTCCGGCAATGGACACCACGCTGCCCACCAGGAAGAAGGCATCCCAGCTGTTGCGCTGGACGAAGGTTTTCACATCCAGCACCTCCACCCCCGGCAGGAACATGACACAGCAGCCCAGCATGGCCACCACCATGACATTGATGCTCCGAATCCAGGAGGAGGCGATCCACAGGACCAGCATAATCACCGTCACCGCGCAGACCTTCCGCTCCTTGCCGTCCATCTTTTCGGGGATATCCATTTCCGCCACGAACCGCTCCACCTGATGGGCGGTCACCGGCGCGGGCTTGTAGATGCGGCACATCAGCGCCCAGGCAAGGGGAATCATCACCAGGGCCAGAGGAATGCCTGCGGCCATCCACTGGACGAAGGAAATCCTGAGGCCCGTGTGGAGTTCCAGCTGGCTCATGGCCAGCAGGTTGATGGAGGACCCGGCGGGAGTCATCATGCCGCCGATCATGGAGGTCACGGGAATGGCGATCAGGAAGGCCCGGGCCGTGCGGCGGCGGTCATCCTCGTTTTCATACAGCTCCACGAAGTCCAGCGCGATGGTCATGAAGATGGCGCAGGTGGGGACATTGGACACAATGGAGCTCAGGGCCGCGCAGCAGGCCATCAGCGACAGCAGCACCTGGCCCACGTTCCTGCCGAAGCAGCGCAGCAGCAGCCGCAGCAGCCTCCGGCTCAGGGGGATGGAGGTCAGGGCGGCGGCGATGCCAAAGGAGGCGAGGATGAAGAAAACAATGGGCTGGCTGAAGCCGGTGAGAGCCTTGCCAAAGCTGGGGGTGATGCCCAGAACCGGCATCAGCGCGCAGCTGCCCAGGCAGATCAACAGTACCGGCAGCGCCTCCGTCACGAGCAAAATCAGAAACGCCGCCAGCATACCCAATGTGCGGATGCCCAGCTGGGTGAGGCCTCCCATGGGGGGCAGGAGCATCCCTACGACCAGCGCGGCTACTGCGCCGGCAATGCCGAAAATCTGTTTTCTGTTCATACTATCCGCTTCCTTTCCTGCGTTGTCTTTCCGGAACCACAGTTTCCGGGGGGTTCCAATGGTCGGGCATGCGCGCATAGAGAGCAAAGGGATACTCAGGCTGCCAGCATTCACCAGCAAATTGACAAATTGGTGTTTGTACGTTCTTGCTGTCATTGCGAGCCAGTTCGCAAACTGGCGTGGCAATCCCCCGGTTAGAAGGGAAATGTATCGACAATTGCCCTACAG
>CALYTB010000222.1 GCA_945486035.1 uncultured Clostridia bacterium
CGCACGGCTTCCTCGCAATGACAGCGTTTTTTCGGGGCGCTAAACAACAATTTACCCAAATGCCTGCGAATACAGATAACGAAATCACAGCTTAATGGTTTGATTCTACCACCCCTTCGCAAAAAATGCAATGCGGAATATCCGGTCCTGCTTCTGTACGGGCTTTTCTTTTGGAGTTTGCTATGATATACTGTTCCCAGAACCCAGGAAAGCAAGGTGACACCCATTGGAGGATAAATTCGAAATCCTGCAGAAATACTTCGGTTACTCCCAATTCCGGGGCGCTCAGGAAGCGCTGATCGATGCCCAGGCCGCGGGACGGGATGCCTTCGGTGTGATGCCCACCGGCGGTGGGAAGAGCCTGTGCTATCAGATTCCCGCCCTGATGCTGCCGGGGATCACCCTGGTGATTTCTCCGCTGATTTCCCTGATGCGCGACCAGGTCCTTGCCCTGAAAAGCGCCGGGATCAGCGCCGCCTATATCAACAGCTCCCTGACGCCGGAGCAGCTCCGGCTGGTCTTTCGGAATCTGCGGCAGGGCCGCTACAAAATCGTCTATGTGGCCCCTGAGCGGCTCCTGGGGGAGGGTTTTCTGGCCCTGTGCCAGCAGATGCCCATATCTCTGGTTGCCGTGGACGAGGCCCACTGCATCTCCCAGTGGGGCCAGGATTTCCGGCCCAGCTATCTGAAGATTCCCGAGTTTCTGGAGCACCTTCCCCGCCGCCCCGTGGTATCCGCCTATACCGCCACCGCCACCCCCGCCGTCCGGCGGGACATTCTGCAAAACCTTCGATTGCGCAATCCGCTGCTGATGGTCACCGGCTTTGACCGGCCCAACCTCCGCTTTGAGGTCCGCACCCCCGACAGCAAACGGGGGGAGCTGCTGACCCTGCTCGCCCTACGCAAGGGGAAAAGCGGCATCGTCTACTGCTCCACCCGGAAGGATGTGGAGGCGGTCTGCGCGTTTCTGCAATCCAAACGCTTCGCCGCAACCCGATACCACGCGGGACTTCCCGATGAGGAGCGGCAGCAGAATCAGGAGGATTTCCTCTACGACCGCAAAACGGTGATGGTGGCCACCAACGCCTTCGGCATGGGCATTGACAAGTCCAATGTTTCCTTCGTCATCCACTATAACATGCCCCAGAGCATGGAGGCCTACTACCAGGAGGCCGGCCGGGCAGGCCGGGACGGGGAAAAGGCCGAGTGCATCCTGCTTTTCGGAAAGAAGGACATCCTCACCGGGAAATTCTTTATTCAGAAATCCTATGAAGAAAGCGAGCTTCCCGAGGAGGACCGGGACCTTCTGCGCCAGCGGGATCTTCAAAGGCTTTATAAAATGATCAACTACTGCGAAACGAAGCAATGCCTGCGGCAGTACATCCTGGACTACTTCGGCCAGCCCCTGCCCCAGCCCTGCGGAAACTGCGGCCGCTGCACGGGACTCGCGGTAAGCAGGAAGCCCAAGGGCAAGGATAAGCAGTCTCCCGCCATCCAGAAAACAGGAAAAATGGCCTCCAAGGACATCACCCGGGAGGCCCAGATGGTGCTCTCCTGCATCCGCCGGATTGACAGCGCCATGGGGCACAGCAGCACGGCTACCATGACCGTTCAGGTGCTCCGGGGAAGCAAAAACCGGCAGTTGTTGGAAAGCGGCCTGGAAACCGTATCCACCTACGGTCTGATGCGCGGCTACTCCCGGGAGGAAATTCGGGAAATCCTCACTCATTTACAGTCCGTCGGGATGGTCGTCTCGGGAAAAAACGAGATTGTCAGCCTGACTCCCGCCGCCTCCGGGGTTCTGTTCCGGGGAGAGCCCGTCATCGTCACCCTGGACGAAGCCGAGCTGGAGCGGCGCTTCCCCCAGTCCGGGTCGGTTGCCGCGGATTCGAAGCTCCTTGCGGCCCTGAAGGAGCTGCGAACCCAGCTGGCAAAGGAGGCGGGCGTTCCCGCCTATGTGATCTTCACCAACGCCACCCTGGAGGACATGGCCGCCAGACAGCCGAAGACCATGGAGCAGCTTCTGACCGTCTCCGGCGTGGGCAGCGCCAAAGCCCAGCGGTACGGAAAGCGGTTCCTGAAGGTACTGGAGCAATTCGAAAAAGAATAAGCAGAGGCAGCCCCCACCCCGGAGGCTGCCTCAAGTATTCCGTTTCAGCCGACGCGTTTCAGCGGCTGGTAACACCATTATTCCAAATGGACAACACGTTTACGTCTGTTTTTGCTTCGGTTCACAGATAGTACCCTTTGTACCACTGGGCGAACCTTCTCAGGCCCTCGCGCAGGCTGGTGCCGGGTTTGAAGCCGAAATCCCGCTCCAGCGCGCCGGTGTCGGCGTAGGTCACCGGCACATCCCCCGGCTGCATGGGTACCAGCTCTTTGTGGGCCTCGAAGTCATAGTCCTCCGGCAGCACCCCGGCGCGGATCAACTCTTCCTGGAGGATGGTCACAAAGTCCAGCAGATTCTCCGGCTGGTTGTTGCCGATGTTGTATACCGCATAGGGCGGCAGCGGCAGCCCATCCTCGCCCACGGCCTTATCCGGCGCCTTGCCCATCACCCGGACGACCCCTTCCACGATGTCGTCGATGTAGGTAAAGTCCCGTTTGCAGTTGCCGTAGTTGAAGATCTGGATGGTCTTACCCTGGCGCAGCTTGTCGGTGAAGCCGAAGTAGGCCATATCCGGCCGCCCGGCAGGGCCATACACCGTAAAGAACCGCAGCCCCGTGGAGGGGATGTTGTAGAGCTTGGAATAGGCATGGGCCAGCAGCTCATTGCTCTTCTTGGTGGCGGCATAAAGGCTCACAGGGTTATCCACCTTGTCCTCGGTGGAGTAGGGCACCTTCTTATTGGAGCCGTAGACACTGGAGGAGGAAGCATACACCAGATGCTCCACCCCGGCTGCGCCATTATCATAGGAATGGCGGCAGGCCTCCAGGATGTTGTAGAAGCCAAGGATGTTGCTCTCAATATAAGCATCCGGGTTGGTGATGGAGTACCGCACCCCCGCCTGGGCCGCCAGGTTCACAACCACCTGGGGCTTGTAGGTTTCAAAAATCTCCGTGATGATGGCCTTGTCGGCGATGCTCCCTTTCACAAAGGTGAAGGAAGGCTTGGAATCCAGCTCCTCCAGCCGCGCTTCCTTCAGTTTCACATCGTAATAATCATTCATATTGTCAATGCCGATGACAGTGACATCCTCGACATCGTTTAGCAGACGCTTTACAAGATTGCTGCCAATAAAGCCGGCAGCACCGGTGACCAGGATCGTTTTGCCGGTTAATTCAACCTTGCTCATTTTTGTAACTCCCATCTGTTCGTAGTTAAGTCCAGAATCGCGTATATTATCGCACACTGTTGCCAAAAAATCAATTGTGCTTATCGGCTTTACTCAGCTGCCCGGTGAATTGGTGTTTGTAAAGATATGCTGTCATTGCGAGCCAGTGCGCACACTGGCGTG
>CALYTB010000223.1 GCA_945486035.1 uncultured Clostridia bacterium
GCAGAATCTCGGTGACGGTCAGGTTGGTGCCGGGGTAGGTGCAGGCCTTCAGAGCATCCACATCGGCGGGGTTCTGGGCGGCGACCACGGCGGCCAGGTTCTTCACCAGGTCCAGGAAAGCATCGGTCTTGGCGGCAAAGTCGGTCTCAGAGTTGACCTCGATCACAACACCCACGCCATCCACAACGGCGGCATAGGCAACACCCTCGGCGGCAATCCGGCCGGCCTTCTTGGCGGCCTTGGCCAGGCCCTTCTCACGGAGCCAGTCGATGGCGGCATCCATATCGCCGTCGGTGGCCTGCAGGGCCTTCTTGCAGTCCATCATGCCCACGTTGGTCATTTCACGCAGTTTCTTAACGTCCTGTGCGGTAAAAGCCATTTTGGTATCCTCCTAATCTATGTGATCGTAAATTACTCAGCAGCGGTCTCGGCGGGAGCGGCCTCGGCGGCATCCTCACCCTGACGGCCCTCGATGGCGGCGTTGGCCATGGCGGAGGCGATCAGACGGATGGCGCGGATGGCGTCGTCGTTGCCGGGGATCACGTAGTCGATCTCATCGGGATCGCAGTTGGTATCCACAATGGCCACGATGGGGATGTTCAGCTTCCGGGCCTCCGCAATGGCGTTACGCTCCTTGCGGGGGTCAACGATGAACAGAGCGGCGGGCAGCTTCTTCATTTCCTTCACGCCGCCCAGGTACTTCTCCAGCTTCTCGATCTCGCCCTGGTGCTTGATGACTTCCTTCTTGGGCAGCATGGCGAAGGTGCCGTCCTCTTCCATCTTGCGCAGCTGGGCCAGACGGTCGATACGGGTACGCATGGTGCGGAAGTTGGTCAGCATACCGCCCAGCCAGCGGGCGTTGACGTAATAACCGCCGCAGCGGGCAGCCTCTTCCCGGATGGCATCCTGAGCCTGCTTCTTGGTGCCGACGAACAGGACGTTTCCGCCGTTCGCGGACAGGTCACGGACGAAGTTGTAAGCCTCTTCCAGCTTCTTAACGGTCTTCTGCAGGTCGATGATGTAGATCCCGTTGCGCTCGGTGTAGATGTAGGGAGCCATTTTGGGGTTCCAGCGGCGGGTCTGGTGACCGAAGTGCACACCGGCCTCCAGCAGTTGCTTCATAGATACGACAGCCATTTTCAATTTCTCCTTTTGTTTTTCCTCCACCCCGATCATCCCGCAAGGCCCGTCCGAAAAGACACTGGGGCCGGCGATCCCCGGGTGTGTGGTGTTTGATGTCACGGGCTGAGCCCATGCCGAACCATTATAGCTGAAGAAAACGGATTTTGCAAGCATTATTTCCAAAAAAATTGGAAAATATTCTTGCGAATCCGCCTGAGTGGGGGAGAAAAGGGAAGCGGCAAATTGGTGTTTGCTGAATATATGCTGTCATTGCGAGCCAGTGCGCAGGACTTCCGTGGCAATCCACCGGATGAATGGTAACAGGTGACGATTACCACCAAAAATTGCAGCGTTTCCCTGTCCTATAGGGCAATTATCGATACATTTCCCCTCTAACCGGGGGATTGCCACGCCAGCGTGCGCGCTGGCTCGCAATGACAGCTTTTTTTAAGCGCGCACTTTCAAACACCAATTTGTCTGTTCCTCGGCCTGTGGGCGGGGGACATGCTTTCAGGGGGTCAGGCCCGGGCGGCGGTGGGGGAAGCGGCAGCTGTCGGGCTTGGTATCCACCAGGACGATATCCGGCCCGATGCGCTGGATGCAGCTCCAGGGGATGACGAAGTCCTCATTTCTTCCGCCAATGCCGAAAAAGCGGGCCGGACAGGGCACCACAATGGCGCATACCCGCCCCTCCGGAACTTCCACCTGCACATCGGAAATGAATCCCAGCCGCCGTCCGTCGCTGATACAGATGACTTCCTTGCATTGCAGGTTCGTGAAGTTGATGGCCATGGAAACCGCCTCCCGGAATAGCTTTGGGAAAGTCTATTCCGCAAGCCGCGGAATTATGCCTCAGGACACGCTGACGGATTTGCGCATGGCGCTGATGGCGGCCTTCTCCAGCCGGGATACCTGAGCTTGGGAGATGCCCAGGCAGCCGGCCACCTCCATCTGGGTCTTGCCGTCGTAAAAGCGCAGGGACAGGATTTGCTTCTCCCGGGAATTCAGATTCCGGAAGGCGCCCGCCAGCGTGATATGCTCCATCCAGTTCTGCTCGGTGTTACGGTTGTCCCGGACCTGATCCATGACGGTCAGCGGATCGGCGCCGTCGGAATAGACCGGGTCGTACAGACTCACCGGGGCGCAGACCGCGTCCAGAGCCTGGCTGACCTCCTCCGTGCTCAGAGAAACGGATTTGGCGATTTCGTCCAGAGAGGGCTCCCGGCCCAGGGTGGAGGTGAGGGCCTCCTTGCACTGCAGCACCCGGTAGGCCACGTCCCGAATGGATCGGGATACCCGGATGGAGCTGTTGTCCCGCAGATACCGGCGGACCTCTCCGGCGATCATGGGTACCCCGTAGGTGGAGAAGCGGACCTGCTTGTCGGGGTCAAAGTTGGAGATGGCCTTGATGAGCCCGATGCAGCCCACCTGGAACAGGTCATCGGGGCACTCGCCCCGCTTGTCAAAGCGCTGAATGACACTGAGCACCAGCCTCAGATTTCCTTCGATGAGCTTTTCCCGGGCAGAGGCATCCCCGTCCCTGGCCTGACGAAGAAGGGTGTCCATCTCCGCCTGGGACAGAACCCGAAGTCTGGATGTGTTGACGCCGCAGATCTCTACTTTTCCCTGCATAGTGTTCCTCCTGTGTATGGGGGCCGCCTTCACGCACGGACACGCCACGGGTGGGACGGTTCGCACGTTTTCACAAGTGGCCGGATACCAGAAGTATTTCCAGAGTTGGCTGATTGATACGAAAAAAGAATTTGTTGGTTTTCAACAAAATATTTTGGCGTTTCAAGGGGAGGCAATGGGGTTTGGAAGTATTTCTACACAGAATTCCAACATTTTTCCCGATTTTCGGCAGGAAGGTTTTTCCTGGAAGCGGTGACGTAACACCTTCGCGGGGAAGGAAAATGCCGGTGTTATGAAAACCGGATCACAGGCTTTTCCACAGCCGGTGCGGGGAGGGGAAAGAAGCAAAATACCTGTTGATAACCGGGAGTTTTCCACATTCTCCACAGGTTTCTCCACAGGGGTTTTCCACAGGCCGGGAGGGCTGTGGAAAGGGGGCGGGGATTGACATAAGTGTGGCTTCTCCCTTTCGACGGAATCCCTATTTTTTCACGGGTCGTAAAAATTACCACAGAGGATCTCTTGTGCAAAAAAACAGGACTTGACAGGCCTATCGCGGAATCAAAGTGATGCGGGGACGAATGAACGGGAAAATTGTTGTTTACAACAATTGTTTCAAATTAGCTGTCATTGCGAACCAGTCCGCAGACTGGTGTGGCAATCCCCCGGTTAGAGGGA
>CALYTB010000224.1 GCA_945486035.1 uncultured Clostridia bacterium
CTGGTGACCCGCAGCGCGCTGTACGATATGCTGCCGGGGAAGCTGTACCGCACCTTTTTCATCGTCATGGCCGCGGTGATCGTGTGCTATGTGCTCCGGTCGCTGCTCAACTACATCGTGGCCTACTATGGCCACACCTTCGGCATCCGGGTGGAGGCGGACATCCGGGCGGACCTCTTCCGGCACATGCAGGAAATGAACTTCGATTTCTACGACAACAACCGCACCGGCAAGCTGATGGCGCGGCTGACCTCGGACCTGTTTGAACTGACGGAGCTTGCCCACCACGGGCCGGAGGACATCATCACCTCGGTGCTGACCATCCTGGGAGCCCTGGTGGTGATGGCCAAAATTCAGTGGCGGCTGGCTGTAGTGGTGGCGCTGATGATCCCCGTATTCCTGATTGTGGTCATGGCCATGCGGCAGCGGATGAGCCGGGCCTCCAAGGTGGCCAAGGAAAAGCTGGGCCACATCAACCAGGAGATCGAAAGCAGCCTGTCCGGCTTCCGCACCGCCCGGGCCTTCGGCAACGAGGCGGTGGAGAACGCCCGGTTTGAGGCGGCCAACCGGCAGTTTAAGACCTCCAAGCGGGAATTCCACAAGGCCATGGGGTTGTTTCAGAGCAGCGTGGAGTTCTTCCTGTGCAGCCTCAATGTGGTGGTCATCGGCTTCGGCGGCTGGTATGTGATGCAGGATCGGATGGACTACCGGGATCTGCTGACCTTCACGCTGTATATTTCCTCCTTCGTAAACCCCATGCGCAAGCTGGCAAACTTCTCGGAAATGTTCGCCAACGGCTTCGCGGGGCTGAGCAGGTTCGTGGAGGTTATGCGCACCGAGCCCACCATCCAGGATGCGCCGGATGCTAAGCCTCTGAGCAATGTGCGTGGCCATATTCAGGTGGAGAACGTGTCCTTTGCCTATGAAGGGGATCTGGACGTGCTGAAAAACGCCACGCTGGAGGTTCAGCCCGGGGAGACCATCGCCATTGTGGGTCCCTCCGGCGGCGGCAAGACCACACTGTGCCAGCTGATTCCCAGGTTTTATGACGTGCAGTCGGGACAGAT
Source organism: uncultured Clostridia bacterium (assembly GCA_945486035.1). Lineage (GTDB taxonomy): Bacteria > Bacillota > Clostridia > Oscillospirales > Oscillospiraceae > Faecousia. The sequence goes on from CALYTB010000224.1 coordinate 1,068, forward strand.
TTCCATCGATGGTCTGGACATCCGCAAGGCCACCCAGAAAAGTCTGCATGAGAACATCGGCATCGTCCAGCAGGATGTGTTCCTGTTCGCGGACACGGTGCTGGAGAATATCCGCTACGGCAAGCCCGGCGCCTCCCTGGAGGAGGTGGTGGAGGCCGCGAAGAAGGCGGAGATTTACGACGATATCCTGGCCATGCCCCAGGGCTTTGACACCTTCGTGGGGGAGCGGGGCACCCTGCTCTCCGGTGGGCAGAAGCAGCGCATTGCCATCGCCCGGATTTTCCTGAAGAATCCCCCCATCCTGATTCTGGACGAGGCCACCTCCGCCCTGGACTCCGTGACGGAATCCAAAATCCAGCGGGCCTTTGACAAACTGGCTGTGGGCAGAACCACCCTGATTATCGCCCACCGGCTGAGTACCATCCGCAGCGCCAGCCGGATCGTGTCTATCTGCGACGGAGAAATCGCCGAGTGCGGCACCCACGAGGAGCTTCTGCAAACCGGCGGCATTTACGCCCAGCTGTATAAGACCCAGAACGCTCTGGCTCTGGAAGCACTGAAATAACCAAACGCCGCCCACCCGGGCGGCGTTTTTGCAGTCAGGAACCTTGGGGCCCTGCCATATTGGCTATGTATTCTATGAATTCTTCCAAGGATGGTTTTCGCCCTTTTGTAGGAAAGGCATTCCAGGCTGCCCGGACACTGGGGTCTGGATTGGAGAAAGCCTCGTCCAATGCACTCTGCATCTGACGGCGGACATATTCCGGGGTACAATGCTTTTCTTTTGCCAGCATACAAATAATGGAATCCAGTTCTGATTTACGCACAGCAAACACCTCCTACCCAATAGAATATCACATTGTGGAAATAATCACAATATGGTAGTGCCTATGTTTTTCTTATAATGTAGGAAAAACAAGGAGGGAGGGTGTTTGATGCTGGATTATTCCCCGTTGTGGGAGACTATGGAACGCAAAGGGGTCAGCCAGTACCGCCTGCTGAAAGCCGGGGTGGACAACAAGACTCTGGACGCGCTGAAAAAGGGCAAGAACATTACCCTTCTGACCCTGGAAAAGATATGCGAGATTCTGGATTGTACCCCAAATGATGTTGTAAAATTCCAAAAATGACGCCGCCTCGGTTTGAGGCGGCGTTTTTGCAGGTGGGGCATACTGTTGTTTACAGCAGCGCCTCTGTAGGGGGCGGTCATGACCGCCCCGCTTCCCTTTCGGGATAGAGCGGTAACGTTTTCCGTGAAAACCCAACGGTTTCCGAATCCCACGTTGGCGGTGCGGTCATGACCGCACCCTACAGAAAAGCGTATCTGAAAACTGCAAACGACAACTTATCGCACTTACATCTTCTCCGGGGCGGAGAAGGCAAGAAGGGTGATGCATTGCTCCAGGCAGCGCTTGGCCAGGCCGATGAGGGCGATGTAGCCGGCCTGCAGGGCTTTGTCCTCCTCGCCCAGAATGCGGGTTTCGTGGTAGAATTTGTTCACGGCCCCGGCCAGCTCGTAGATATAGGCGCAGATCAGGTTGGGGGCGGAGGCGGCAAGGGCGTTTTCCAGGGTGGGGGAGAGCTTCGTGATGGCGATCATCAGGTCCTTGGCGTAGGGGTTGGCAGGCTCCTGAATGGGAAGGTGCTCCCAGGGGCCGTATTTGGCCAGAATGGACTTGATCCGGACGATGGTATAGAGGATATAGGGGCCGGTGTTTCCCTCAAAAGCGGCGAAGCGCTCCATGTCGAAGTTGTAGTCCTTGGTGGGCTGGTTGGAAAGGTCGCCGTATTTCAGGGCGGCCATGGCGATCTTGGCCGTGGTGGCCTCCACCTCGTCGTCCTCCACGATTTTGTTCTCCACCACCTTGGCCCGGACAAAATCGGTCATATCGGCGATCAGCTGCTCTAAGCGGAGGACACCGCCGTCCCGGGTCTTGAAGGGCTTGCCGTCGCTGCCGTTCATGGTGCCGAAGCCCACGTGCTCCAGCTCCACGTTCTCGGGCACAATGCCCGCCTTCCGGGCGGCACGGAACACCTGCTCAAAATGCAGGTTCTGCCGCTTGTCGGTGACATAGAGAACCTTGTCCGGGTGCCAGTCCCGCATCCGCTGTACTAAGGTGGCAAGGTCGGTGGTGGCGTAGATGGAAGAGCCGTCGGACTTCACCAGAATGCAGGGGGGCATCTCCTTCTTGTCCCCCGGTTCCGCCACGGGAATGACCCAGGCACCCTCGGACTGCACGGCGATGCCCCGTGCCTTCATATCCTCCACCATGGCGGGGATATAGGGGTCGGCATCACTCTCGCCCAGCCACTTTTCAAAATGGACATCCAGGTTGTCGTAAT
>CALYTB010000225.1 GCA_945486035.1 uncultured Clostridia bacterium
AGTCTGCGGACTGGTCTCGCAATGACAGAAAACTTTGAGGCAAAGCCGCTAAACACCAATTTTCCGCTCCGCTGTGCCATGCCCATATCTTCCACCTTTTATGAGGTAGCTTCATGGAACAATTACTCACGCAGCTTCATTCCATACCGGAATACAATACGCTCCTGTCGTCCCTGGCCCAGGAGCAGACCGCTGCCGTCACCGGCGTGGGCCAGATCAACCGCAGCCATCTGCTCGCGGGCCTCGCGCGTGACTGCGGCAGGCCTCTGGTCATCGTCTGCCAGGACGACATTGCCGCCCGGCGGCTCCAGGAGGATTTCAAATGCTTTCTTGGGGACACCGTCCCCATCCTTCCCGGCCGGGAGCTGACCCTCTATGATGCCGCCGTGGCGTCCAGAGCCTGGGAGCAGAAGCGACTGCGGCAGCTATACGATCTTGCCTCCGGAAAAACCCCGGTGCAGATTCTCACCTGGGAGTCCCTGAGCCTTCGCACCATGCCCAAATCCGTCCTGCTGAAAGCCTCCTTCACCCTGGAGGTGGGCAGGGAATACCCCATCGATTCCCTGATCCGAAGTCTCACCGATGCCGGCTACAGCCGGTGCGGCCTGGTGGAGGGCCCGGGGCAGTTCGCCGTCCGGGGCGGCATTGTGGATATTTTTTCCCCTGCCGGGGAAATGCCCATCCGGGCGGAATTCTTTGGGGACGAGCTGGACACCATGGGCTTTTTTGACCCGGATACCCAGCGCCGCAGCGAGAACATCGACTCTGTCACCATTCTCCCCGTGGCGGAAACCCTGCCCCATCTTCATTCCGGCGGTCTGGAGGGCCTGTGCCGGGACCTTCGGAATCTGATCACCCGGCAGCGCAGGCGCAAGAATCTCAACGAACCTCTTATCGCCACTCTGACCCGGGATCTGGAAAAATACGAAAACGGCCTTTCGAACCCCGCCTCCGACCGTTATCTTTCACTGATCTATCCGGAGTACGCCAACGCGGCGGATTACGCTCCGGAGGGAGCCGTATGGGTGCTCTGCGACCACGCCTCCCTTCGCCGCGCTGCCCGAACCCGTACCGAGGAAATGGGAATGCAGCTGGACGGAATGCTCCAGGGCGGGCTGGTGGCCGGGGAACTGTGTGACTTCGTCTGCCAGTGGGAAAACTTCTGCGCCCAGCTTCGGAACAAGGTCGCCGTGTATTTTGACGCCTTCGGCGGCGCCGCCTATCCCGAGGAGAATCCCCCCAAGGTTCTGCTTCCCATTGCCGCCAAGCAGCTTCCCAGCTACGGCGGCAACCTGGACACCGCCGTTTCCGACCTGACCCATTACCAAAAGATGGAATTCGGCTCCCTGGTGCTCTGCGGCTCCCGCCGTCGGGCGGAGCTGCTGCAGGGGATGCTGCGGGATCGGGGCCTCTCCGCCTTTCTGTGCATCCCCCTGACCAGCCTCCCCAAGCCCGGTCAGATTCTCCTGTCCGAGGGCTCCCTGCCCTATGGCATGGAGTACCCCATGAGCGGTCTTGCGGTGCTCACCGAGGGCCAGCTCATCGCCCACCGGGAGGCTCCCAAAAAAGCGGCGAAAAAAACCGCCACCAACCGCCAGAAGCTGAACTCCTTCACGGACTTAACCCCCGGCGACCTGGTGGTTCACGAGAACTACGGCATCGGCCGCTTCGTGGCCATGGAGCAGATCAAGGTGGAGGGTGCCGTCAAGGACTATATCAAAATCGCCTACCAGGGCTCCGATACGCTCTTCGTCCCCGCCACCCAGCTGGATCTGGTCAGCAAATACATCGGAGGCGGTGGCGAGGATGCCAATGTCCGCCTGAACAAAATCGGCTCCGATTCCTGGCAGAAAACCAAAGCCAAGGCCCGCAAGGCTGCCAAGGACATGGCCGGGGAGCTGATCCAGCTCTACGCCGCCCGGAAGCGGCAGCCCGGCTACGCCTTTGCCGCGGATGCCCCCTGGCAGAAGGAATTTGAGGACAATTTTCCCTATCCCGAAACCGACGACCAGCTGCGCTGCATCGGAGAAATCAAGCGGGATATGGAATCCCCCACCCCCATGGACCGGCTCCTCTGCGGCGATGTGGGCTTCGGCAAAACCGAGGTGGCCCTCCGGGCGGTGATGAAGGCCGTCATGGACGGCAAGCAGGCCGCCATCCTGGTTCCCACCACGGTGCTGGCCCAACAGCATTACCAGACCGCCGTCAGCCGGTTCCGGGGCTTCCCGGTGAACATCGACGTGCTCAGCCGGTTCCGCACCCCCAAGCAGCAGCAGCGAACATTGCAGAATCTTCGCTCCGGGGCCGTGGATCTCATCATCGGCACCCACAAGCTGCTGCAGAAGAGCGTGGAATTCAAGGACCTGGGTCTTCTCATCGTGGACGAGGAGCAGCGCTTCGGTGTCAGCCACAAGGAGCGCTTAAAGGAAATCTCCAAGGGCGTGGACGTGCTTACCCTCTCCGCCACCCCCATTCCCCGCACCCTGAACATGGCGCTTTCCGGCATCCGGGATATGTCCACCCTGGAGGAGCCCCCCGCCGACCGCTACCCGGTGCAAACCTTCGTCATGGAGCACAACAACGCCATCATCGACGATGCCATCCGCCGGGAGACAGAGCGGGGCGGCCAGGTATATTACCTGCACAACCGGACGGAAACCATCGACCAGTGCGCCGGGGCCCTGCGCCGCCGGATCCCCGGCATCACCGTGGCCGTGGCCCACGGCCAGATGGGCGAGGATGCCCTGGGGGATGTGATGCAGTCCATGGCCGAGGGAGAAATCCAGGTACTGGTGTGCACCACCATCATTGAAACCGGCCTGGACATCCCCAACGCCAACACCCTGATTATCGAGAACGCCGACCGGTTCGGCCTGGGCCAGCTTCACCAGCTCCGGGGCCGGGTGGGCCGCTCCACCCGCCACGCCTACGCCTACTTCACCTATAAGCCGGACAAGAACCTGACGGAGATTGCCGAGAAGCGGCTGTCCGCCATCCGGGACTTTGCGGAATTCGGCTCCGGCTTCAAAATCGCCATGCGGGATCTGGAGATCCGGGGTGCCGGCAACCTTCTGGGCTCCGAGCAGTCCGGCCACATGATGAGCGTGGGCTACGACATGTACCTGAAGCTGCTGGACGAGGCGGTGCTGGAGGAGCGGGGCGAAGCCCCCAAGGCTCCCGACTGCACCGCGGATCTCAACGTTACCGCCAACGTGGACAAGGAATTCGTGTCCCGGGGCGAGGAACGGATGGATCTGTACCGCCGCATGGCCGCCATCCGCACCCAGGAGGATGCGGACGACCTGCTGGACGAGATTGTGGACCGCTACGGCGAGCCGCCCAAGGGCGTGCTGAACCTCATCGACATTGCCC
>CALYTB010000226.1 GCA_945486035.1 uncultured Clostridia bacterium
TAATGCACTAATACAGTAACACAAGGAGGTGCCTATGAACTGGAAGTTTTCGGGGGACCGGCCGGTATATCAGCAGATCATTTCCCTGATCCGGGGCGCCATCCTCCGGGGGGAGCTGCCTCCCGGAGGGAAGGTACCCTCGGTGCGGGATCTGGCTGCCGAGGCCCAGGTTAACCCCAACACCATGCAGCGGGCCCTGACGGAGCTGGAACGGGAAGGGCTTCTGGTCGGCGGCGGAACCACCGGCCGCACCGTCACCCAGGACCGTGGGATTCTGTCCTCATTGCGGGAGGACACCCTGGGAGAGCTGGCACGGGAATGCGCGGAGAAATTCGCCGTATTCGGCGTCAGCCCCGCCCAGGCGGCGGAGCTTTTAAAGCAGCTTGAAGAAAAAGAGGAGGAAATCTGATGGAGTCAACGGTACTCACAGCCCGGGGCCTGACCAAGCGCTACGGCAGCGCGGCGGCTCTGGACGGAATGGACCTGGAACTGCCCCAGGGAAAAATCATCGGCCTTTTGGGGCCCAACGGCAGCGGCAAAACCACCTTTATCAAGCTGGCGGCGGGACTGCTGACCCCCACCGCCGGAGAAATCCGCATCTGCGGCGAGAAGATCGGCCCCGCCACCAAGGCGATGGTGTCCTACCTTCCCGACCGCCCCGCCTTCGGGAAGAGTCAGAAGATCAGCCAGCTTCTGGACTTCTATGGGGATTTCTACTTAGACTTTGACCGTCCCCGGGCGGAGGGAATGCTGAACGCTCTGGGCATCTCCCCGGACACCCGGCTGGGCACCCTGTCCAAGGGCAACCAGGAGAAGGTGCAGCTGGTGCTGGTCATGTCCCGCCGGGCAAGGCTCTACCTGCTGGATGAGCCCATCGGCGGCGTGGACCCGGCGGCCCGGGACTACATCCTCAATACCATCATCACCAACTACGACCCCAGCGCCACGGTGCTGATCTCCACCCACCTGATCTCCGATGTGGAGCGGGTGCTGGACGAATTCCTGTTCCTCCACCGGGGGCAGGTGATCCGCCGGGGAAGCGCCGACGAAATCCGGGAGGAAACCGGAAAATCTCTGGATGAACTGTTCCGGGAGGTGTTCAAATGTTTACCAAACTGCTGAAATATGAGTGGAGGGCCACCCGGGGAATGCTGGGGCTCATGTGCCTGATCAGCCTGGGCGCGGCCCTGGCCGGCGGCGGAACTATGCGGTATCTGGTCTGGGCCGGTGAGCAGAGCACCGAACAGAACATTCTCATCATGGTGAACGTATTCGCACTGGTTGCCTGCATCCTCACCATCATCATCTGCGGCGCGGCGGGAATGTTTTTGTACATCTGGCGCTTTTACAAGAGCCGCTTTACCGACGAGGGCTTCGTGACCTTCACCTTGCCCGTCACTACCCACCAGATTCTGCTGTCATCCATGCTCAACAGCGCCATCGGTACGGTGTTGCTGTGTCTGACCATCTGGCTGTGCGTCCCGGTCCTGATGCTGGTGGGCCTGTCAGGTATACCGGAATTTCTCCCCGAGCTGAAGGAAGCCTGGCCCAGAATCCTTGAGGTGCTTCGCAGTGCCATCCGGCAGGAGGAAATGAAGTATCTTTGGATCATGCTGCTGAACATTGTCCTGGGCTTTGCGGAGGGGCTGGTGATGGTGATGCTCAGCGTCACCATTGGCTCCGTGATTGCCAAGAAGCACAAGATTCTCGCCGCCGTGGGCTGCTACTACGGCATCAGCATGCTGCTCTCCTTCCTCATCGGAATCAGCACCGCATTTGCAGTCCTGGCCAAAGGAACGGAAACCGATGCGTTTTTCGGCGTGTTCGGAACTTCCTCCGTCATCAGCCTGATCGCGGCCGTAGGCGGTTACTTCCTGATGCACTACCTGGCAGACAAAAAGCTGAACCTTACATAACGCAAACGGGAGAAACCAACCGGTTTCTCCCGCTTTCTTTTTCGGAACATCCTAATAAATTGTTGTTTGAAGATTTCAAACGCACTTCGTTCTTACTGTAGGGGAGCCATTCATGGCTCCCGTGACACAGTACGTTTTTGCCGAAGTGCTGGGGATATCGGAACATTTCACCGCCGGGAGCCATGAATGGCTCCCCTACAGTGTTATTCCGACATTTTTAAAACTGATCTGCAAACACCAATTTTCCATTGCCTATCCCCCACCCCATCAAGAATATTTCAAAACCTATGCAGCCAGTTAGTGGTTTTTCTCTGAAAAAACGGTATGCTGGATATAATGCCCGGGAGTATCCCTTCCGGTCAAATCATTCCGGCGGGCCGAATTCCGTTTTTCTGCCGCCGCACAAAAAAGAGAGTGTGGATCCAACATAAAAAAATCGTTTCCATCGTCCTGGCGCTTTGTCTGTGCCTGTCCCTCTGCGCCTGCGGGAAGAGCAAGGCGGCAAAAGCGGCTGAGGAGGCCATCACTGCCATCGGGGAAGTGATGGCCAGCGGCGAGGCCATCGGCTGGGCACCACGGTGATAACCCAAAGCAGCAATTGTCCTGAAAACCCCAATTCCCACAGTGCTTTTTCCGGGGCTGTCCGATTTTTCAAATTCTGCGCGCGCTGCGGGTTGTATTCCCCCGGGAAATTTGCTACAATAGAGGCAAAGAGCCGACACGAACCGCCATTTTCCGGCAGAGGCCGCTGCCTTTCGCGGCAGAACCGGCGAAGGCATTTGCGAAGCTCAAAAATGCAATTGGGAGGAACCATTCATGAAAAAAGAACGTACATGGAATCTGATTGGCTTTGTGGCGGGCCTGATTCTGATCGTGGTCGGAATCGTCTACATCGCGACCCCCGCGGACCATTACTCCACAAGCACCACAGATACTGCCACCTTCGGCGCGGATTTCTACACCTATGAGTACCGGGCCACCCGAGCCGCCGCAGGCAATGCCGCCGTGGCTGCCAACAATCTGCGGGAGCTGGGCGGAAAGCTGGCGCTGTACAGCGGCACGTTGTTCATGGTCCTGGGCCTGGGCTTCGCTCTGCACTTCGGCAAGCTGGTCTTTGTGGAAAAAGAGGTGCCCGCCGCGCCCGCTCCCGCGGAAATCCCGGAGCCGGAACCCGTCCCCGCGGAAATCCCCACCGCCGGTCAGGATCTTCCCCCTCTTGAATAATTCCGAATTCTTACCGGCCTGACACAGTAAACCGATAAATTGGTGTTTGGCGGGCTGTCTCCAGGTTTCCTGTCATTGCGAGAGAGTAGCGCACACTGGTTCGCAATGACAGGTAATCAGGGCACAGCCCGATAAACAACAATTTAGGTTATCGGCTTTGGTAAGCACACTGATAAATTGGTGTTTGCAGTTCAGTTGTTAATAATGTCGGAATAACACTGTAGGGGA
>CALYTB010000227.1 GCA_945486035.1 uncultured Clostridia bacterium
AATGGCTCCCCTACAGTAAGGACGAAGTGCGTTTGAAAAGTGTAAACAACAATTTACCTGAGCAGTACCGGTCGAGGGGCCCAAAGGATGTACGTTGGCTGCCCAGGGTCTGTAACGCATTGGCCGCCGGCCCCGCCGGCAAACAACTATTTACCTCACGATCTTTTGCACATAACGCAAGGAGGAACCCATTATGAAACGCATCTTAGACTGCCGGGCATCGGATTTCCGCTCCATGGGGAAGAATGAGCTTCTCGCCGCCATCGCGGGAGCCGAGGGCCGGACCCTGGCCTGCGAAACCATCGGCTCCCTGACCCCCATGCTGGGGGATGTAACCAACGCGGAATTCGCCGCCGCCATGGGTGCGGATATTCTGCTGCTGAACCTGTTTGACGTAAAGCACCCCGTTATTCACGGGCTTCCTCCCACGGAGCCTGAAAACGTAATCCGTAAGCTCCGGGAGCTCACCGGTCGGCCCATCGGCATCAACCTGGAGCCGGTGGAGCAATCTCTGGGGGAGGAGGGGTCCATGTGGGCCCTCACCGATGGGCGGAAGGCCACCCTGGAGAACGCCCGGCTGGCGGCGGATATGGGGGTCAATTTCCTGCTCCTCACCGGAAACCCCGGCATCGGTGTCACCAACGAGGCCATCGTGCAGACCCTGCGGCTTTTTAAGCAGGAGCTGGGGGATCGTCTGATCCTGGCTGCAGGGAAAATGCACGCCTCCGGCATCCTGAGCGAGGGGGCCGAGCAAATCCTCACCCGCCGGGATGTGAAGAGCTTCGCCGAAGCCGGAGCGGACATCCTGCTGCTCCCCGCCCCCGGCACCGTTCCCGGCATCACGGTGGAGTACGCCCGGGAGCTGGTGAGCCTGGCCCACAGCTTAGGGATGCTGACCATCACCGCCATCGGCACCTCCCAGGAGGGGGCGGACGTGGCCACCATCCGGCAACTTGCCCTGATGGCCAAGATGACCGGCACAGACATCCACCACCTGGGCGACGCGGGCTACGGCGGCATCTCCCTGCCGGAGAACATCCAGGCCTACTCCGTTGCCATCCGCGGCATCCGCCACACCTACCGCCGCATGGCCGCCTCCCCCAATCGCTAAAGAAACGGACAAATTGTTGTTTGCAGGGTTATTTTGGGAACGTCAAAAAAACACTGTAGGGGAGCCATTTATGGCTCCCGGCGGTGAAATGTTTCGATTTTACTCCGCATTTCGGCGAGAACGTACCGCATACCCGGGAGGCATGAATGCCTCCCCTACAGAAAAACGCAGTGCGCACGCAAATCTTCAAACACCAATTTTTCGCTATGCACGCAAAAACCACCGGGCGCGCTTTCCCTTGGGAAAACGCGCCCGGTGTTCTTATTCCTGTTCCTGCGGCTCACCGAAGCCGTCAAAGAGCACGGTCTGGGTGGCTTCGCCCAGCTCCTTGCCCTCCATCATCCGGGCGAACTGTTCGCCGCTGATGGACTCGTTGGCCAGCAGATAATCCGAAAGTTCCCTGAGTTTATCCGCGTGGTCGGTGAGGATCTTCCGGCAGTGGTCATAGGCCCGGTCAATCAGGTTCTTGACCTCCTCGTCGATGGTGCCCGCCACCTTCTCGGAGTAGCTCTTGGTGGTCTGGTAGTCCCGTCCGATGAACACCTCGCCGCCGTCCAGGTAGGACACGGTGCCCAGCCGCTCACACATGCCGTAACGTGCCACCATATCCTTGGCCAGCTTGGTGGCCCGGTCGATGTCGTTGGAGGCTCCCACAGAGATATCCCCCAGGAACACATCCTCCGCCACCCGGCCGCCCAGCAGACCCACAATCTGCTCGTACATCTCATTGCGTGTCAGGTTGGAGGAATCCTCCTTGGGCAGATACCAGGTAGCCCCCAGGGAGCTGCCCCGGGGCACGATGGAGATATGCCGCACCGGGTCATGGGTGGGCAGGTAGTACATGGCCACCGCGTGGCCGGACTCGTGGATGGCCGTGGTTTTCAGATCCCGGCGGGACTGGACCCGGCTCTTTTTCGCGGGTCCGGCCAGAATCTTCATCATGGCCTCGTTCATATCCTCCATGTTCACCGCGGCCCGGCTGTCCCGGGCGGCGAGAATGGCGGCTTCGTTGAGAAGGTTGCTCAGATCCGCCCCGGTGAAGCCGGAGGTAGAGCGGGCCACGGTGCGAAGATTCACATCCTCGGACAGCTTCTTGCCCCTGGCGTGAACCTTCAGGATCTCCTCCCGGCCCTTCACATCCGGCACGCCCACATGAATCTGCCGGTCAAACCGGCCCGGGCGCAGCAGGGCGGGGTCCAGAATGTCGGGGCGGTTGGTGGCCGCCATAACGATGACTCCCTCGGTGCGGCCGAAGCCGTCCATCTCCACCAGCAGCTGGTTCAGGGTCTGCTCCTTCTCATCGTGGCCGCCGCCCAGGCCGGAGCCCCGCTTGCGGCCCACCGCGTCGATCTCGTCAATGAAGATGATGGCGGGAGCCACCTTCTTGGCCTGGTCAAACAGATCCCGGACCCGGCTGGCGCCTACGCCCACGTACATCTCCACAAAGTCGGAGCCGGAAATGGACAGAAACTGCACGTCCGCCTCCCCCGCCACAGCCCGGGCAAGCAAGGTCTTGCCGGTACCCGGTGGGCCCACCAGCAGCAGTCCGTGGGGAATCCGGGCGCCGATTTCCGTATACTTCTCCGGCGCGCGGAGGAAATCCACAACCTCCCGCAGCTCCTCCTTCTCCTCGTCGGCGCCCGCCACATCGGCGAAGGTGACCTTCTTTCCGTCGGGCACCCCCAGCACGGTTCTGGCCTTACCGAAATTGCTCATAGGGTTGGAATTGTTCATCCTTCCCATGAACATGGCCCACAGCAGCAGAAGAATCACGCCCACCGTAAGCAGGGGAAAAATCAGCTCCGAGGCGGAGAAGCCCTTCTGAGGCACAAAGTCATAGCCCTGCAGCACCCCGGATTCCCGCTGGCTCTTGAGAAGGTCATTCATCTCCAGCCGGAAGCTCTGGGGATCGGCCAGGGTGGTGGTGACGGAGCTTTTCCCGCTGATGGGTGTGTACAGCTCCATGGTGATGGTCTGATCCTCCACCACGAAGGACTTCACCTGCTCGGCACGGAACAGATCCACCACCTGGGAGTAGCTCAAGGTGGCGCTCTTCTGGCTGAACAGCCCCGTGGTCCAGGAGAACACCAGCACCAGCACCGCCACATAGATAATCATGGGAATAAATCTTCGATTCTTCAAATTGGGAAATCTCCTTTTCTCAGCTTTCCGGAAAATCCAGGTCCGATAAATTGTTGTTTAGCGGCTTCGCCGAATTGACAATTGACAATTGACAGTT
>CALYTB010000228.1 GCA_945486035.1 uncultured Clostridia bacterium
ATTGCCACGCCAGTGTGCGCACTGGCTCGCAATGACAGCAAAAACGTACAAACACAATTTGTCAGCCTGCTGACCTGAAATAAGAAATGATATAAGGAGCGAAAAAGCGATGCCAATGATCGATATGGGCGTAGAGGACCTGTTTCAGTACCGGGGCTGCACCCCCTGCCCCAGGGATTTTGACGAATACTGGGCCCGGGCTCTGCGGGAAATGAATGATACGGACCCCCAAACGGAGCTGATTCCGGCTGACTTCCAGACGGACTGCGCGGACTGCTTTGACCTGTTCTTTACCGGTGTCAAGGGAGCCAGAATCCACGCCAAGCTCCTGATGCCGAAGAATGTAACCAAGCCCTGTCCCGCGGTGCTTCAGTTCCACGGCTATTCCGGGCATTCCGGCAACTGGAGCGACAAGCTCGGTTTCGCGGCAGAGGGCTTCGTGGTGGCGGCTCTGGACTGCCGGGGCCAGGCCGGTCTTTCGGAGGATGTGGGCGGTGTCAGGGGGAACACCCTGTACGGCCAGTTTATCCGGGGCCTGGAGGATGCGGATGCGGACAATATGCTCATGCGCAACATCATGCTGGATACGGCCCAGCTTGCGAAAATCGTCATGAAACTTCCCCAGGTGGACGCAAACCGGGTAGGCGCCATGGGCGCTTCCCAGGGCGGCGGTCTGGCTCTGGCCTGCGCATCCTTGGTGCCGGAAATCAAGCTGGCAGCCCCCCAGTATCCCTTCCTCTCCGACTACAAGCGGGTTTGGGAGATGGATCTGGATGTGGATGCCTACAAGGAGCTCCGGGACTATTTCCGTATGTTCGATCCCCGTCACGAACGGGAGCAGGAAATCTTTGAGAAGCTGGGCTACATCGATATCCAGAACATGACCAAATGGATCCGGGGCACCGTCCTGATGGCGACGGCCCTGCGGGACACCATCTGCCCGCCCTCCACCCAGTTCGCGGCCTACAACAACATCACCGCCCCCAAATCAGTCCTTTTCTATCCCGACTACGGCCACGAATGGCTGCGGGATCACGACGACATCGTGTTCGGGTTCATGCGGGAACTCAAAAAATAACACAAACCGCCTGCGCCCCCTTCACGGGTGCAGGCGGTTTGTGTATACCGGAGACAGCCGGCATGTTCTCAAGAATATCCCATCCTCCTTCATCCGGCGAGTTCCTTAGCACATAGGTCACCGCGCCGATGAGCCTGCCGTCCCGGATAAATCGTTGTACAAAAAGACACGCTGTGCTAAAATGGGAATTAGCACGAAAAGAAAGCGTGATGCATTTATGGAAAAACAAAGCATAATCGATTGGGAAACTACGACTATAGCCAAAACGGAGCATATTTTGTAACAATTTGCACCCAGGACCGCAAGCAGGTTTTATGTGAAATCGTAGGGGACGGGTTTCCCGTCCCAAAACCAACCGGCGAGATTGCAGAAGTCCTATTACGACCATGTGATTCGCAATCAGCAGGATTATGATGAAATCTGGCAATATATTGAGGACAACCCACGCAAATGGATTATGAAACCGTATGGGAGGCGTTTCGCCTCCCGCTTTTTTGAACCGCGGAAACGGTGGGACGGGAAACCCGTCCCCTACGGAAATTATCCCGCTGCATCCAGCATATTCTCAATGAAGATTCCATACCCCGCGGTCGGGTCATTCACCAGCACATGGGTCACAGCCCCCACCAGTTTTCCGTCCTGAATGATGGGGCTGCCGCTCACGAGTGATTGTCATTAGGGACAACATTACGCTTGAAATAAGTGCCATTTTAAATTATAATAATTTCATCATACAAAGGAGGATTTCTTATGTTTTCGTTTGGAAAGAAAGAAATGGACACTACCGCAGCAAATCAATTTTGGAAATGGTTTTCTGAAAATGAGCAGTGGATTATTAATAATATTAACACCAATGGTATGGATGTTGTATGGGCTGTCGATGCTCAAATTAAACCTGTATTTCCTTATTTTAAAAAAGAACTCGAATTCCAATTAGGTTACAATAATGGCGTTGGTGAATTTTTCTTTTTCCACTTTGGTAACAGATACTTGATTTCTGATGCGCAAAAACTCAAAGAACTTATGCCCGAATCACTTCGCAAGAACTGGACATTTATTGCAGAAAAATAAAGTGAATGCCCTTGGTAAAACTATGGATACCAAGGGCATTTTTCTATCCCGCTGCTTCCAGCATATTTTCAATGAAAATTCCGTAGCCAGTTGTCGGGTCATTGACCAGCACATGGGTCACTGCCCCCACCAGCTTACCGTCCTGCAGAATCGGGCTGCCGCTCATTCCCTGAACAATCCCTCCCGTAGCTTCCAGGAGCCGGGGGTCCGTAACGCGCAGGAGAAAATTCCTTCCGTCGCTTCGGTCCCGGGCATAGATTTTCGAAATTTCCACAGAATAATCCTGAGGCTCCCCCATCTGAACCGTGGCCCGGATGGTGGCCGGACCCACAGTGACCTCGTCAAACTCCGCCACCGGCACGGCATCGCCCTCCCAGCCTTGCCCTGTTTTTCCGAAAACGCCCTGGGGGGTATTCCAAAGCAGCTCCCCACAGGCCTGGGGAGAATCCGCACAGCCCCGCAGCTGGCCCGGCGCGCCTGCCTTGCCCTTCTTCACCGATTCCACGAAGGCATCATAGGCGCTTCCTCCGTTCATCCGAAGCAGCGTGCCGGAGCTGTCGTTGACCCCGTGGCCCAAGGCGCCAAAGGAGCCTGTTTCCGGGTCGTACCAGGTGACGGTCCCGATGCCGCCGATGCCCTGGCGAAGGTAGACTCCCAAGCGCTGTCCATCAGCAGTGGTTTGCAGCGGAATTTTCAGGGTTGTCTGCCTGCCGCCCCGCCGGACGGTCACCACGGCGGTGGATTTTCCCTCCAAAGCCTCCGCAACATCCTCCGCCTCCCGGATGGGGCAGTTGTTGACCGCCAGGATTTGATCCCCGATCCGAAGTCCCGCATCCTTCGCCTCCCGGCCCAGCACATCGTCAAAAGCCGCCACCGTCACCGCATCTGACTTCAGCTGCAAGCCGATGATTCTGCCCACCGGAACCAGCGCCTCCGCCGCCCGGCAGCTCACCGGCAGCATAATGAATATAAGAATTGCCGCCGTCCAATTCAAAACCCTCTTCATGCTCAGTCCTCCTTCCCTGCCCTCTTAATATGAACCGGCAGGAAAGAACGTAACCCCTGAAAATGTCGAAAAATCAGGAGGAAGCAGGCATAATTGGATATTTTTTTGAAATGGCACGATGATAAATTGTTGTTTACAGTTTTTAAACGCACTTCGTCCTTGCTGTAGGGGAGC
>CALYTB010000229.1 GCA_945486035.1 uncultured Clostridia bacterium
GGCCTCATGGTTCTGGCGCTGATCATCGAGTTCGTCTCCACCCGCATCCGCCGCAGACTGGCCCACGGGACGTAACAAGAATAACTGTCATTGCGGCGGAAGCACAGTTCCCCGCAATGGCAGTTTTTTACGCATGATCCGGATGACAGACAAATTGGTGTTTAGCGGCTTCGCCGAATTGACAATTGACAATTGACAGTTGACAATTTCGGCATCCTTTCAGAATGATCAAAAACGCCTAAATCCTACTGTAGGGGAGCCATTCATTTGAATTATGGAATGATTGCCACTGGCAATCATTGTAATTCTGATTCGCTGCGCGGAGCACCACTCCCGGCGGTACATTGTTCCGATTTGCTCCACATTTCGGCGAAAACGTACTGCGTCACGGGAGCCATGAATGGCTCCCCTACAGTAAGAACGAAGTGCGTTTAAAATCTTCAAACAACAATTTGTTTAACCTACTCATTAAGGAGGCACTCTATGCGCCGCAGTATGACCATCTGCTTTACCAGCGACATTCACGGCTTCTTCTCCAACCTGGACTACGCCTCGGGGAAGCGGATCCCCTCGGGTTATGTCAACTGTATGAATTCCTTCCCCCATGACGGCAATACCCTGATCCTGGACGGAGGCGATACCCTCCAGGGAAGCCCCTTCACCTATTGGCTGTACAGCGGCGGAGAAGCCCACCCGTGCGTCCCGGCGAAGCTCATGAACCTTGCCGGGGTACAGTTCGTCACCCTGGGAAACCACGATTTCAACTACGGGGTGAAGCCCCTGCGGGAGTACCTGGCCGCCCTGGATGCCAGGTGCCTCTGCGCCAATGTGGAGGGCATCCCCGAGGTGCGGAAAACCGCCCTGGTCACCCTGGAAAACGGCCTCCGGGTGGGTCTCACCGGCATTACCACCCCCTACATCCCCCATTGGGAACGTCCGGAAAACCTGACCGGCATCCGGGTTCTGGACTCCGTTTCCGCCGCCCGGGAGGCCCTGCGGGAATTGAAGGCCCAAGGGGCGGAGATCACCGTCTGCATCGCCCACTGCGGCTTCGAGCGGGATCCGGTCACCGGCGTTCCGCTGTCCAGCCCGGAGGAAAACCAGGGCTACCGGATCTGCCGGGAGCTGGACTTCGACATTCTCCTCACCGGTCACCAGCATCAGGCCAGGGCCGGGATCGACCTTTGCGGCACCCACACCTGCCAGGTTGCCGACCGGGCCAGGCACTACGCCCGCCTGGAGGTAACCCGGGAAAGCTCCGGGGAAACCTCTGTCCAGTCCCGCATTGTGGCGGCCGGGGACATTCCCTGTCCCGCCGCCCTGGAATACCTGGCTCCTCTGGAGCGTGAGAACGCCCGGTTTCTGGACACGCCCCTGGGTACGCTGGATCGCCCCCTGCCTCCCCGGGATCGTCTGTCTATGGCGCTGCGGGGCTCGGATATCGCCAATTTCATCAACCAGGTGCAGCTGGAGGCCTCAGGAGCGGACATTTCCGTCACCGCACTGGGCAACACCGTGAGGGGCTTTCAGCAGCGGGTGACCGTCCGGGATATTGCGGCAAGCTACGAATTCCCCAACACTCTGAAAACCATCCCGGTGACCAGAACCGAGCTGAAAGCGGCTCTGGAGCGGTGCGCGGAATACTTTGACCTTCGGGAGGACGGCCTGCGGATCAGCGAGGCCTTTCTACTCCCCGCTCCCCAGCACTTTAACTATGATTTTTACTCCGGCATTGAAGTCACCATGGATCTGCGCAACCCCCTGGGGGAGCGGGTGGTGTCCATCCGTTACGGCGGGCAGGAGCTTCCCTCGGGTAAGGAGCTCCGCCTCTGCCTGAACAACTACCGGGCCACCGGCGCGGGGGGGTATCCCCTCTATGCCGGATGCCCTGTGCTCCGGGAGGAGCCCACGGAAATCGCCCAGCTCATCATGGACTACGTTCGCCGCCATGGGGAAATCACCGTCGATCCCACCCAATGGCTCCATGTGCTGGGCGTCAGCGAAGCCCTCCCGGATAGGTAATCATCCTCCTCCAAAAAAAACGCGGCGGGCATGCCGGAGCACGCGTAAAAAAAGCGTCAAACGGCTCCGCCAATCCCCATTCTCCGCTCCGTTCCGGGGAATCGGAAAAAGAAGTTGCAAACCGCCGGGATTATGCTACAATGAGGACAGCCGCCGTCTGCGGCGGTATTTTGCAGAGGCTTCCGCATACAGGAGGCCGGGGAGGAACGTATATGCTGAACATCAAGGAAAAGGCGGAACAGATTGTGGCAAAGCTCCGCGCGGATGATAAGCTGCTGGAAAAGTTCCAGGCCAATCCCGCCGCGGTCATCGAGGAATACGTGGGTGTGGACCTTCCCGACGACCAGGTTAACGCCCTGGTAGACGGCATCAAGGCCAAGCTCACCGCGGACAAACTGACCGGCGCCCTGGGCGGCCTGTTCCGGAAATAACCGACCTCAGAGCGGCAAATTCGTGTTTGGCGATTTTGTACGCATTGCGTTTTTGCTGTAGGGGAGCCATTCATGGCTCCCGTGACGCAGTACGTTTTCGCCGAAATGCTCATATAATCAGTACATTTCACCGCCGGGAGCCATGAATGGCTCCCCTACAGAGTAATTCAAGGATTTCCAAAACATCTCGACAAACACCTATTTGCCGCAACCTCCGATGCTTCCTTACAGGGCGGTATTCCGCCCTGTGTTTTTTGCGAAATCGTTGACTTTTTTCACAATTTGTGCAATAATCATTTGGATAAACTATAGATACAGGAAGGGATATTTTATGACCCAGTCCAGAACACATACCTGCGGGGAGCTGCGGCTTTCCGACGCGGGAAAGCAGGTTACCATCGTCGGCTGGATGGAGAACCTCCGGGAGGTGGGCGCGAACTTCGGCTTCGCGGTGCTCCGGGATTTCTACGGCACCACCCAGGTGGTCATCGAAACCGAGGATATGATGCGCGCCATCAAGTCCGTGAACAAGGAATCCACTCTCTCCGTCACGGGCCTTGTCCGGGAGCGGGAGAGCAAGAATGCCAAGCTCCCCACCGGCGAAATTGAGGTTGTCCCCGAGAGAATCGAGGTGCTTGGCAAATGCACCCACAACCAGCTTCCCTTTGAAATCAACAAGAGTAAGGACGCGGACGAGAACGTAAGGCTTAAATATCGGTTCCTGGATCTTCGGAACCCGGCCGTGAAGAACAACATCATCCTGCGCTGCCAGGTGGTGGCGGAGCTGCGGCGGCTCATGACCGAGAAGGGGTTCCTGGAGATCACCACCCCCATCCTCACCGCCTCCTCCCCCGAGGGCGCCCGGG
>CALYTB010000230.1 GCA_945486035.1 uncultured Clostridia bacterium
TCCGTATTCACATCAGCACCGCATTCCAGTGGATTTTCGCGGTTCTGCCATAGTATGCGGACAAAATCATACCGTTTGTCCTCCACAAAAAACTTCCGCGTGCATTATCCCTTATTCATGATGTGGGCCACCAGACGAAGGTTGCGCTCGATGAGGATGTTGCGGGCGTCTTCGTCTCCGGCGCGGGCAAGGGTCAGGTAGTGGCGCTCCTCCTGGGCGGTGAGGGGCCGGGGGAAGCTTCCGGCAGAGAGCTGCAGTGAGCACAGCAGGGAACTGAGCATCAGAAAGACACCGTAGAGCATATTTCCACCTCCGCTGCAACCCTATGCACCCCGGCTCGTCCGTTTTCCACTTTTTAGAATGGGGGAGAGATTCCGCCTCTCGATTGGCCCGGCATCCCCGCCTGAAGGACGTGAATGAATACGGCAAAGAGCCCTGCCGGTTTTTCGGCAGGGCTCTTTTGGCAGGAGAAGGGGAAAGACGGCAGCGCGACAAATTGTTGTTTGTCGGGCTATGCCACGTTTACCTGTCATTGCGAACCAGCGCGCCGGCTTCAGTGGCAATCCCCCGGTCAGAGGGGAAATGTATCGACAATTGCCATGCAGAGGGGGGGAAACGCTGCGATTTTTGGTGGTAATCGTTACCTGGTTCCTTTCAACCGGGGGATTGCCACACCAGGCTGCGGCCTGGTTCGCAATGACAGGTAATCGGGGCACGGCCCGACAAACACCAATTTATCGCTCAGCCACGGGAATATGTGGATCAGGGGCGCTTGATGCACAGGTTCAGGATCAGGGAGGCGGCTGCCAGGGCCAGCAGGAACAAAAACGGGACGGTGTAGCCGCCGGTGGCCTGCAGCAGACTGCCCGCCGCCGTGGCCATGAAGGAGGCGCCCATCAGGTTGAAGTTCATGACGGAGAAATTCAGGGGGAAGTATCTGGCGCCGTAGAAGGCGGAAATCAGAGCGGTGTTGATGGTGGGCGCGGCGCCGTAGGAGAAGCCGGTAAGGCACAGCCCCAGAACGCACAGGGGCAAAGAGCCCAGCAAAACCGACAGCAGCGTGATTCCGGCAGCCCCAATGGTGAGAATATTGGCAAACAGCATGGTTCTTTTCCGGCCGACCCGGTCAAACAGGGCCCCCACGGCAATCCGGCCCAGTCCGTTGCATACGGACAGCACCCCCACCAGGGAGGTGGCCAGGGAAGCGGCGGCTCCCACGGAAAGGGCAAGGTCCCGGGCGAAGGAGATCACCGTATTTCCCACGGCGGACAGACATACAATGCACGCGAAGGCCATCCAGAAGGAAGCCCGGCGGATCATCTGCCCGGTGGGGAAGTCCCTGGGTTCAAAGTTCTCAGATCCACGGACGGCCTTTATTTTGGAAGAAGGCAGCGCCGTATCGGCTCCGGGTCTGCGCAGGAGCAGTCCGGCAAGCGCCAGCACGGCGGCCAGGGCGCAGCCCACGGCCAGGTAGGCAGCGCGCCAGCCGGGGCCCTCTATGAGCCGGGAGGCCAGATTGCCTACCACCAGGGCGGAGGCTCCAAAGCCCATCATCAGTGCTCCGGAGCACAGCCCCCGTTTGTCCGGGAACCAGGCGCTGACGGTGGAGATCACCACATTGTAGGCGATGCCAATGCCGAATCCGGCCAGCACACCGTAGCTCAGGTACAGCATGGCGATGCTCTGCCCGGAAAGCCGGGAGGCAAGCAGAAATCCGGCCCCGCCCAGCGCCGCCGACAGCAGCATGCTCACCCGGCAGCCCAGCCGGGTGCACAGCAGCCCGCCTACAAAAGCACCCAGGCAGAAAAAGCACATGGTCAGGGTAAAATTCAGGGCCAGCTGGGCATCGGTCCAGTGGAATTCGGCTGCCAGGGGGGCCTTCAGGATGGACCAGGCGTAGATCACCCCGGCAAACAGCAGGGCCGTCACCCCCAGGGCAAGATAGACCCAGCGGACGGAAAGGTTTTTTTGACGCATGATGGGACACCTCTCTGCTTTTCCCGCGAAAAACGGGATTTTGAAGATGAAAGTATTGTACCGCGGGAAGCAGGGTTTGTCCAGATAAAATATGAAATATATTTTATAAAATATAAGAAAGCTCTTGATATTTTCCTGTGGGATATATATAATGAAAGCAGAGAAACAAAGAAAACGTTAAATTGGTGTTTGTCGGGCTGTCGCCCGAGTTGACAGTGGACAGTTGACAGTGGACAGTTATGGAGTCCCTTCGGGACAATTTTAAATATAGAATCCGCAAATATTACGATTTTCGGAATAATTGGCGATAATTGTCATCGCAATTATTTCAAATAATCCCCGAAGGGGATACCACAACTGTCCACTTTCCACTGTCAACTGTCCACTGGAGCAAAGCGACAAACAGCAATTTACCGGTATCCGGTCCCGCGCTGCGGCGGGGGGGAAGGGGGAGCTTCGTGAAGGTAAGGGAATTTCTCGCACAGCGGTATCCGGCGGCCCACAGCTTTGTGTTCCTGGGGGAGGCCGGGTGCGGCAAGAGCGAGCTTGCCATCAATCTGGCCCTGGCTCTGGTGAAGGAGCGGCAAAGGGATGTGCATTTCTTTGACCTGGACATGACGAAGCCTCTGTTCCGGTCCCGGGATCAGGCGGGCTTTCTGGAGGAGGCCGGCGTTTTCGTCCACTACGAGGAGCAGTTCATGGACGCTCCCACCGCCGCCGGCGGGGTCAGCCGCTTGCTGCGGCAGGAGGATGTGTATACCGTCCTGGATGTGGGCGGGGACTACATCGGCGCCAGCGCCATCGGTGGCTACGCGCCGCTGCTGAATCAGCCGGGGTGCGCGGTATTCTACGTCATCAATCCCTACAGGCCCTGGTCCATGGACATTGAACACATCGACCGGGTACTGGGGCAGACCCTGGGGGTGTCCCATGTGCGGTTAAACCGGCTGCATCTGGTGGGCAATCCCAACCTGGGGATGGATACCGCGGCCCGGGATGTGCGTGCCGGGGCCCGGCGGCTGGAGGAAATGGTGGGGCCCTATATGCCCATCGATTTTTACACGGCGAAGGAGGAACTGGCGCCGGAGTTGGAAGGCAGACTCCCCGGGCCGGTACTCCCCCTGCTGCTGTACCTCGGCTACGAATGGAACACCTGATCCGGGAAGGGCCCGGATTGTACATAAAATAATGTGCTTATCGGTTTTGCTCAGTTGGCAGACAAATTGGTGTTTACAGTTTTTAAACGCACTTCGTTCTTACTGTAGGGGAGCCATTCATGGCTCCCGCGGGGCAGTACGTTTTCGCCGAAATGTGGAGCAAATCGGAACAATGTACCGCCGGG
>CALYTB010000231.1 GCA_945486035.1 uncultured Clostridia bacterium
CCCCACGGGAGCCATGAATGGCTCCCCTACAGCAAGGACGAAGTGCGTTTGAAAACTGTAAACAACAATTTACGCTCCCTCTTCCCCTCCCGTTCCCTTGGAATTCCTCTCTTTTTTCCCGTCATTTCCAATAAAAATCCCAACTGCCTATTGTGCATTCGGTGAATTTTTGGTATACTGTAAGGAAAAGTATTAATTTGGATGTGTGTGCACGTGAAGTATGGAATTTGGAATGTGGCGCAGCCGGACAGCGCCGCGGTAAACACATTGGTTCAAAACGGATATACCCCCCTTGCCGCCATGGTTCTGGCCTCCCGGGGCATGACCACCCCCCAGGAGGTTGCCGACAGGCTGGGCTGCGGCTGTCTCCTGCCGGACCCCTTCGCCATGACAGATATGGCCCTGGCCGCCGGACGGGTGGGGCTTGCCATGTCCCGGGGGGAGAAAATCGCGGTCTTCGGGGACTACGACGTGGACGGCATTACCTCCACCTGCCTGCTGACGGATTTTCTCCGCCGTCACGGGGCGGACTGTGTCCCCTATATCCCCGGCCGCCTGGAGGAGGGCTACGGCTTAAACCCCATCGCCATCCGCCAGCTGAGCCAACAGGGGGTCACGCTCATCGTCACCGTGGACTGCGGCATCACCGCGGTGCAGGAGGCCGAGCTCTGCCATCAGCTGGGCATCGATCTGGTCATCACCGACCACCATGAATGCAAGGAATCCCTTCCCCGGGCTGCCGCCGTGGTGGACCCCCACCGTCCGGGGGACGGCTACCCCCACCGGAATCTGTCCGGCGTGGGTGTGGCCTTCAAGCTGGCCTCGGCCCTCTGCGGCAGCCAGGAGGAGGTGCTGCGGGAGTATGCCGATATGGTCTGCCTGGGCACCGTGGCGGACGTGATGCCCCTTCTGGGAGAGAACCGGGTATTTGTGTCCCGGGGTCTTGAGTCCCTGGCCCACACCCGCCGTCCGGGCATCGCCGCCCTGATGGCCCAGAGCGGTTGCGATCCCCAGAGTGTCAGCGCCTCGTCCATCGGTTTTGTCCTGGCCCCACGAATCAACGCCGCGGGCCGCATGGGCAAAATCGAACTGGCCGTGGAGCTGTTTCTCACCGATGATCCCCTCCGGGCTCAGGAGCTGGCCAAAGCACTGTGCGACCTGAACCGCCAGCGCCAGAGCGTGGAATCCGAAATCTACCGCCAGGCTGTGTCCATGCTCCCTCCGGGGCAGGACTGCGATGCCATTGTGCTGGCGGACGAGAGCTGGCATCAGGGCGTGGTGGGCATCGTCGCCAGCCGCATCGCGGAAGAGTACGCCTGCCCCGCCTTCCTCATCTGCCTGGACGGGGACCACGGGAAGGCCAGCTCCCGCAGCCACGGAGGCTTTAACCTGTTTGCCTCTTTACGCACCCTGTCCCCATTGCTTGAAAGCTACGGCGGACATGAGCTGGCGGCAGGCTTCACCATCTCCCGGGAGAACATCCCGGAGTTTCGCAGACAGATCAGCGCCCTGGCGGCAGGCTACTACCGGGACGACATTCCCCGGACCAGTCTGGATATCGACTGCGATGTGGCTCCGGAGTTGCTGACCATCCGGGGGGTTGAATCTCTGTCCATTCTGGAGCCCTGCGGCAACGGCTGTCCCAAGAGCGTGCTGATGATGCGCAATCTCATCGTGGAGCGGATCAGTCAGGTGGGCTCCGGGCGGCATATGCGGCTTCGCCTGCGGCAGGGCCATTGGGGCCTGAATGCCATCTACTTTTCCGCCAACGCGGAAACCGCCTCCATCGCCCCCGGTGATCTGGTGGATGTGGCCTTCACGCCCCAGATCAACGATTTCCGGGGCGAAAAAACCGTGCAGATGAACTTGGTGGACATCCGTCCAAGCTGTGCGGCGGAATGCCAGCCGGAGGTGTCCGCCTACCTTGCCCTGCGGGACGGACGGATCACCCCCCGGGAGGCCAGCCTTCTGACCCCGGACCGCGCTACCCTTGCCACCGTATGGCGGTTTCTGTCCTCCTACGGTGGTGTGATTCGGGAATCCCCCATCTGTCTGTGCCGAAAACTGGTCCGTGCCTCCGGCAATCCCATGACCCTTGGGCAGCTCATGACCTGTCTGGACATTTTCCAGGACGTGGGCCTGCTTTCGGTTCACCGAATGCACAAATACATATCCATCACCCTGACCCCCGGGGAAGGCAAGGCCGACCTCAACGGGAGCCAGACCCTGCAGCATCTGCTGCACGCGAAAGAGAGCTGACGAAAATGGAAACCTTTGAACAGCACTACGCCTCCATGCGCGCCACCATCGAAAACCGGATGCCCGGGGCGGATATGGCTCTGGTGGACCGGGCGGTGGAATACGCCAACGACAAGCATAAACAGCAGAAGCGCAAGGACGGCTCCCCCTATATCATCCATCCCCTGGCGGTGGCCGAAATCGTCACGGAGATGGGCCTGGACATGGATGCCATTCTGGGCGCCCTGCTCCATGACTGCATTGAGGACACCGATGCCTCCCACGAGGAAATCGAGAAGCTCTTCGGGCAGACCGTCGCGGAGCTGGTGGAGGGTGTCACCAAGCTGACCCGGGCCAATTTCTCCAGCACCGAGCAGGCCCAGATGGAGAATCTGCGCAAGATGTTCATGGCCATGTCCAAGGACATCCGGGTGGTGCTGATTAAGATTGCCGACCGGCTTCACAACATGCGCACCATGCAGTACCAGACCCCTGCCAAGCAGATTCTCAAATGCCGGGAGACCATGGACATCTACGCCCCCCTGGCCCATCGGCTTGGTATGCAGAAGATCAAGTGGGAGCTGGAGGACACTTCCCTGCGCTACCTGGCTCCTGTGGAGTACGACGAGATCATGTCCTACCTGCAGGCCCACAAAGAGCAGGACGAGGCCTTTATGCGCACCATCCAGAACAAAATCACCCAGCGCCTCACCGCCATGGGCATCCGCAACACCACCTACGGCCGGATCAAGCACGTCTACTCCATCTACCGCAAGATGCAGACCCAGGGCAAAACCCTGGACGAGCTGTACGACCTGTACGCCTTCCGGGTGATTGTGGACACCATTCCCGACTGCTACAACGTACTGGGCCACGTCCACGACCTGTTCAACCTGGTTCCGGGCCGGTTCAAGGACTATATCTCCACCCCCAAGCCCAACATGTACCAGAGCCTGCACACCACCGTCATCGGCTCCCAGGGCATCCCCTTTGAGGTGCAGATCCGTACCTGGGCCATGCACGAAACGGCGGAATACGGCATCGCCGCCCACTGGAAGTACA
>CALYTB010000232.1 GCA_945486035.1 uncultured Clostridia bacterium
AGCCATGAATGGCTCCCCTACAGCAAGGACGAAGTGCGTTTAAAAACTGTAAACAACAATTTCTCGCTGCTGTGTCATTTGGAACGTTGCTTGAAACCGTATCATAGAAAGGATGGAAAACAGTATGGAATACGCACCCCCTATCGGCGTGGATGCCGCCTGTCCCAACAAGGCGGACTTCCCCTTCGCGCCTCCCGCGGGAACCGATGCTCTGTGTGAGAATCTGGTGAACACCCGCTTTGACCAGCTCAGCGAGCGGAATGTGGAGATTTTCAAGGACAGGCTCCTGGACATCACCGGCTGCATCTTCGGCGGCGCTGTGGTGGCGGAGGATCAGTTCCTGGAGACCATGCTCAAGCGCTGGGGCGGCATTGCGGAGGCTCCGCTGTTTGCCCGGGAGGGCAGACTCCCCCTGCCCAGTGCCGTGATGCTCAACAGCATTACCGCCCGGGCCAACGACTTCGGAAACATGTTCTTCCATGTGCTGGGGGACCGGATTGCATCCCACTGCGGCGAAACCCTGTTCCCCATGGGCCTGACCCTGGCGGATATGCAGAAAACCTCCGGTCAGGAATTCATCGCCAACCAGGTGGCCGCCGAGGACCTTACCGCCCGGGTGCTCTACACCCTGCCCATGCGCTGGCCTACAGACATGCTGATGGTTTCCAGTGCCGCGGCGGCGCTGGGGGCCCGGTACTACGGCTTCGATGCCAAGACCGCCAAGGTCGCGCTGACCTACGCGGCCTGCAACGCCACGGACCCGGCCAACTCCTACTATGACTACAGCCAGGAATTCAAGTACCACAACGGCGCCAGCGCCCAGATGGGCATTTATGCCTGCGAGATGGCCAAGGGCGGCTGGGACGGCTGGGCAGATCCCTTCTTCGGCCACTGGGGCCTGGTCACCAAGCAGATCAAGGACGGCGCCCCGGTTCCCGCGCTGTACGAGAAGGCCTTCACCGGGTTGGGAGAGGTCTGGTACACCGAGGAGAGCTTCAAGCGGGGCCCCGGCGGAATTCCCACCACCGCCGCCGCGAAGTGTGGAGCCGGGGTTCGGGCGAAGATTCTGGCGGATCGGGGCAGTTTGGATGCTTCCCAGATTCGGAAGGTGCGGGTGTTCCGCTCGAGCAACATGCGCTTTAACTACTATGCCAATCCCTTCAGCCGGAGAAACCACACCAACGCCCTGTTCTCCTACCAGTTTGCCGCCTGCTGCGCGCTGCTCCACGGCTCCGTAAGGGTTGCCAATGTCCAGACCCAGGCCATTCTCAGCGATCCGTATCTGGTGGAGCTGACGGAAAACTCCTCCATGGAGGTCTTTGACTCCGGCTCCGACAAGAGCCTCATGAAGGTGATTGTGGAAATGGCCGACGGCGCTGTCTACGAGGATATTCAGGACTACGGCGGCTCCATGCACGACTATCCCACCCGGGAGTTCCTGCTGGGCAAGTTCTGGGATCAGTTCAATACCTTCGGGAAGCTGCCGAAGGCTGTGGGCGATAAAATTGTGGAGCTGGCAGCGAAAATCGAAACCCTGGAGGATATGCGCGAATACACTCAGCTGCTGACCCTGAAATAAAGCAGAGATCGCCCGCTGCGAACGCCATGACCCGGGAAATGGTTGTTTGTTGAGATTTTACCGTAGGGGCGGCTATCAGCCGCCCGCAGCCTTTCGTCATTGACAGCACCCCGTTCTACCGAAAACGCCAAAAAGTAAGAATCTTTCGGGCGGCTAATAGCCGCCCCTACGGTAGTAACGTAAGGTGTTTGAAAACAATTTGCCCTCCGGGGGATGCTCCGTTTCGTCTTCTATCAGAACTGCCCTGCCGGGAATATCCGGCAGGGCAGCGTTTTGGTTGGGGGGATGGGAGTCATTCGCTGAGCGCATAGGTCTGCGCGTGATCCAGCAGAGCCTGATACCAGTTGGCAAGGCCCGTGGAGGACAGATGGACTCCGTCACTGACTACATGGTTTCCGATGCTGTTGAAGGTGTCCACCAGGTAAACCCGGTGACTCGGTTTCCGGAGATGAAGGCTTCTTCGCGCAGCCTGCCGCGCAGAGCAGCAGTGCCGCCAGCGCGAAAGCAGTGATACGGCGATGAAAGCTCCTTTGAAATCAGAATAGAAATCCAGGGAGCGGAGAAATCCGCTCCCTGCGCATATGGAAATGGGAGGAAGCATCAGGAAAACAGCCGCAGCGTGCCTTCCACGGCGATGACCTGGGGGTTGCTGGGGATCCGGTACCAAAAGGTGGAGGGGAAGGTCTCAAAGCCCGCGTCTCCTCCCACATAAGCCATCACCTGACCGTAGAGGTCGGAGTAGGGGGAGGGCTTGTAGCTGGGATCCCGGCGGTCCCGCACGGAGGCGATGTCCTTGACCCCGGTTTCCGCGGGGATGTTGGGCCACAGGTTATCCGTGATCTCATATTCGTGGGAGAAGGGGTTCTTTACCTCGTAATAGCAGGTGTCGAAGGCAATCGTCACATCCACATCCACCGCGCCCTGCTCTATGGGGAGCCTGTCCAGGTATTCATCCTTCAGGGTGAAGCCCCAACCGAAGGCCCGGTAGCGGATCTCATCGCCGATGGCATACACATGGGTGACGAACCGGACCTCAAAGTATTCCTGCCAGTTGTCCATGGTGATGGCAACCTCATGGGGGATGAAGGCCGGGTAATCCGCCTCGGAAACCAGATTCAGCTCCAGCGCGTCCCGCCGCAGGTGGGTGACCCCATCCTCGGAGGTGACACGCAGAATCAGATCAAAATCCTGGGAAACAGTGACGGTTTCCCCGGCGAAGCGGTAGGGGACGGTGCGTTCCTCTTCGCCCGTGAAGACGGTCACGGTGCCCTCTGGGGCGAATTCATACCGGCAGCTTTCATCCTCCAGATTGTACCACGTTCCCCACAGGAAGGCATCCAGGGGCTCCGTTTGCTCAGGAGCCGCGGTGGGCTGAACTGCCGGAGGGGCGGGGGTCTGTCTGGCGCAGGCGCCAAACACCAGCGTTGAGAGGGCGAGAACCAGGGCAGTCCCTGCGCGCCTTACTCCTCCCAGTTGTGCCATACGTTCTGGACGTCGTCGTCATCCTCCATGATGTCGATGAGCTTCTCCATCAGGGCGGCCTGCTCCGGGTTCAGGGACTGGTAGTTCTGGGGCACCATTTCAATCTGGGCGGAGGCGAAGGTGTACTTGGAGAGCTTCGCGACCACGTCGTTAAAGTCGTCGGGCAGGGTGTAGATGGTGAAGCAGTCGTCCTCGGCCTCGAAATCATCGGCTCCGGCCTCCATGGC
>CALYTB010000233.1 GCA_945486035.1 uncultured Clostridia bacterium
TACAGAGTAGGATAATGTGGCGATTTTGGTGGTAATCGTTACCTGGTTCCATGGGACCGGGGGATTGCCACGCCAGTGTGAGCACTGGCTCGCAATGACAGCGTTATTTCGACAAACACCAATTTGTCGGGCTGTCGTCCGATTGCGTTCCCGGCAAGCTTCCTACGGCTCCGCGGTGCTCTCGGTGGGGTCGGTCTGCGCCGGTTCCGGCATCTGGGGAAGGCCGCCGCAGGCGGGATAGGTGGAGTAGTCCCAGACATATCCCGTCATCTCCGCATCGGTGTACTCCCGGAAGCCTCCCTCGCCGGAGGAGCGGAGCAGGTCCACATGGTAATACTCCTCGCCGTCCCGTACAATATTCCAGGTCCAGGGTTCTCCCGCCTTGGTGCCGGTTACCACCATGCTCTCCAGCCCCGCCCGGCGGCACATGGCGGCGTAGACCTCCGCGAAGGCACGGCTGTCCCCCACCCCATGGCAGAGCAGACTGTAGGCCGGGGTAATGGAGGTTTCCTGCTTGTAGTCGAAGCGCTCCATGAGAAAACCGTACAGCTGGGACAGCTTCTGGCGCTGAGAGCCCTGGCCGCTGACATAGAGGGCAGCGGCCTCGAACACGGGCTTTACCTGGGCTTGCATCTGCCGCAGGGCCTCCCGGCTGTTCTGGTAGGTAAAGCTCAGCTCCACCACCCGGGCTCTGCCGCTGCCATAGATGCCCTCGGAAACCTGGGGCGCCTCCATAACCTTCTGGGGATTCTCCCGTGCGTAATCCTGAATCAGCTGGTCAAAATCGGTTTCTGTATATTGATTCACCAGCACCGCCACCCGGGAGGCGTGGTCGTCCAGCGCCGTGCGGACCGTGGCCGCCAGGCCGTCCATATCGGCCTTCTTTCGGATTCGCTGGATTTCGGTGCGGCTGCGGCGGTAGCTGATGGACACGGCCACGGCGGGCCGTCCGTTGCTGGTGCCAAGCTCATAGCCGATATCCTCCACCGCGTAGGCGCCCATGGGGAACACCTCCCGAATATAGCGGTTCGCGGACTGCATACCGGTATCCAGTGTCTTCTGGGGAAACCCGCCCACATCGATGACACAGCTTTCGGAGCCGGCCAGAACCAGCTCCTCCAGCACGTCGATGAACTCGTGGTAGTCAGACGCGCTGACAGCGCCGGTTGGACCGCTGACAGCGGGCTCCTGGTGGGGCACCACGCTGACATATTCCCCATCCATCCAGCTGCAGCCGGTGAGCAGCAGCGCCGCCGCCAGCAGCAGCGCCATAAATTTGAATTTCATCGTGTCCCCCTTTCACAGGGCATCCCGGGAGTAGCGGGCAAATCCGTCTCCCAGAACCTGGTGCGCCTCCTGAACGATGACAAATGCCGAGGGGTCCAGCGCCATGACCAGCTCCTTCAGCTCGGTGAGCTGCTGCTTTTTCACGGCGGCCAGCACCACCTTGGTTTCGCGGTGGCTATAGCTGCCCTCCCCGTGGAGGAAGGTAGCCCCCCGGTCTAATCTTTCCCCGATGGCCTGGGCAATGGCCTCGTACTCCGGGGAGATAATCAGCACCACCTTGGAGTAGTCGAAACGGTACACCACCGCATCGATGACCTTTCCGATGATGAACACCGTCACCCCGGTGTACAAAGCGTTGCGCACATCCCGGAATACCAATCCCGTCAGCACCACCACAACGGCATCAAAGCACATGGAAATCTGCCCGATGGGGACATTCCGCCAGTGCAGCTTCAGCAGCCGCACCAGAATATCCGACCCGCCGGTGGAGGTGCCGGATACGAACACAATGCCCAGCCCCAGGCCACAGACCACCCCGCCGTAGAGCGCTCCGATCAGCGGTTCCACCTCCGGGGTGGGAAAGGCGGCGATCAGGTCAATCAGCACGGAGCTGACCACCGTCCCCAGGGCGGAGCCCAGGAAGAAACGCCTGCCGATCTTCATGCCTCCCAGCAAAAACAGCGGAAGGTTAAAAAGAATGGTCAGTCCGCCCACGCTGCCCACGCCCAGCAGCTCCACAATCACCATGGCAAGGCCCGAAATGCCGCCGGAGTTCATTTCGTTGGGCTGCAAAAACAGAGCAAACCCCGCCGAAAACAGCGCGCTCCCCAAAAGCGTGGCAAAAATCCAGCCCAGCTTGCGTTTTACCTTCTCCAAATCTTCCAACCCCCTAACGGCTGCGCCGAATTGACAATTGACAATTGAGAATTGACAGTTTATAAGCCTCTGCGGGATAAGACAACCAAGATTTAAGACTATCGGATTGCATTTGCAGGACGACAAGTTGGTGTTTGTCGCGCTGACTCCAAGTTTACTGTCATTGCGAGACCAGTCCGCAGACTGGTCGTGGCAATCCCCCGGTTAGAGGTGAAATGTACCGAAAAGCACCCGCAAGAGTGGGAGCTGCCGCGTTTTTTGGTTGTAATCGTACCCTTGTTCCTCTTAACGGGGGGATTGCCACTGAAGCCGGCGCGCTGGCTCGCAATGACAGCTTATCTTTACAAACACCAATTTGTCGATCTGCTTCATGCTGTTCCGGAAAGCCTGAAAAATGCCATAATTGTCAATTGTCCATTGTCAATTGTCAATTATATATCAAAGCTTTCCTGCTTCTCCTGGCTGTCCTCCTGCCGCAGCAGGGCGCCGGCAGTGGGGAGGGTCTTGCAGCGGTAGCGGCTTTCCTGGGTGATGCCGCTCTCTTCCAGCAGCTTCACCTCCCGCAGCACCGCCTTTTTCTTCAGGGTCAGCACCGCCACGCCCTGGGTGTTCCGGGTGGTCTTGGGCAGCAGCTGCGCTGTGGACACAATCGCCGCTCGTCCGTCGCTGGAGTACACGACCACCTGGGTATCCGCCTCCAGCCCAAGAATCGCCGCCAGGGGGCTCTTATCGCTGTAGGCTCCCGTCAGCTTTTTCCGGTTGGTTTTGGTCTCGTAGGCGCTCAGCGGCACCTTGGCCGCCTTGCCGTTTTCGAAGAAGAACATGACGAAGCCCTTGTAATCCCCGGCGAACACCACATTGGCGACCCCTTCACCCGGCTCCATACCCAGCTTCTGGGGCAGATAGTCGCCCAGAAGCGATGCCTTGCCGTCCTCGAAGTCGGAAAGCCGCGCCTTGTAGCACTGGAATTTATCACTGAACACCAGAATTTCTCCCCGGTTGGTGGCCTCCCGGGCAAAGCGGAGGCTGTCGCCCTCCTTAAACTTCTGCTCACCGCTCATCCGCAGGGACTGGGCGGTGATTTTCTTGAGATACCCCTCCCGGGACAGGAATACGGTGAC
>CALYTB010000234.1 GCA_945486035.1 uncultured Clostridia bacterium
GCTCATATAATCGGTACATTTCACCGCCGGGAGCCATGAATGGCTCCCCTACAGTAGGATTTAGGCGTTTTTGATCATTCTGAAATGATACCAAAATTGTCAACTGTCAATTGTCAATTGTCAATTCGGCGAAGCCGCTAAACAACATTTTTCCTATCTTCCTCCATGTATCCCTGATCGCCAGAACAGGCTACCATCTGCCGGTACAGACCTTCTGAACCATTCCGGGTCCCTGAGAATCCTGAATGGCGGTGATGTAGGGCATCACAATGATATAGTCAATGTCATACTGCTCCACCAGGTCCGAAATCGGTGTGCTGTTGTACTTGCGGTAGTCAAAGGCATACACATTGTGGAAGCTCTGGGTCAGGAAGGGCACAAAGCAATTCCCGAAGGAATCCTTCACCACCATCACATTGGGGGCATCGGGCAGGCTCTTGTTTTCCGCGTGGGTCATGGGGTAATCGGTGCCGAAGACCAGGTACTTTTCATTGATGCCCCGATTGGAGGCATCCTGGAGAATCGGCTTGGCGCTGGTACTGCCGCCGCTGTAGGTGATCTCGAATTCAATTTCCCCCTCGGGGATGTAGGCGGTGACGGTATCGGGCCGGAGCCGGTGGGGCTGGCTGACCCGTCCGTACAGGCTTCCCTTGAACTCCCCCTGCTCCCAGGGCTCCAGCGAGTCGATGTCCACAGCCTCCACACCGATGGCCTCACAGATGGCCCGGTAGCTGTAGTAGGCGCCCAGTGCCGTCCAGTGATGGTCGGTCCGGAAGAAAACATATTCGCTGTTGTGCTCGATCAGCGCGGAAACGGTATCCACCTGCACGACCCGGTCGTCCAGCTTGGAATTGATGTATTCCAGGATCTTCACCTGGCTGACACAGCCCAGCTTCTCCTGGTAGGCATCCTCGATCAGCACACCCACCGCGGTGGGAGCAGGCGCGTTGACCACGGTCACGCCCTTAGCCTCCACCTCCTGGGCCAGCTGGTTGAGCACACCGGCATAGCGGTCGCTGGTCGCCTGGGAAAAATTCTGGAATATGAAGGCGCTGTCCCCAATCTGGAAGGCCGTCAGATTCCGGATGATCTCCGCCGCGTCCCCCGCGTCCACACCGCCCCAGCTGTCCTCCTGGGGCTCGGTTTCCGGGGTCTCGGTTTCGGCAGTCTGTGTCGGCTCTGTCTGCGCGGGAACGGCCGGCTCCGGGTTCTCGGGAATGGGCGGCACCGTTTCCGTCACCGGCAGCTCCCCCTGAATGGTGATCTCGGAATGGCCGTAGAGGGCATCATCCAGATTGGCCAGGGTAATCCAGGTCTCCCGTCCGGGGAAGGTGTCGGAAAACCAAAGGGTGATGTCGTCAAAGTAGCTTCCGTCCGCCAGAGCACTGAAGGAGAATTCCGGGAATCTCGCCAGCTCCCGCTTCTCGGAGTAGGACCGCTCCGGCCGCAAAGGGATCAGGAAGGAGACCACCGTCAGAATTCCCAGCACCACGAAAAAGGGCACCGCGTATCCCCAGCCGGGCCGGGAAGGCTTCTTTTCTTTTCTCAAATACCGCATAGCTTACCTCAAAACTGGAAATAGATGAAGGGATTGTAGCTGTCACCCACCAGATTGGCGGTGGAGGCCAGCAGCAGCACCACCGGAACCGTGGCATACAGCAGCACATTCCAGGCGGTGCCCAGCTTTCCATGGCTGTAGACAAAGCCCTCGATCCTCTGCTTCGCCCAGTGCAGCAGCGGCGTACCGGCAATGGCAGCCGCCAGCAGCAGGTAGGCGTGGCTCTGAAGCTGGATCTCCGCCTCAAAGCCGGTCAGGGGATTGCCGTTGAGGCCAAAGAGGGACTTTGCCAGTGTGAAGCCCAATTCCAGGTTGGTAAACCGGAAAATTACCCAGCCCAGGCATACCACCAGCAGCAGATACGCATTGGAAAGAACCGGTATTTTTTCCAGCCACTTTTTAAGGCAACTTCGCTCCAACATCAGAAATACAAAGAACCACAGTCCCCACAGCACAAAATTCCAGCTGGCCCCGTGCCAAAGTCCCGTCAGCAGCCACACCACCAGGGTGTTGAACACCACCCGGAGCCTGGTGCCCCGGTTGCCGCCCAGGGGAATGTACACATAATCCCGGAAGAAGGTTCCCAGGGAGATGTGCCACCGCCGCCAGAACTCCGTAACGGTTCTGGAGATGTAGGGGTAATTGAAATTCTCCGGGTAATGGAGGCCCAGCATCCGTCCCATGCCGATGGCCATGTCGGAATAGGCAGAGAAGTCCAGGTAAATGTGAAGGGCATAGGCAAGGATTCCCACCCAGGCGCCCAGCACGCTCATGGACCCCAGTCGGGTCAGGTTGGCAGCCAGCATCCCAGGGTCCGAAGCCACGCTGTCCGCCAGAATCAGGGTATCCGCCAGCGCGCCGCAGGGGTTGGCCAGCAGCACCTTCTTGGCAAGCCCCGCGCAGAACCGGGATACCCCCTGGGCCAGCTCCGGTTTTCTCGACTCCGCGCCGAACAGCTCCCGGTCGATGGTCTTGTAGCGGACGATGGGGCCCGCGATGCACTGATGGAACAGCGCCGCGTACAGCAGCACGTTCCAGTAGCTCCTCTGGGCACGGGCATCCCCCCGGTACACATCCACCACATAGGTCAGCAGCTGGAAGGTATAAAAGGAGATGCCGATGGGCAGAGCAATGCTGCGGACAAAATCCGGCACCGTACCGAAGATTCCGCAGATCAGTCCCGCGTACTTAAAATAGCCGATGAG
The DNA here is from genome assembly GCA_945486035.1 of uncultured Clostridia bacterium. GTDB lineage: Bacteria > Bacillota > Clostridia > Oscillospirales > Oscillospiraceae > Faecousia. Next base: position 2,764 of record CALYTB010000234.1, read on the forward strand.
GCCGATATCGATCACCGCCGCCAGCATCACCCATCCTCGCTGATCCCGCCGGGAAGATGCCCGATCCACCCCCAGGGCACAGGCCCAGGAGGCAAAGGCCATAAACATCAGCAGCAGCACATATTTGGGCTCTCCCCAGGCGTAAAAAATCAGGGAAAAGATCAGCAGCACCCAATTCTGCGCCTTTCTGCTGCGGCATAGGCTGTAGGCCAACAGGGAAAGGGAGAAAAAACCGTATAAAAAAATCAAGCTGGAAAAAACCATATTCAATCCACCATGTTCTGCTCTTTTTCTAACCGTTCCGCTCCGACAGCCAGGAGAAAGATAAATTGTTGTTTAGCGGCTTCGCCGAATTGACAATTGACAATTGACAGTTGACAATTTCGGCATCCTTTCAGAATGATCAAAAACGCCTAAATCCTACTGTAGGGGAGCCATTCATGGCTCCCGGCAGTGAAATCTTCCGATATTGCTCCGCACTTCGGCAAAAACGTACTGC
>CALYTB010000235.1 GCA_945486035.1 uncultured Clostridia bacterium
ATCTTGCCGTAGTCGGTGTACAGCCGCAGATTCACGGTGATGTTGGGGTACAGCGCTTCAAAATCGGAAATGGCCTGCTTGTAGATGGCCACCTGGGTCAGGTTGGTGTCGTTCTTTGCCCAGAAGGTAATCTCATAGCGTTTCCCCGTATCGAAGGACACGGGAACCGCAAAGGCCGTATGGAGCTGCTCCTGAGACTGCTCCGTCTGCTCCGCCAGGGAGCCGTGGCAGCCCGCCAGAGAGCACACCAGGAGCAGGGCCAGCACCAACGCAAGGATTCTTTTCATCCCTTCGTACCTCCCCGGGCCACACCGGCCATGATTTTCTTCCGGAACACCAGAAACAGCGCGATCAGCGGCGCGGAAATCACCACCACGGCGGCCATCATGGCAGGGATATTCTCCCGGCCGAAGCCGTTCTCCCGAATCTCCTGGATGCCGTTGGACACCAGGAAATAGGCCCGGTCATCGGTAATCAGCCGGGGCCACACATAGCTGTTCCAGCACTCAATGACCTTCAGGATGGTAACGGTGATGATGGTGGGGCGGCAGATGGGAATCAGCACCTTGAACAGGTACTTAAGATCCGAGGTTCCGTCCACCTTGGCGGCGTAGTACAGCTCGTCCGGCACCTGGGCAAAGTTCTCCTTCAGCAGGTAGATGTAGAATACCGAGGTCACCGACGGCAGAATGAGCCCTAAGAAGGTGTTGCGCAGATTCCAGTCGGTGATGGTGACGAAGTTCGTAATCACCACCAGCTCCCCGGGAATCATCATCAGGGCGAGAAACCCAGTGAACACCAGATCCCGTCCCCGGAACTGAAGCCTCGAGAAGGCGTAGGCCGCCAGCACCGTGACCATCAGCATCAGCGCCGTGGTGCCCAGGGTGAATACAATCGTGTTGACAAAATACCCGCCCAGGGGCACCGCCGTGAAGGCCGTCCGGTAGTTTTCCAACGTGGGATCGGTGGTATAGAGCTTGGGCACCCATTCAGAGTTGTAGGCGCTGTAGCTTTTCACCGAGCTGAGCAGCATCCAGTAGAAGGGAAACAGCACCACGAACGCCCAGAGTGTCAGCAGGGCATACAAAAGGGCCGTGCCCACCCGCTTGCGAAGATACGCGGGGCGTTCAATCCGCTCATAATCCATGGCTTGTCCCTCCTTAGGCATAGTGGACGTGCTTCCGGCTCACCAGCAGATTGATGCAGGTGATGGTCAGCACAATGGCGAACAGAATCATGGCCGCCGCCGAGGCGTAGGAGGGGTAGCCGCCGGAGTCGCCGTAAAGCATGTCGTAGACGTATCCCACGATGGTATTCATCCCCGCGGCGTTCAGGTCCACGCCGAACAGGGCCACCGCATCGGAATAGGCCTTGAACGCCCCGATAAAGCCCGTAATCACCAGGTAAAACACCGTGGGCGAGATCATGGGCAGGGTGATCCGGGTGAACATCCGCCACTTGGGGGTTCCGTCAATCCGGGCGGCGCTGTAGTACATGGGATTCACCGAGGCCAGGGCGCTGGTGAGAATCAGAATCTTGAAGGGACTGACAATCCACACTGTGTACACGCACAGCACCAGCATTTTCGCCCAGTAGGGCCCGTCGATAAAGTCCACCGGCCCCGCCCCGAACCAGGATAGCACCAGGTTCGCCAGGCCGTCGGAATAGGGGGTTTTCTTGAACAGGATCATGAACACCAGGCCCACCGCCAGGGTGTTCGTCACATAGGGCAGGAAATACACGGTCTGGTACAGCTCGCGCAGCTTCCGGATGGAGCTTAGTCCCAGGGAGATCAGCAGCGCCAGCCCCGTGGACACGGGCACCGTGATCATCACCAGGAGAAAGGTATTCTTCACCGCCTGGAGAAAATAGGGGTCCCGCAGCACATAGGAGAAGTTTCCCGCGCCCACCCCCCGGTAGGTCTGGGATGCAAAGTTGTAGCTCTCCTCCACGGAGTAGATCATCACATCCACCAGCGGGTATACCAGAAACAGCCCCAGAAATACCAGGGCGGGCAGCAGATAGAGCCAGCCCTTACGGTTTTGTTTGTCCATAGGCTTACCTCTTAAAACCGGATACGGCTGCCGTCACCGCTGTCAAAGAGGAAGAGCTTTCCCTCCTTCAGGTGGAAGCGGATGGTATCCCGATGGGTATGCTCTATGTGTTCCGAGCCCACGATGGCCCGGATTACTTCCCCCTGGAAGGCCTCGTTCCGGCACACCACGCTGATGTCCCGTCCCATGACCTCCACCCGGTCCATTTGGCAGATAAGCTCTCCGTCCTCCCGGGGGACGAAGCCCTCGGGTCGGATGGCCGCCACCACCTCCCGGTCGGCCATACCGGGAAGACTCAGCACCGCATCCTCACCAATGTACAGCTTCTCCCCCGCGATCCGGGCGGAGAACACGTTGATGGGAGGCGTTCCCAGGAACTTGGCCACGAACAGGTTTACCGGGTTGTCATAGACCTCCTGGGGCCTCCCGATCTGCTGCACCACGCCCTCCTTCATCACCACAATCAGGTCGGAGATGGACATGGCCTCCTCCTGGTCATGGGTGACGAATACGGTGGTGATGCCGGTGGAGCGCTGAATCCGGCGGATTTCCTCCCGGGTCTGCAGCCGCAGCCGGGCATCCAGGTTGCTCAAGGGTTCGTCCAGCAGGAGAATCTTCGGCATCTTCACCAGCGCCCGGGCGATGGCCACCCGCTGCTGCTGGCCGCCGGAAAGCTCCGAGGGCTTGCGCTCCAGCAGGCCCTCAATCTGCACCAGCTTCGCCGCCTCCAGGGCCTTTTTGTTCATCTGCTCCTTGGTCAGGCGGTCCTTCCCCTTCCGGTTTTCCAGGGGAAAGCGGATGTTCTGCAGCACCGTCAGGTGGGGGTACAGCGCATAGTTCTGGAACACCAGCCCCACCCCCCGGTGCTCCGGAGGCAGGCTGGTCACATCGTCGTCGCCGAAGAAGATTTTCCCGGAGGTGGGCTCCTGCAATCCGCTGAGCAGGTTTAAGGTGGTGGACTTGCCGCAGCCCGAGGGACCCAGCAGGCCGATCAGCTTCCCGTCGGGAATCTCGAAGCAGAAGTCGTTCACCGCCACCACCTCCCGGGGATCTTTTTTACTCCGGCTGGGGAACTTTTTGGTCAGATGCTGTAAGGTAACTTTCATGTGATCCCTTCCTCTGAAATCTTTCCTGTATTCGTGAGAAAAAATGTTGTTTAGCGGCTTCGCCGAATTGACAATTGACAATTGACAGTTGACAATTTC
>CALYTB010000236.1 GCA_945486035.1 uncultured Clostridia bacterium
AATGGCTCCCCTACAGCAAGGACGAAGTGCGTTTAAAAACTGTAAACAACAATTTTCCTGTTTTTGAGGTATGGCAAGTGGGATGGGTTGAGTTGGCGGGGGAGGTGTGGTATAATCAAAAAGAAAGGAGTGCTTATGTATGGCGGAATACGAGCTGGTTTATGAGATCAAGAATCTCTGCCGCAACAATCAGATGCGGGATGTGTTCTTTGAGGAGGTGGAGTGCGCCGATCCGGAGCAGTACCTGCGGCAGCGGCTGGCGGGAAAACAGCTGGAGCTCAGCGTGGAGCGCGGCGCGGGAGGCAGTGTGACCATCCATGCTGTGGTAGACGGCCTGACGGAGAAATACGTGTTTACCCCCATCTGAAATGCCGGAGGGGGAAATTCGGCAAATTGGTGTTTGGCGGGCTGACTCCAAGTTTCCTGTCATTGCGAGCCAGTGCTCACACTGGCGTGGCAATCCCCCGGTTAGAGGTAAAATGTATCGACAATTGCCCTACAGAACAGGGAAACACTGGGATTTATGGTGGTAATCATTACCTGGCCCCATTCAACCGGGGGATTGCCACACCAGCGTGCGCGCTGGTTCGCAATGACAGGTAATCTGGAGCCGGCCCGCCAAACACCAATTTGTGCACCTGGTTTGTTTCTGGGGACAGTATAGAAAAAAATCTTTATTCCGGCAAAAAGTGGGTTGAATTTAGACACAATATGTGATACGATATCGTCGTATCGATATGGGCGTATTGCGCCCAAACGGTCGCGGAGCGATCTGCCGACGGTTTTTCTGTGAACAGCCCGGGTGGGCTGTTTCCTGTGAGCCCGGCGATGGCGAACGTGCCTTTGGTACACCAGCACTACCTGAAGGAGACTTTACTATGGCTGCACCTCATACCATTGCGGTTGCCGGTAAGGGCGGCGTGGGCAAAACCACCACCTGCGGCATGATTATCGATTATCTCTGCGCCAAGCACGACGGGCCCGTTCTCGTGGTGGATGCCGACGCGAACAGTAACCTCAACGAGGTGCTGGGCGTGGAGGTGGAAACCTCCCTGGGCCAGATCCGGGAGGAGATGGCACAGGCCGAGCTGAAGGGAACCATTCCCAAGGGAATGACCAAGGCCGACTACGCGGAGATGAAGTTCAGCTCCGCCCTCATCGAGGACGATGATTTCGACATGCTGGTCATGGGCCGCACCCAGGGCAAGGGCTGCTACTGCTATGTCAACGGCGTGCTCAAAACCCAGGTGGACAAATATGCCAAGAACTATTCCTACATCGTTATGGACAACGAAGCGGGGCTGGAGCATGTGGCCCGGGGAACCCTTCCCCATGTGGACACCTTGCTGCTGATTTCCGACTGCTCCCGCCGGGGCATCCAGGCCGTGGCCCGGATTGCCGAAATGGTGGAGGAGATGAATCTGAACCCCGGCCAGATGGGCCTGATCGTGAACCGCGCGCCCGGGGGAGCCCTGGACGACGGCGTGAAGGCCGAAATTGAAAAGCACGGTCTGAAGCTCTTTGGGGTACTGCCCCACGACGAGGCGGTGTACCGCTGCGACTGCCAGGGAGAGCCCTCGGCAAAGCTTCCCCAGGACGATCCCATGAAGGTTGCCCTGAAGGGAATTATGCGCTCCATCGGACTGTAAAGCATTTGTCAGCCAGCGCTTGCAATAATTGTCAATTGTAAATTGTCAATTGTCAATTCCGGATCGGCTTCCGCCCGGTCCGCGCATCCATTCTTCGATAATGCGGGTTTCCGCGTTATGAATAAAACAAACATTTTCAAGGGGGATTATCATTATGGCTTTCGTTCCCAAGACGCAGCCTTATAACGGCCGGATCAACGCCGTTACCCTGGGCACCGGTGACAAGGCAATCGTCATCGGCGGTCAGAATGTGCTGCCGTTTTACACCTTCGACGCGCCCGTGGAGAACGCGCCCAAGATCGGTGTCGAGATTTCTGATCTCGCTTCCGAATGGGACGCGCCCGCTCTGAAGGCCTTCTACGAAGGCTGCACCACCATGGCCGACTACGCCAAGCGCGCCGAGACCATGGAAGGCGCGGACTTCCTGGTGCTGCACTTCGAGTCCGCCGATCCCAACGGCGCGAACAGAAGTGTTGCCGACTGCGTGGCCGATGCCAAGGCCGTGGCCGAGGCTGTGTCCATGCCCATCGTGATCATGGGCTGCAAGAACATCGAGAAGGACGGCGAGCTGTTCTCCAAGGTCGCTGAAGCCCTCCAGGGCAAGAACATCCTGGTGCTCTCCGCCCGCTCCGAGGACTACAAGACCGTGGGCGCTTCCGTGGCCCTGGCCTATGGTCAGAAGGTTGGCGCGGAAACCGCCGACGACATCAACCTGGCCAAGCAGCTGAACATCATGCTCAAGGGCCTGACCGTTGCTCCCGAGAGCATCGTCATGAACATCGGCACCGCCGCCGTGGGCTACGGCTTCGAGTATGTTGCCTCCACCCTGGACCGGGTCCGTCTGGCCGCTCTGGCTCAGTCCGATGCCGACCTGCAGATGCCCATCATCGCTCCCGTGTCCACCGATACCTGGGGCGTGAAGGAATCCTCCGCCTCCGAAGAGGACGAGCCCGCCTGGGGCTGCCGCGAGGAGCGCGCCATCGACATGGAAGTTTCCACCGCTGCCGCCAACCTGACCGGCGGCGCTGATGCCGTCATCATGCGGCATCCCGCGGCGGTTGCGACCATCAAGAAGTTCATTACCGAACTCGTCTAATCGGAAGGAGGATACATACAATGGCTTTGAAAGGTCTTGACATTTTTAAGCTGTCGCCCAAGAAGAACTGCAAGGAGTGCGGCAGCCCCACCTGTATGGCATTCTGCATGAAGGTGGCCCAGGGCGCCGTGTCCATCGACAAGTGCCCCTACTTCTCTGACGACGCCAAGGCGATGCTGAGCGAGCAGACCGCGCCTCCCATGAAGACCATCACCGTGGGGGATCACAAGCTGGGCGGCGAGACCGTGCTGTTCCGTCACGAGAAGACCCTGGTCAACAAGAACCTGTACGCCGTCTGCGTCTGCACCGACTGCGGCGAAGAGAAGGTGGATGCCAAGCTGGCCGAGATGGCCAAGGTGGACTACGAGCGTATCGGCGAGCGGATGTACGTGGAGTTTGTCTACGTTGCCAACAAGCAGTCCGATCCCGCCGTCTACGCCAAGCTGGT
>CALYTB010000237.1 GCA_945486035.1 uncultured Clostridia bacterium
CAACTGTCAATTGTCAATTGTCAATTCGGCGAAGCCGCTAAACAACAATTTATCTCCATACAACCTTATCCTGTTTCGAGGTAGCCTATGGGAACCTTTGACCGTTACGCTCCTTTTGTTCAGGAGTATATCTACCGAAACCACTGGGAAAACCTCCGGGCCATTCAGGTGGCCGCGGGGGAGGCCATTTTCAACACCGACGACCATGTCCTCCTCACCGCCTCCACCGCCTCCGGCAAAACCGAGGCCGCCTTCTTTCCCATCATCACCCTGTTTTCCGAGGACCCGCCCGCTTCCATCGGCTGCATCTACATCGGCCCTTTGAAAGCCCTGATTAACGACCAGTTCTCCCGCCTCAACGACCTGTGTGCCGAGGCGGGCATTCCCGTCTGGCACTGGCACGGGGATGTGGCCCAGAGCCACAAGGAAAAGCTGATGAAGCACCCCTCCGGCATTCTCCAAATCACCCCGGAATCCCTGGAGGCCATGCTGCTGCACAAGCACTCCGCCATCCCGAGGCTCTTTGGGGATCTGCGGTTCGTGGTCATTGACGAGGTGCACTCCCTCCTCCGGGGGGACCGGGGCGGACAAACCCTGTGCCTCATCGAGCGGCTCTCCCGCCTCGCCGGGGTGAACCCCCGGCGCATCGGCCTCTCCGCCACCATCGGCGACCCGGAGGGCACCGGAGAATTCCTTGCCCTGGGCACCGGGCGGAAAACCATCATCCCCAAAATTGAGGCCAAGGGCAGCCGCTGGCGGCTGAGCATGGAGCATTTCTATGTGAAAGATGTCCAGGCCGGCGAGGATCGGACGGACATCGAGGCGCTCCCCGCTTTGGAGGAGCGGACCGACCAGGCCCCCGCCAACGCGGACCCGGGGCTGGGTTATATTTTTGAGCATACCCGGGGGAAAAAGTGTCTGGTGTTCGTCAACTCCCGGGAGGAGTGCGAAACCGTCACCACCACCCTGCGGCAGTATTGTGAGCGCAATCACGAGCCGGACCGGTTCCTTATCCACCACGGCAACCTGTCCGCCTCCTTTCGGGAAACCGCCGAGGGAATCATGAAGGACGACTCCCAGTATATGACCACCGTAACCACCGCTACTCTGGAGCTGGGCATCGACATCGGGCGGCTGGAACGGGCCTTCCAGATTGATGCCCCCTGGACGGTGTCCTCGTTCCTGCAGCGGATGGGCCGCACGGGGCGCCGGGAGCTGCCCCCGGAGATGTGGTTTGTTATGCGGGAGGACGAGCCCGAGATGCGTGCCATGCTCCCTTCCACCATCCCCTGGAAGCTGCTGCAGGGCATCGCCCTGGTGCAGCTGTACCTGGAAGAGCGCTGGGTGGAGCCGCCCCGCCTGGACCGGCTTCCCTACAGCCTACTCTATCACCAGACCATGTCCACCCTGGCCTCCTGCGGGGAGCTGTCCCCCCGGGCCCTGGCCGACCGGGTGCTGCGGCTTGCCTACTTCCGGCGAATCAGTCAGGAGGACTACAAGGTGCTCCTGCGGCACCTGATCTCCACGGACCACATCCAGACCACCGACCAGGGCGGGCTCATCGTGGGTCTTGCCGGGGAGCGGGTTGTAAATTCCTTCAAATTCTATGGTGTGTTCCAGGAGAACGAGGAGTACACCGTCCGCTGTGACTCCCAGGAGCTGGGCACCGTGGTGCTGCCGCCTCCCGTCGGGGAGAAATTGGCCATTGCGGGCCATGTGTGGGTGGTGCTGGATGTGGACCACAAGCGGCACCTGGTCTACTGCGAACAGGTTCGGGGCAGCATCCCCGCCTACTTTGGCCTCTGCCCCGGGGATCTGCATACAAAAATCCTCCAGCGGATGCGCCGGGTGCTTCAGGAAGAACGGAGCTACCCCTACCTGATGAAAAACGCCGTGGCCCGGCTGGAGCAGGCCCGCTACACCGCCGCCCACTCCGGCGCGGCAGCGCAGCCCCTCATCAATCTGGGCGGCACCATGTGGTGCCTGCTTCCCTGGGTGGGCACTTACACCTTCCTCGCCATGGAGCGGTTCCTGAAAATCAAATGCGCGGAGCGCTTGGGCCTGCGGAACCTGGATTCCGCCCGGCCCTACTATATGCAGTTTACCATGAAGGCCGATGGGCGCACCTTTTTCCGGGTGCTGCTGGAGGAGATTCAGAAGCCCATTGACCCTCTGGAGCTGGTGTACCCCAAGGAGCTGCCCCTCTTTGACAAGTACGATGAGTACCTCCCCGAGGAGCTGGTCCGCAAAGGCTTTGCAAACGGTGTTCTGGATCTGGCAGGCCTCCGTGAAACCGTCCTCAGCTGGCAGCGGTTTACAAAAGAATGACCATGAGGCCCGGCCATCTGACGAATTCCTCAAACCAGCGCCTCCGTATTTTTGTAAAATCCGCCGATTTCCCTCTACCATTCCTTCGAAAAATGTGCTATAATGTCGATATTTCATAGGAACGGCGGTGGGAGTATGAAGCAGCAGACCATCAGTGATTTTGAATACAGCCTTCGCAAGAAGAAAACCCGGCGGGAGGTCTTCCTGGACACCATGGAGGAGCTGATCCCCTGGCAGCAGTGGGTGGATGCCATCCTCCCCAGCTACCCCAAGGGCGGACGGGGCCGTCCCCCCATGTCCCCGGAAAAGATGCTGCGGATGTACCTGCTGCAGACCTGGTTTCACCTGTCCGATGCGGCTACGGAGGACGCCATCTACGACAGCTACTGTATGCGCAAATTCACCGGCATCGATTTTCTCACCGAGACCGTGCCGGACCAAACCACCCTACGCAGATTCCGCCGGCTCCTCCGGCGGGGCGGCCTGGACAAAGCCTTCTCCGAAGCCATTTTGCGTGTTCTGAAGCAATCCGGCTACACCCTGAAACAGGGAACCTTTACCGATGCCTCCCTCTCCCGCACCCGCTCCAAGTCCGCCTCCCCCCTCTCCGGGAAGAAAGCATATCTTTCCGTCCCCTCAGATAACTGAGGTTTTGGAGCAAAAAACCTCACAGATCCCCAAATAACCAACGCCCCCATCCAACCCGGATGGGGGCGTTACAAATAGAAATTGTTGTTTATCTAAGAAACGCTGTCATTGCGAGCCAGTGCGCACACTGGCGTGGCAATCCCCCGGTTGAAAGGAATCAGGTAACGATTAC
>CALYTB010000238.1 GCA_945486035.1 uncultured Clostridia bacterium
CTCCCCTACAGTGTTATTCCAGCATTTTCAAAACAAATAGGTAAACACCAATTTATCTTTCCCCTGAGTGTATTCGCTTTTCCACCCTTCCCTTTACTTTTCGGCGGAATTCTGTTATTCTAGTGCCCAGAAAGGCTGTGACGGGATGAAAACGAAAAAACTGGTGCTTTTGGGGCTGCTCAGCGCCATTGCCCTGACCATCTTCATGCTGGAGGCCCAGCTGCCTCCGTTGCTTCCCCTGCCGGGGGTGAAAATCGGGCTTGCCAACATCGTCACGGTGTTCACCGTGTTCCTGCTGGGCCCTAAGGAGGGCATCGCGGTGCTCACCGTCCGGGTGTTCCTGGGGGCGGTATTTGCCGGGAATTTCAGCACCATTTTCTACAGTGGGGCCGGAGGCGCCTGCGCCATTGTCGTGACCATATTGCTGAAAAAGGTATTGAAACTGAATCAGCTCTTCGTTGCCGGGGCCCTGGGGGCCGTGGCCCACTCCATCGGACAGATGGCCGCGGCGGTGGTGATCTCCGGCACCCCGCAGCTTGCGGTGTATCTTCCCGTGATGATCGGAATCTCGGTGGTCACGGGGCTGTTTACGGGCTTCAGCGCCCAATTTCTCATCAATCACGGAGGCCGTCTATGGAAAACCTTTTTGCAATGACCTTTACGCCGGAGCAGGTGGCCGCCCTGTCCAACCTGGGCCTTGCCCACATCGGCGACGGCGTTTTCGAGCTGCTGTGCCGCAGCTACCTCTGCGCCCGGGGGGAGAAAACCGTGGAGCGGCTCCACCACGACACCATTCAGCTGGTGAAGGCCCCCGCCCAGGCGGCGTTTGTTGACCGGCTGCTGCCGAGGCTTACCGAGGAGGAGCTGGTGTATTACCGCCGGGGCAAGAACGCCCACGTCCACGCCGTGCCGAAAAACGCAACCCGGGAGCAGTATGCCAAGGCCACGGGCCTGGAGGCTCTGTTCGGGGCACTGTACCTGCTGGGAAGAACCGACCGGCTCAATGAACTGTTTCAATTGACAATTGACAATTGACAATGGACAATTCCCCACGGAGAAATGGGGAACGATCAATTGTTGTTTAGCTGGTAATTATCTGAAATGTATGTTTTTTGCTGTAGGGGAGCCATTCATGGCTCCCGGCGGTAAAATGTTCCGTTTTACTCCGCATTGCGGCGAAAACGTACTGCGTCACGGGAGCCATAAATGGCTCCCCTACAGCAAAAACGCAATGCGTACAAAATCGCCAAACACCAATTTGTCGGGCAGATTCCATCATTGTCAATTCGACCTTAGGAGGATTTTATGGCCTTTGATGCTTATTTTATGACTGCGGTGCTGGGGGAGATCCGGGAAAGGTGCCTGGGGGCCCGGGTGGACAAGATTCACCAGCCCGGCCGGGATACTCTGATCCTGCACCTGCGCTGCCGGGAGGGGCGGGAGAAGCTGCTCTTCGCGGCCAATCCCACCGCTCCCCGGCTGCACCTGACGGCTTCTTCCCCGGAGAATCCGGCGGAGCCGCCCATGTTCTGCATGCTGCTGCGCAAGCACCTGCTGGGGGCGCGGCTCACGGACATCACCCAGCCGCCCATGGAGCGGCTGGCGGAGTTTACCTTCGACAGCACCGATGAAATGGGCTTTCCCGTGCGGAAAAAACTGGTGGCGGAGCTGATGGGAAGAACCTGCAACCTGTACCTGCTTTCCGGGGAGGGGCGCATTCTGGACTGCCTGCGGCGTGTCGGCCTGGACGAGTCCGCCCGGCCCGCTCTGCCGGGGCTTAACTACCAGGCCCCGGAAAAAATCACCAAGCTGGACCCGGGAGTGATGGAGGAGCAAGATTATGTTAACCTCGTCAATACCCCCGGGGCGGATTTGCTGAGCCAGCGGCTGATGGACTCCTTAGGCGGCCTGTCTCCCCTGGTCTGCCGGGAGGCGGCGCTGTTCGCCGGGGGCGCGGTGGATGCCCGGGTGACGGGGAACGAGGGGGAGAAGCTGTACCTGTTCTTCCGGGAGCACCTCCAGCACCCGGCCCCCTGGCTTTCCCGGGAGGCGGGGCAGTATGCCTTCTGCCCCCTGCGGCAGTATGGGCAGTCGGAGCGGCAGGAATCCTTCGGGGCGATGCTGGACGGGTTCTACACCCAGCGCTCCCACAAAGATCTCATGCGCCAGAAGAGCCAGGGACTGCGCAAATCCGTGCAGAATCTGGTCACCCGGACAAAGCGCAAGCTGGCCATCCAGGAAAAGGAGCTCACCGCCACCTACGACCGGGAGCGGCTGCGCCAGCTGGGGGACATCCTGACGGCGAACCTGCACAGCCTTGTGAAGGGGCAGACCAAGGCCCTGTGCCAGGATTTTTACGACGAGACCATGGCCATGGTGGAAATCCCGCTGTCGCCCACCCTCTCCCCCCAGCAGAACGCGGCGAAATACTATAAGGATTACGCCCGGATGAAGAACGCGGAGAAGGAGCTATGCCACCAGCTTGCCCTGGGCCGGGAGGAGCTTGCGTATCTCGAAAGCGTTCTGGAGGAACTGAACCGGGCGGGCAGCGAGGCGGAGCTGGAGGAAATCCGCCAGGAGCTGTCCGCCGGGGGCTACGTCCGCTCCACCGGTGCCCGGGCCCGGATGAAGCAGAAGAAGCTGCCGCCCCTGCGGTTTGAGAGTACCGACGGCTTTGCAATCTTCGTGGGCCGGAACAACCGGTGCAATGACGAGCTGACCTTCCATACGGCCCGGAAGGACGACCTCTGGTGCCACGCCTCCAAGGTTCACGGGGCCCATGTGGTGATCTCCTGCGGCGGCCGGGTCCCCCCGGACGACACCGTGACCCAGGCGGCCCAGCTGGCAGCCTACTACTCCGAGTCCGGCTCAGGGCAGAACATCCCCGTGGATGTGACACCCGTCAAGCAGGTCAAACGCATCAAAAGCGGCAAGCCCGGCATGGTCATCTACCACACCTACCGCACCGCCATCGTCAACCCCTACCCCGACATCCGGGTAGACCCCCTGAACGCCGAACGAACGGACAATTAGCGAAGCTCCGGCAGCCCGGCAAATTGGTGTTTGGCGGGCTGTGCCCCGATTACCTGTCATTGCGAACCAGCGCGCACGCTGGTGTGGCAATCCCCCCGTTAGAAGGG
>CALYTB010000239.1 GCA_945486035.1 uncultured Clostridia bacterium
AATGGCTCCCCTACAGTAAGGACGAAGTGCGTTTGAAAACTGTAAACAACAATTTATCCTTCCAGCCGGAACTTTTTTATTTTACCACAAAACCCAAATCCCCGCAATCCCTGGTTTTTGCGGTTTACATTGGGAGCCATTTGTGATAGAATGTAAAAAATATGCCTAAGCGAGATGATTTGATTGGATTTTGACAACACCCGGGTTCTCATCGACCTGGATGCCATTTCCCATAATATCGATGCCGTCCGGGAAAAAGCCGGGGTTCCGGTCATGGCGGTCATCAAGGCCGATGCCTACGGCCACGGGGCTGTCCCCATCGCCCGGCTGCTGCGCAGCAAGTGCGCCTTCTTCGGTGTCAGCTCCATGCTGGAGGCCCTGGAGCTTCGCCGGGCGGGAATTGACAATCCCATTCTGATCCTTGGCCATACCCCGCCCGCCGCCTTTCCCGAGGCCGTCCGTCAGGGCATCCGTCCGGCCATCTTCCGTTATGAGGATGCCGTGGCCCTGTCCCGGGCAGCCGCAGATGCCGGGGTCACCACCCCCTTCCACTTTGCCCTGGACACGGGCATGAGCCGCATCGGCTTTCAGGCAACGGAGGACTCCGCAGACATCTGCGCGAAAATCGCCGCCTTGCCGGGACTGCGGGCGGAGGGTCTGTTCAGCCACTTTGCCACGGCGGACTGCGCCGATCTGACCCGCTCCCGCCGTCAGGCAGCCCTGTTTGACACCTTTGATGCCATGCTCCGCATTCGTGGGGTGGAGATCCCCATCCGTCACCTGGACAATTCGGCAGGGCTCATGAATTTCCCCTGCCGGTATGAAATGGTGCGCTCCGGCATCGTCACCTACGGCATGTACCCCAGTGAAGAGGTTTCCCCCGCCCTACTGCAGCTGGAGCCCGCCCTGCAGTGGGTCAGCCGGATCACCCATCTGAAGCTTCTGGAACCGGGCCGGGAGATCAGCTACGGCGGCACCTTTGTCACCACCCGTCCCACACGGGTGGCCACCATCCCCGTGGGCTATGCCGACGGCTACCGCAGAAGCCTCTCCGGGAAATTCCATGTGCTGATCCGGGGCCGGAAAGCTCCCATCCTGGGCCGGGTCTGCATGGATCAGATGATGGTGGATGTCACGGACATTCCCGACGTGGCACTGGACGATCCCGTGACCCTGGTAGGCTGTTCCGGGAACGCGCGAATCACCGTAGAGCAGATTGCCGCCGCAGCGGACAGCTTCAACTATGAATTCGTCTGCGGCATCAGCCGCCGTGTCCCCCGCTTCTACCTCAGCCACGGTCAACCCCTCCACTCCGTCCACTACCTGCTGGACGATAAATGACAGATAAAAAGGAAAACTGTTGTTTATTGTAATTGCATTGGAAATGCTTAAATCACACTGTAGGGGAGCCATTCATGGCTCCCGGCGGTGAAACGTACCGATTCTATGAGCGTTTCGGCGAAAACGTACTGCGTCACGGGAGCCATGAATGGCTCCCCTACAGCAAAACGCAGTGTGCACGAAATCGTCAAACACCAATTTATCTCCCCACAGAAAGAAACCCGCCCCACACCTATGAAGGAGGTTCCCCAATGTCCCGTACCCCCCGCAGCCACACCGGCACCGTTATTCTGCTGATTCTGCTGATTCTTCTGTTCGCCGCGGGAAGCGGCCTGATGATCTGGCTGTGTATCGACATACCCAACCATGTCCCCCAGCCGGATTCCACCGGAAGCTCCGTCCCTCTGCCCCAGCCGGACCGGACGGACCCCACCACCGAGCCAACCACGGAGCCCACCCTGCCGGAGCCGGAGCATGTGGTCAGTACCGCCACCATCACCTCCACCGGCGACGTGCTCATGCACATGCCCGTGGTCGACTCCGGGCGGCAGACCGACGGCAGCTATAATTTCGACTCCATTTTCCGCTATGTCACGCCCTACACCTCCGCGGCGGACCTGGCGGTGGCCAATCTGGAAACCACCCTCTGCGGTACGGACAACGGCTATCCCTACCACGGCTACCCCAATTTCAACTGCCCCGACGAGATCGTCACCGGCCTGCGCACCGCGGGCTTTGACATGCTGCTCACCGCCAACAACCACAGCTACGACACCGGCATCGTGGGCTACAAGCGCACCATCGACACCGTCCGGGATGCTGGACTTGTGACCCTGGGCACCATGAAGAGCGCCGATGAACCCAAATACTCCATTCAGCAGATCAACGACATCAAAATCGGTATGCTCTGCTACACCTACGCCTACTCCGTCAATGACAAAGGCGCCCCCTCCCTCAACGGTATGCCCCACATCTCCGAAACCGGCATCTGCAACTTCTTCGTCCCGGACAACCTGGATGCTTTCTATACCGAAGTGGACGGCTACCTCCAGCAGATGGAGGCCGAAGGTGCCGAAGCCACCGTTATGTACATTCACTGGGGCAATGAGTACCAGACCTACGCCAGCGACCAGCAGAAGGAGATTTCCCAGAAGCTGTGCGATATGGGCATTGACGTCATCATCGGGGGCCACCCCCACGTGATTCAGCCCATTTCCCTGCTGCAGAGCACCGTGGACCCGGAGCACAAAACCGTGTGCCTGTACTCCATGGGCAACGCGGTTTCCAACCAGCGTCTGGGCAACATCGCCAGCATTTCCACCGCCCACACCGAGGACGGTGTCCTGTTCAGCGTGACCTTCTGCAAGTATTCCGACGGCACCGTGTACCTGCAGAGCGTGGACCTGATCCCCTGCTGGGTCAACCGCCACTCTGCCTATGGGCGAATGGAATACAACATTCTCCCCCTGGACCCCGCCACCCGGGAGCAGTGGCAGGAAAGCTATGCTCTGACGGATACCATGTTCGCCTCCGCGGAAAAATCCTATAACCGCACCATGGCCATTGTGGGCGACGGCCTCACTGCCTCCCAGGAGTATCTGGCCGCTGCCCAGGAGGCCCGGGAGCAGTATTATTACGACCTGGTCCACAATCCCGAAAACCTTTCCCCCACCGAAGCCATCCAAACCACCGAAGCCGCCTGATTCCCTCTGAGCGACAAATTGGTGTTTGTCGCTTCGCCTCCAAGTTTTCTGTCATTGCGAGACCAGTCCGCAGACTGGTCGTGGCAATCCCCCGGT
>CALYTB010000240.1 GCA_945486035.1 uncultured Clostridia bacterium
ACCATGGCTCCCAGAACAGCCTCCACCGTTGTGGGGCTGACATCGGGGAGAATCCTGCAAATATCTGCCTTGGACAGCGGGGTTAAGCTATTCAGGACAGTCGCTTCCACACGGGCTTTCTTCGTGATCTTCGTTCCGTTCACAACCGCAAACCGCTTGTCCAGTTCCTTGTAGCACATATACAGCATGGACAGGAAGTTTTCCATGAAGGGAAAGTAGTTATTCTCATTGGTCGCCCAGTCTGCAGAGGATTGGGCCAGGGCGTCATAATAGTACGCCTTGTGGTCGTTAATCTGTTCCTCAAAGGAGACATACTTACCGGCATCGTAGCCGTTCTTATACAGAAGCAGCAGAGAAAGCAGCCGGGACATTCTGCCGTTGCCATCCCGGAAAGGATGGATGCAGAGAAAATCCAGAATGACGCAGGGGATAAGCAGAAGCTGGTTGATGTTCGCATCGTTTCTGGCTTCCATGTAGGCCAGCTCCAGCTGTTCCATCGCTACCGGGGTCTCGGATGCCGGAGTGGGGGTGAACCGGATTCTTCGGTTACCCTGCGCATCTTTTTCCAGAATATAGTTGTCATTGACCTTATATTTGCCGCCATATTCATAGCTGGTCATAGAAATCATGATCTCATGCAGGCGAAGAATGTCCGACTGGCGGAAGTCAATGTATTCATGGCCCATGTGAATCTCGTTCAGGGCATCCCGGTAACCGGCAATCTCCATTTCGTTGTGGTTCAGTGGCGCACTGTTTTGATTCACGATTTGGGCAATACGGGAATCGCTGGTGATAATGCCCTCAATGGCATTGGAGCTTTTTACGGACTGAACCTTTGCAATGGCTTCCAGTTCCGTAAAAACCTTGATGTGTTCCTCTTTCCGAACGCCCGCCATGGTTTTAAGGGAGGCAATGCTGGCAGTCAAATTGACCAGATTCGCAGGCAGCAGGCCGTTATTCAAAAAAGAATAGTCAAATTTGCGCATATACACCCATCCTTTCTGCATATTAATCTATCACATAATATGCAGAAAAGCAAATGGAACAATTTCGTATCTGCATATTCAACATCAAATTATATGCAGAAAAAATTAGATGATACCCAGAAACGGAAAAATGCCCGCTGTACTCGCCAACGGGCATTTTTCAATAGAAAGAAGAGAGGCAGAAAAGAGAATCCGGGATCACCTGCCCATAATCGTCAGTCGCCTGAAAGATTATGAAGCGGCCAGTCATTCTGACAGTCTTGCCGATGTATGCTTCAGGCGATGTTCGTTGTCATGCCGATTATCGACTATAGCGGCTGCGCTGTGCGCATCGGTTTTTATCATCTTGAAAACCATGGAGATGCATAGGGGGACCCACCTTTGAAAGGGAATAACCCTCGACGGTTGCAGTGATCAGGCAGCAGGTCGAGGGTTATTTCTTTTTGTGTTGCGATTGGCTGTGGGATGGCGTACAATATGGATATCGAATTTGCGTCATTGGGCGCATAAGAAGGAGCGTACATTATGAAAAACGTCTTGATCATTTCCACCAGTCTCAGAGGCGGCAGCAATTCAGAGCTGCTGGCAAAGGAGTGCGCCAAAGGCGCGGAGGAAGCGGGCAACCGTGTGGAGCTGCTGAGCCTGAAGGGTAAGAAGATTCAATACTGCATCGGCTGTCTCGCCTGCCTGAAAACCGGGAAATGTGTTCAGAAGGATGACGCAGCGGAAATCATGGAGAAACTGCGCCGGGCGGATGTGCTGGTTTTCTCCACACCCATCTACTACTACGAGATGAGCGGCCAGATGAAAACCCTGCTGGACCGCATGAATCCACTGTATGAGTCGGACTACGCCTTCCGGGAGGTTTACATGATCGCCACAGCAGCCGACGGCGGAGACGCTACCTTTGAAAAAGCCTACAGTGGCTTGCAGGGCTGGGTGGACTGCTTCCCCAAGGCGAAGCTCTGCGGACTGGTAGCCGGTGAAGAAATCGGCGGCCCGAAGGACGCGGTGAACCACCCGGATGTGATGGAGAAGGCCTTCAAGCTGGGAAAGGATCTGTAATCATGGCACAACGAATCGCTGTCCTTTCCGACACCCATGGTCTGCTCCGCCCGGAGGTTCTAACCGCCATTGACGGCTGCGACGCCATCATCCACGGCGGCGACATCAACAAGCCGGAGATCATTGAGCGGCTGAAGGAAATTGCCCCGCTCTTTGTGGTGCGGGGCAACAACGACAAGGAGTGGGCAGGGCACATCCCCGCAACGCTGACCTTCCAGATGGAGGACTGCCGGTTCTTTCTGGTGCACAACAAAAAGGAAGTGCCTAAAACCTTAACCGGCATTGACGCGGTGATCTTCGGGCATTCCCACAAGTATTTTGAGGAGATTATTGACGGACGACTCTGGCTGAATCCCGGCAGCTGCGGCAAGCGGCGGTTCGATCAGGAGATCACGCTGGCGATTCTGACGGTGGATGGCAGCACCCTGTCCGTCCAAAAAATCGTCATTCAGCCCTGACAAGTGCCAGCAATGGACTTGGTACGCCATAAAAATGTTGCGCATACCTTGAAGAAAGCCTTACTTCGTCAGCTCATAGCTCATATCCAGCAGGAATTTAATCTTCCCCTCTTCCGCGCTGCCGTCCAGTGCGATGGTCAGCCAATGGGCTTTGTTCATGTGATACGCGGGGAACATTCCCGGCTCCTCCCGGAAGGAGCCGATCAGCCGGGGATCGCATTTGACATTCACCACGGAAAGAATTCCATCGCCGGGAATACCCAGCTTTTCTCTGGGAATGTCCATGATAAGGGCAAACCACTTCCGATTGTGGCGATGCCGGAACACGGTGTTAGTCGGCGACTGCGCCCAGGGATTTTCTCCCTGGGTACTGTAGATTTCCGTGATATAGCGTTCCAGTTCCGCCCTGTTCATTCCGCGTCCTCCTCCAGTGCTTCCAGATAAAAGCTCACAGGACGGAAGCCGTCGTTGCAGGAAATCATGGCGGATTTGGGGTTCTTCATCCAGCCGTCGTAGAAATCCCTGCCGCCGTGGGCAAGGGTCATGACAAAGGGAGAAATGCTGTCCCAGGCGCTGTCACAGAAGCCCTCCGGCTTGCACCAGCCGTTGG
>CALYTB010000241.1 GCA_945486035.1 uncultured Clostridia bacterium
AAGTGAGGGGACTTTTACAAAACCGACAACGCCGACAGAAGGGGGTTCATAAAATCTTTACATTTCAAGCGGGACAAACTCGCATTTTCGCTGCCTAGTAAGTGAGAGAAAAATTTTTTGAGGATTTAGTTCCGTTTTTTGCTCTCTTTGCAACAGTGGTATTATGAGGGACTTTTTTAAGAAAGGCAGGGGCTGCAAAAAAAATTGAAAGCAAATGAGAAAAAAGGAGGGATGTTGCTACAGTGTATCTATGAGGGGGTAATCAAAAAATTCAAATTGATTTGAGCGTTTTTGGGGTTCCGTGTCCTAGTGTAATTATGAAGGGACATTTCTGGACGGCGAGGAAAATTTTTTTGAGAACTGAGTTCCGTTTTTCACTCTTTTTGCTTTAGTGGTATTATGAGGGACTTTGTAAGGGCGGTGAAAAATAATTTGACATAAGTGAGAAAAACGGGGCTTCCGTGTCCTAATGTTATTATGAAGGGATTTTTTTAGAACAGGTCAGCAAAGAAACGAAAGGAGAGGCCCATGCCGAGAATGAGCAAGAAACTGAAACACGAATGGTCGCTGTTCCTGAACCACCGGGGACGGCGCTGCTACAACAGCTTGTGCAGGCGCTGCGTCCACAGCTGCAAGCAGAGCTTTCGTGCCACCGTGGTGGAGTGCCCGCGATATTTTTCCAAGCGGGCAGTTGGGAGGGATGACTTTTATGCGTAAGCAAGCAGACGCGCCAAAGCGAAACCGCACAGAGCAAATCAAATTCTGGGCAACCCCGGAAGAGAAAGACCTGATTCTCAAAAAGATGGAATTGTACGGAACCGGCAACATGGGCGCTTATCTTCGCAAGATGGCCATTGACGGCTATGTGATCAAGCTGGAGCTTCCGGAGCTGAAAGAGATGATCCGGCTGCTGGGCATCGCCAATAACAACATCAACCAGATTGCCCGTTCCCTCAATTCCACAGGGCGGATTTACGAGGCGGACATTCAGGAGATTCGCGACAGAATCGACGGCCTGTACGACTATGCAAGAAAGATTCTGGATTCTCTTGCGAAGATTCCTTAAGCGCCGGAACGGTGCGCAGCCGCAGATTTTCTGCGTCAGGGGTCCCCGCGCAAGCCCAACGAAGTGGGTTGCGTGGGGAGAGGACGAGCAACGCAATGAGTGAGCCTTCCCACTTTCGTGGGGAGGCGAAGGATATGAAGTTTGCGAGGACGAGGGTTTGGGGGACGCCCCAACAAGCCTTTTCGCAATCTGGGTACCGGGTTGCATTGCTTGCTACTATTGAAAACAACGTATTTTTTAGGAAAGGAAATAGAAAACATGACAAATACTTACACTTCTATCGATCAGCTTCCCATCACCCTCTGCGCCGAAGACGTGGCGCAGGTTCTGGGGATTTCCCGGGCAGGAGCCTACACGCTGATGCACTCCAAGGGCTTTCCCACCATCCAGATCGGCAAGCGCATGGTTGTCCCCAAGGACAAGCTGCTGGCTTGGATGGAAGAACAGAGCGCCGCGTAAGGGAGGGAGCGACGATGCAAACGACTGAAATCCTGCGAACGGAAGTCAAGTTCCGATTCATCGATTATCTGAAAGCCGCCCAGATTCCCTACTATGAACCCTCCCTCACCGTCTGCCCGCATTGCGGGCAGCACGCGCAGGTGGTCGGAGACTTTCTCTGGAACTGCCCCAACTGCGGCAGCAAAGGAGATGTGGTGGATTACGCCATGGAAAGCCACGGCTTCCGAAAAACAGCCGATGCCCTCAAGCACGTTTGCCGGGTGCTGGGGGTCAAGATTTGCAGCCTGGACACCATCGCAGCGGATGAGCTGATGGACATGCAGTTCCCGGACAACCCGGAGCTGATCGAAGGGCTGCTGGGCAAGGGGCTGTATCTTTTGGCGGGTGCTTCCAAAATCGGCAAGTCCTGGCTGGTGCTGTGGCTGGCACATTGCGTCAGTCTGGGGCTGCCGGTGTGGGAGCTGAAAACCCGGCAGTGCGGTGTGCTCTACCTGAGCCTGGAGGACACCGACCAGCGGCTCCAGCGCCGTCTGGTGGAGGTCACCGGCGGCGAAACCGGAGACCTGACCATCGCCACCGACGCGGAGCTTCTGGGCAGCGGACTGGAAGAACAGCTCACCAATTTCCTGAGCGACCACCCGGAAACCAAGTTCGTCATCATCGACACCCTGCAAAAAATCCGCCAGCTCAAAGCGGACAGCTACAGCTACGCCGGGGACTACGCCACCCTGACGGTACTGAAGCAAATCGCCGACCGCTTCGACCTGACCATCCTTCTGGTGCATCACACCCGGAAGCAGGAGGCCGACGACGCGGTGGATAAAATCTCCGGCACCACCGGACTGATCGGCTGTGCCGACGGTTCGCTGATTCTGGAAAAAGAAAACCGGCTGGGGACGCAAGGCTCGCTTACCGTCACCAGCCGGGAGCACCCGGACAAAAAGCTGCTGCTGGATTTTGACCGGGAGAAAAAGATTTGGAAATTCATAAGCTACGCGGATTCTCAGGAGGGAGACCCGGAGGATCCAATCCTTGCGGCGGTGGGAATCTTCCTGCAAGACAAGTCTTCGTGGAAGGGGACAGCCACGGAGCTTTTGGAAGCTCTCCTGAAAATCAATCCCGACCTTCTTGCCAAGCCCAACTCCCTGGTGCGAAGGCTCAACGCCAAAACCAGAGAGCTGTCTGAACGCTACGGCATCCGCTATGTGGGGCGTCGGGAGGAAAACGTGAAGTATCTGATTCTGGAAAGGGTGTCCGATAAAAACGATATGTGCGATATTTCAGGCACACCACCCGTTGCCTGATTATCGCACCAATCGCACATACCGCACGGCGGTTTGATACTTCGCCGAAAAATTCGGCGAAGTTGCACCGCTGCATCCTTTACAAAACCATCTGCTATGCTGTACAATCAGGGTGACGAAACACTCTGCTTGCCAGCGGAAAGGAGTTCAATGGCAAAGAGAAGAACCAACGGCGAAGGTCACATTCGCCAGCGCAAAAACGGCCTTTGGGAGTGTACCATCATGGATGGGTTTCAGCCCAACGGCAAACGCAAGTACAAAAGCTTTTACGGCAACACCCAGTCGG
>CALYTB010000242.1 GCA_945486035.1 uncultured Clostridia bacterium
TATCGGAACATTTCACCGCCGGGAGCCATGAATGGCTCCCCTACAGTGTTATTCCAACATTTCCAAAACTGAACTGCAAACACCAATTTACCATTATCACACTTTTCTATCATCTTCACATTTGGAGGAATCCCTATGCTGCTTTGTGGAATCACCCTTGCCGCCGCAGTTTTGGCCGCGGTGCTGTTTTGTGTGACCGGCTTTGCCTGGTGGGTGCTGCCGGTGGCCTTCGTGGGGGGCTTTCTGGGCTTTTTGGTGCTGGCCTTCCTGTTTTTGTGGGCGGTCTGCGCCCTGGTGGACTTTGACAAGCCCCAGCTTCATGACAGCAAATTCTACCGTACGGTGGCAAATCTCTATATTCAGGCCCTGCCGGTTCTTGCCCGGGTTCACATCGAGAAAAAGGGCCTGGAGCAGCTTCCTCAGGAGGGCCGGTTCCTTCTGGTGTGCAACCACCTGAGCGATGCCGACCCGGTGCTGCTGCTGCAGACCTTTCCCAAAGCCCAGCTGGCCTTCATCTCCAAGCGGGAGAACCAGTCCATGTTCCTCGTGGGCAAAATCATGCACAAGATCATGTGCCAGATGATCAACCGGGAGAACGACCGGGAGGCCCTGAAAACCATCCTCAAGTGCATCCAGCTCATCAAGGACGACGAGGTCAGCGTGGCCGTGTTCCCCGAGGGCTATACCAGCAAGGACGGCCGTCTGCAGCATTTCCGGGCAGGAGCCTTCAAGATCGCCATGAAGACGGGGGTTCCCATCGTGGTGTGCAGCCTGGCGGGCACCCAGTACATCTTCCACAACCTGGCCCGTCTGCGCCCCACCCAGGTCAAGCTCCATCTCATCGGCGTGATCTCCCCTGAGGAGCAGCAAGGCCGCACCGCCGTGGAAATCTCCGAGCAGTGCTACCGAATGATGCTCCAGGACCTGGGCCCGGAGTATGAACCAATTGACAGTTGACAATTTCCTGACGGTTCCCAATATATCGACAAATTGATGTTTGACGATTTCCGCACGCACTGCGTCAACACTGTAGGGGAGCCATTCATGGCTCCCGGCGGTGAAATGTACCGATTATATGAGCATTTCGGCGAAAACGTACTGTGTCACGGGAGCCATGAATGGCTCCCCTACAGCAAAAACGCAATGCGTACAAAATCGCCAAACACCAATTTGCCGGGGTGCTGAGGATGGCAAATTATCAATTGTCAATTCCTTTCCCCCTTGATTTCCCCATGAAACCCCTGTATAATAAGGTGGCTTTTGGAAATAACCGATTTTTGGAGGAAATACCATGAAAAACAGCGAGAAAACACTGGATATGATCGTGAATCTCTGCAAGAGCCGGGGCTATGTGTACCCGGGTTCCGAGATTTACGGCGGACTTGCCAACTCCTGGGACTTCGGCCCCCTGGGTGTGGAGTTCAAGAACAACGTGAAAAAGGCCTGGCTGAAAAAGTTCGTCCAGGAATCCGACTATAACGTGGGGCTGGATGCCGCCATTCTCATGAACCCCACCACCTGGGTCACCACCGGCCATGTGGGCAACTTCTCCGACCCGTTGGTTGACTGCAGAGGCTGCGGCGCCCGGCAGAGAGCCGACAAGCTGATTGAAGCCAGCGAGTCCGGCCGGGGCGTCAACGTGGATGCCATGAGCTTCGAGGAAATGGACAAGTTTGTGGCCGAGCATG
Organism: uncultured Clostridia bacterium; assembly: GCA_945486035.1. Taxonomy (GTDB): domain Bacteria; phylum Bacillota; class Clostridia; order Oscillospirales; family Oscillospiraceae; genus Faecousia. The sequence continues at coordinate 1,689 of CALYTB010000242.1, forward strand.
ACGATGTGGTCTGCCCCAACTGCGGCAAGCACAATTTCACCCCCATCCGCAAGTTCAACCTGATGTTCAAGACCCAGATCGGCGTTACCGAGGACTCCTCCTCCACCGTGTACCTGCGGCCGGAGACCGCTCAGGGCATCTTCGTGAACTTCGCCAACATCCAGCGCACCACCCGCAAGAAGCTGCCCTTCGGTGTCTGCCAGGTGGGCAAGGCCTTCCGCAACGAGATCACCCCGGGCAATTTCATCTTCCGCATCCGGGAATTTGAGCAGATGGAATGCGAGTTCTTCTGCCAGCCGGGCACGGATCTGGAGTGGTTCGCCTACTGGAAGGACTTCTGCAAGAACTGGCTGATCTCCCTGGGCATCAAGGAGGACTCCCTGCGGCTGCGGGACCATGAGCCCGCCGAGCTGGCCTTCTACTCCCGGGCCACCACGGACATCGAGTACCAGTTCCCCTTCGGCTCCGGCTGGGGCGAGCTGTGGGGCATTGCCGACCGGACCAACTATGACTTAGGCCGCCATCAGGAGGCTTCCGGCAAGAGTCTTGAATACTACGACCAGGAGAAGAACGAGCACTATATCCCCTACGTCATCGAGCCTTCCCTGGGCTGCGACCGGGTGGCCCTGGCCTTCCTGTGCGAGGCCTATGACGAGGAGGTTGTGGGCCAGGACAAGAAGGGCAACCCCGATATCCGCACCGTGCTGCACCTGCATCCCTACCTTGCTCCCTTCAAGGCTGCCGTGCTGCCCCTTTCCAAGAAGCTGAGCCCCAAGGCAGAGGAAATCTACCGGGAGCTGCGGAAGGATTTCATGGTGGACTTCGACGACGCCGGCTCCATCGGCAAGCGCTACCGCCGGGAGGACGAGATCGGCACGCCTTTGTGCATCACCGTGGACTTCCAGACCGTGGGCGACGAGAACTCCCCCGCCGACAACTGTGTCACCGTCCGTGACCGGGACACCATGGAGCAGGTGAGAATCCCCATCTCCGAGCTGAAAAGCTACATCGCCAAAAAGTGCGAATTCTAAAAAGCACCCCTGGGCCGCAAAGCCCAGGGGTAATTTCGTGTCAAAGACATCGACAAATTGGTGTTTGGCGATTTTGTACGCATTGCGTTTTTGCTGTAGGGGAGCCATTCATGGCTCCCGTGACGCAGTACGTTTTCGCCGAAATGCTCATATAATCGGTACATTTCACCGCCGGGAGCCATGAATGGCTCCCCTACAGCGTAATTCCAGGGTTTCCAAAACTTCTCGACAAACACCAATTTATCGCTTTTTACTCAATCTCCACCATTTCTTCCTTCAGCTCGCTCTTGGGCACCAGGAAGCGGCGGATGGCAAACAGGCCCGCGATGCAGGCGATGCAGGCTACATTGCTCCAGGGATCGTCATGGCTGAGGATCACATGGCGGGT
>CALYTB010000243.1 GCA_945486035.1 uncultured Clostridia bacterium
AGTCCGCAGACTGGTCGTGGCAATCCCCCGGTTAGAGGGGAAATGTACCGAAAAGCACCCGCAAGAGTGGGAGCTGCCGCGTTTTTTGGTTATAATCGTACCCTTGTTCCTCTCAACGGGGGGATTGCCACGCCAGCGTGCGCGCTGGCTCGCAATGACAGCATATCTTTACAAACACCAATTTCTCTTTCTTTTCCGTTCCTCCGGATTTTCGGAATATCTGATGCCCAATCTGGCTAGAATGATTCCGTCACCCCACAATGGTGCCCGGATTGCCCGAAAAGGCAGACAGTACCTCTATGGAAATCCCCTGATCCCGGGCCAGCTCCACACTCCGGTCGTGGAGCACCTGGGCCCCGTTTTCGATGAGGGAGAGCATCTTGTCATACCCGATCCTTCCGAACCGGGTGGCATCGGGATAAATTCTCGGGTCCCGGTCGTAAACCCCGTCCACATCGGTATAGATCTGGCATCGGTCTGCGCCGAGCGCTGCCGCCAGGGCCACCGCGGTGGTGTCGGAGCCGCCCCTGCCCAGGGTGGTGATATCCCCCTGTTGGTCCACCCCCTGGAAGCCCGCCACCACCACAACCTTTCCCTCGGCCAGCTCCTTCTGAATCCGATCCGGCTCCACCCGCAGAATCCTGGCGTTTCCGTGAACGTCGTCGGTATGGATTCCCGCCTGGGCCCCCGTCAGGCTCACCGCCGGATAGCCAAAGGCCCCGATGGCCATGGTCACGAGCCCGGCGGACATCTGTTCCCCGGCGGCAAGGTAGGCATCCATCTCCCGGGCCGAGCCCCGGCGGTTGATTTTGACAGCATTCTCAATCAGTGTGTCCGTCGTATCTCCCTGGGCGGAAACCACAACCACCACCCGGGCGCCCTGCTGGGCGAGCCCCGTGATCCGCCGGGCCGCCGCGCGAATCCTTCCGGCATCCTGCAGGGAGGTTCCTCCGTATTTCTGCACGATGAGCATTCCGCATCCCTCCACACCATGATATGGCAGGGAGCGCCCCATTGTGACAGAAAAAAGCCGCCCCGAAGGGCGGCATGATTAACCGGCCAGAACCTCCGCTTTCACAACACCGGGGGTATGGCCCAGCTTGTCCAGCAGATCCTCCAGGCTGATGGTCAGATCCATGGTTTCCGCGGAAATGGTCACAACGGCGGTGCCGTTGGTAGGTACAATGGAATTGATGGTGATGATGTTGGCCTTTGCATGGGCAAACACCCCCAGAATCTCGGAAAGCAGCCCCGACTCATCGTGGAGCAGAAGCTGGAAGGTGATGATTCTTCCGGTCATCATATTCTGGAAGGGCAGCACCGCGTCCCGGTACTTGTAGAACGCGCTGCGGCTGATATCCGTCATGCGGGTAGCCTCGTTCACCGTGGCGGCCTCGCCGGTGGACAGCAGCCGCTTGGCCTCCGCCACCTTCAGGAACACCTCCGGCAGCGCCGATGCTTCCACGATGTAATATTGGGGTTTTGTGGACATGAGGAGCCTCCTATATTATGTTGTCGCTCTGAGGAGCACAAATGTCTGTGGTAATCCGTTCGTATTGTAGCATACATTTTTAAAAATGCAACCCCCAGATATTACGTATTGCGCATATCCGCTTTGCTTGGTACACAGTAAATTGTTATTTGCAGATGTGCACTCAAAAAACGCTGTCATTGCGAGCAAGTTCGCAAACTGGCGTGGCAATCCCCCGGCCCCATGGAACCAGGTAACGATTACCATCAAAATCGCGGAAACGCCCATCCTTTCGGGTGCTTTTCGGAACATTCCCCCTCTAACCGGGGGGTTGCCACGCCACTTAAGCGCACTGGTCTCGCAATGACAGAAAACTTTGAGGCAAAGCCGCTAAACAACAGTTTTCCACGCTTCTGAGCAAAGCCATCAAGCAAATCAAACGGAAAGGAGGGCGCCCTATGCGGCCCGGAACCCTAAAAACGCTGTCCCTTCTGGGCATCTTTCTGGCGGTCTGGCTGGTCATCCGGTTTCTGCTGCCGCTGAGCTTCCCGTTTCTTCTGGGAACCGCTCTTGCTCTGGCCGCGGAGCCGGCAGTCCGGTTTCTGCGCAGGCATCTGCACCTGCCCCGGGCGGCGGCCTGCGCCCTGTCGGTCACAGGTGTCTTTCTGCTGCTGTCCATATTGACACTGCTTCTGGCCGCCCTGCTGGTGCGGGAGCTGGGCGCGCTGGCGGGGATTCTTCCCAACCTGGAGGACACCGCCAGAACCGGTGTGTCCTCCCTGGAGGGGTGGCTGCTGACCCTGAGCTCCAAAGCGCCCCAGAGCATCCGGCCCCTGCTGCGGCAGAACATCACCGACTTTTTCTCCGACGGAACCGCCCTGGTGGACAAGGCGGTGCGCTATCTGCTGGCTCTGGCGGGCAGCATCCTGGGCCACATCCCCGGCAGTGCCCTGGGGCTGTTCACGGCCATCATCTCCGGCTACATGATCAGTGCCAAGCTGCCGAAGCTGCGGCAGTGGTTTCTCCGGCGGTTTCCCCGGGAGAAGCTCCGCCCCCTGCTGGATACCCTCCGGCGGGTCCGGAAGGCGGTTTCCAGCTGGCTGCTGGCACAGCTCCAGCTTTCGGGGGTAACCTTCACGGTTTTGCTGCTGGGGTTTCTGCTGCTGAGGGTCTCCTACGCCCCCCTCTGGGCACTGATTACCGCGGTGGTGGATGCCCTCCCGGTACTGGGCACCGGGTCCGTGCTGCTTCCCTGGAGCCTCATCTGCCTGCTTCAGGGAAACATCGCCCAGGCTGTGGGACTACTGGGCATCTATGTGGTGGTGGCAATCACCCGCTCGGTGCTGGAGCCCCGGCTTCTGGGCAAGCATCTGGGCCTGGACCCGCTGGTCACCCTGATTGCTCTGTATGTGGGCTTCCGCCTGTGGGGCATCGGCGGCATGATTCTCTCCCCCCTGCTTGCCGTCACCGTCCTGCAGCTGTTCCCGGAGCCGGAAAGCTGAGCATCTTCCTATTGCCATGACGCCCAAAACCGTGTATAATATAGTGTAAGGTTATTTGCTATAGGAAATACAAATTGTTGTTTAGCGGCTTCGCCGAATTGACAATTGACAATTGACAGTT
>CALYTB010000244.1 GCA_945486035.1 uncultured Clostridia bacterium
TGAAAGGATGCCGAAATTGTCAACTGTCAATTGTCAATTGTCAATTCGGCGAAGCAGCTAAACAACAATTTATCACGCCGCGTTTTGGGCGGGAAACGGGCGGGGAAGGATCCCCGCCCGTTATTATGACAGAACCATTTTGTCGTTGACCTCGGTAGAGCCGGAGGCTTGGCTGAACAGGCCCAGCAGGTGCTCCACGGTCAGGTGCTTTTTCTCCTCGCCGGAGACATCCACCACGATATGGCCGTCGTACATCATAATCAGCCGGTTGCCGTAGGTGATGGCATCGCGCATGTTATGGGTAATCATCAGGGTGGTGAGATTGCTTCGGGTGACGATGCGCTCGGTGGCCTCCAGCACCTTGGCGGCGGTCTTGGGGTCCAGGGCCGCAGTGTGCTCGTCCAGCAGCAGGAGCTTGGGCTGGCGCAGGGTGGCCATCAGCAAGGTCAGAGCCTGCCGTTGGCCGCCGGAGAGAAGTCCCACCTTGGCGGTGAGCCGGTTCTCCAGCCCCAGATCAAGGATCTTCAGCTGCTCCCGGTAGTTTTCCCGTTCAGCCCGGGTGATGCCGGGGCGCAGGGTACGCCGCTTACCCCGCCGGGCGGCAAGCGCCAGATTTTCCTCAATCTGCATGGTGGCGGCGGTGCCCATCATGGGGTCCTGGAACACCCTGCCCAGGTACTGGGCCCGTTTGTGTTCGGGCAGGCGGGTGATGTCCTTTCCGTCCAGAAGGATCTGTCCCTCGTCCACGGCGAAGGTGCCGCAGATGGCGTTTAGCATGGTGGACTTGCCCGCGCCGTTGCCGCCGATGACGGTGACGAAATCCCCGTCATGGAGGGTCAGATTCAGACCGTCCAGGGCTTTCTTGGCGTTGACGGTGCCGGGATTGAAGGTCTTGTGAAGGTTCCTCAGTTCAAGCATGGCCGTTTCCTCCCGCATTCTGCTTCTTGGGCTTGGCAAGAGACTGCCAGTAGGGAATGGCCAGGAACAGTGCCACCACCGCGGCGGTAAGCAGCTTCAGATCGTTGGTATTGAGCCCCAGCTGGAGCACCACCTGGATCACCAGATAATACACCACTGCACCCAGAGCCACGGCAGTGAGCTTCAGGGCGAAGTTGTGGAACACCTTGCCGAAAAGCACCTCGCCCACGATCACCGCCGCCAGGCCGATGACAATGGCACCCCGGCCCATGTTCACGTCCACCGCGCCCTGATACTGAGCCAGCAGCGCGCCGGACAGAGCCACCAGGCCGTTGGAAACCATCAGGCCTACGGTGATGCCGATTTTGGTATCGATGCCCTGGGCCCGGGCCATGTTCTGGTTGGCGCCTGTGGCTCGCAGAGCGCTGCCGTATTCGGTGCCGAAGAACCAGTAGAGGATCCCCACCAACACGGCGAGGATCAGAATTACCAGCAGGATGGGATTCTCCAGGCTCAGATCCCGGACATACCGCTGGGAGACCAGCAGGTCGTATTTGTCCACGCCGATGGGCTGGTTGGCCTTACCGCCCATAATTCGCAGGTTGATGGAGTACAGCGCCAGCTGGGTGAGAATACCGGCCAGGATTGCCGGGATGGCGCAGCGGGTGTGCAGCAGGCCGGTGATCAGCCCGGCAAGCATTCCCGCCAGCACCGCGCACAGCAGGGCCACCCAGGGATTGCACCCGGCGCGCATGAGCATGACGCACACCGCGCCTCCGGTGGCCAGAGAACCGTCCACCGTCAGGTCGGACACGTTCAGAATCCGGAAGGTCAGGTAAACACCGATGGCCATGATGCCCCACAGCATTCCCTGGGTCACGGCGCCCGGTATGGCGTTGAGAAGTGATATCATGTCGCAAGTACCTCGGTTACAGATTATGGCAGGACAGGGGAAAACCCTGTCCTGCCGTTGGATTCAGGGGGAATTAACCCTCCAGGGGGGTGTAGTCGCCGGGAATGGTGATGCCCAGGGCATCGCAGTTGGGGGCGTTGTACTGCTTGGTAAACTCAGGGGCGTACTGCACGGCCATCTCGGAGATCTTGGCCTCGCCGGTGAGGACCTTCGCGGCCATCAGACCCGTGGCATAGCCCAGGTCGTAATAGCTGATGGAGAGCGTGGCTACGCCGCAGCCCTGGCAGATACCGGCCTCGCCGGCAACCACGGGCACCTTGGCGGGCAGCACCACGTTGGCAATGGCCTCGGTGTTGGAGGCGGCGGTGTTATCGGTGGGGATGTAAATCACGTCGCTGTCGCAGGCCTTCTGGGCCACGGAGGCAACGTCGTTGGTATCGGTGAAGCTGTAGGGGGTGACGGTGAAGCCCAGGTCCGTCAGGTAGCCGGTGATCACGTCCACCTGGTACTGACTGTTGGCCTCGCTGGAGCAGTAGAGAATGCCCACGGTCTTGGCATCGGGGAACAGCTCCTTGATCATGGCAGCCTGGCCGTCCAGAGGCGCCAGGTCAGAGGTGCCGGAGATGTTGGTGCCCACGGTGCCGGTCCAGCCGTCAATCTCCAGAGCGGAGGCGTAGTCGGTAACGGAGGTGCCCAGGATGGGAATGGTGGCGGTAGCTTCCTTGGCAGCCTGAAGGGCAGGAGTGGCGTTGGCCATAATCAGGTCAACGTTGGAAGATACAAAGCCGTTGACGATGGTGGTGCAGTTGGCGGGCTCACCGGAGGCGTTCTGAACGTCAAACTCCACCTTGTCTCCCAGCTGCTTGGTCAAAGCATCCTGGAAGCCCTGAGTGGCAGCATCCAGTGCCGGATGCTGCACCAGCTGGCAGATACCGACCTTGTACTTGCCGCTGCCGGAACCTCCGCAGGCGGCCAGAGACGCCAGCATCAGAACGGCCAGCGCCAGAGCAATGATTCTTTTCATAGTCTTATCTCTCCTTCGTTCCTACTCCGCGGACTTTTGTGCGCCCAGGGAGTATTTGATTGTCCTAATATACCACCAAGGCGGGGAAATTGTCAATCAGTATTTCCATCATTTTCAAAAATCCGCGGTGGAAATTGGAGGAAAGGAGGAGGGGGAGCCTGCATGGCGAAGCGACAAATTGGTGTTTGAACATTTCAAACGCACTTTGTTTTTACTGTAGGGGAGCCATT
>CALYTB010000245.1 GCA_945486035.1 uncultured Clostridia bacterium
CATGTCCTTGCACTGGTGTATACCATGTTACTCTTGACATAATATCCGCCCCTACGGTGATATTGCTGTAAACAACAATTTATCGATTTACTACGTCCAACCTGGATGCAGGCTGCTGTTCCATTCACGCAAAAAAAGATTTAAAAATCAAAGATTACCCCTTGACTCTCCCCTTTAGGGGAGATGATAGAATCCTCCTTGTAATGAAAAGCAAGGAGGATTTTTTATGAATGAACCATCAATCCGTGTAAGAAGTCTGACAAAATCCTTTGCGGGCCGCAAGGTGGTGGATGACCTTTCCTTTGATGTGAAAAAGGGTCAGGTCTTTGCGCTGCTGGGACACAACGGAGCGGGGAAGAGCACAACCATCGATCTGATTCTGGGTTTGAAGGCGCCGGACGGGGGCAGCGCGAGGATTCTGGGAATGGATGCCGCGAAGAACAGAAAACAGGTGTTTGAACGGGTTGGCGTACAGCTTCAGCATACCCAGTATCAGAGCAGCATCACCGCGGAAGAGGCTTGCATGGAGTATGCCTCATTGTACACTGACCCGGCGGACTATCCGCGGCTGCTGGATGGATTTGGGCTTGGCACTCTGAGAAAGAGCTTCGTGTCCAAGCTTTCCGGCGGGGAACGGCAGAAGCTTTCCGTTGTGCTACCTCCTCACGCGGGACGCAACCGCACATTACATAATTTAGAAAATTCTGTTATTTGCGGTTGGTTGAAATGTGCGCAACTTTCGATTACAATAATCATACAAATCAACAATTCGGAGGCAAATATGAGTATTGTGGAAATAAGGGACCTATGTAAGGACTACCCTGCCTTTCAGCTGAAGGATGTTTCTTTTGATATCAAAAAAGGCGTGATCACGGGCTTTATCGGCAGGAACGGCGCGGGAAAGACCACCACGATCAAATCCATGCTGAATCTTGTTCACCCGGACAGTGGGGAAATCCTGTTTTTCGGGGAACCGCTGCGTGGGCACGAAACGAGGGCAAAGCAGCGCATCGGCTATTCGACGGGAACGGTCAACTGGTATCCGAGAAAAAAGCTGGGGCAGATTGTCGGTGTGGTGAAGCGTTTCTACGACACCTGGGACGAAAATGCCTACCGTAAGTACCTGGAGGCCTTCGGGCTGGATGAGAACAAGACCCCACTGGAGATGTCCGAGGGGATGAAGGTGAAATGCAATCTGCTGCTTGCTCTATCCCACAGGGCTGAGGTTCTGATTCTGGATGAACCTACCAGCGGACTGGATCCGTTCTCCCGGGATGAGCTTCTGGAGATCTTCCTGAAGCTGAGAGACGACGGAGTGGCCGTGTTTTTCTCTACGCACATCATTTCCGATATTGAAAAATGCGCGGACGATATTGTGTACATTTCCGGCGGGAGGATTGTGGCGGCTATGCCGAAGGATGGCTTTGTGAAGCGGTATTCCCAGGCCGGAGAAACACTTGAGGAGACTTTTCTGAGGTTGGAAAGGGGCGATGGAAATGCGTAACATTCTTTTGAAAGAGGTAAAGCTCAGCGCTTCGCTGCTGTCGTTCCTGTTTATCCCCTTTGGACTGATGTTCCTTCTCCCGGGCTACCCCATATTGTGCGGTGTATTCTTTGTAACACTGGGAATTTTTCAGAGCTTCCAGAATGCGAGAGAGGCGAACGACATGGTTTTCTCCGCACTGCTCCCGATTTCAAAACGGGATGTTGTGAAGGGAAAGTACCTGTTCACCTGCACGATTGAGCTTTGCAGCGGCCTGCTGATGACCCTGGCGGTGGCTTTGCGGATGACGGTGTTTTCGGATGCGGCCGTGTATCGGAGCAACGCGCTGATGAACGGGAATCTGTTCGCGCTGGGTATGGCTTTTGTTGGGTTCGGACTGTTCAACCTGATTTTCGTGGGCGGTTTCTTCAAGACCGCGTACAAATTCGGACGCCCCTTTGTGGGGTATATCATCGCGGTTTTCCTGACGATCGGCATTGCGGAAGCGCTCCACTATATACCGGGGTTCGGGTTTCTAAATGCCTTTGGTATGGAGTATTTTGCCGTACAGCTGCTGTTGATGGGGCTCGGGGTGGTGTTCTACCTGGCCGTCACCCTTCTTTCCTACCAAAAGGCTTGCAAACGCTTTGAAAAAATCGATCTGTGACGAGGTGGTGTGATGCTGAAGGAAAACCTGATTATGCTTCGGAATCTGAATGGCTATTCCCAGGAAGAGATTGCCGGGAGAATCGGCATCTCCCGTCAGGCCTATGCCAAATGGGAGCGGGGCACCACCGTCCCGGACATTGTCAAGTGCGGCGCGCTGGCCCAGGTTTACGGTGTGAGCATCGACAGTCTGCTGAAAACCGAGAAGGCCGACGGAATCGGTATGATCCCGCCGGCACAGAACGGCAAGCATATCTGGGGTTCGGTTCTGGTCGGCGACAGAGGACAGATCGTGATTCCAAAGGAGGCCAGGGACAAGTTCCGTATCACCGGCGGTACCCGGCTGATCGTCCTGGGTGACGAAAACGAAGGCATCGCGCTGATTCCCGCGGAATTGTTTGAAGTCCACATGAAAGAGGTCATGTCCGCCGCGTTTAACCAGACCGAATGTGACGAATAATTCCCAAAAGAGCTGACTGACCCGATCTGTCAGCTCTTTTGCCGCAATTGGGGCATAGTTTCGGTATTCGAAAAAATGTTGTTAACAGCACTTGTTTTAGATTACCTGTCATTGCGAACCAGTCTGCAGACTGGTTCGCAATCATCACGTGTATACACACCACGATAAACGAAAAACTGTGGAAGGACGGGGGAATTGCCACACCACTTAAGCGCACTGGTTCGCAATGACATCGTTTTTCATGGCAATGACAGCTTTTTTGGTTCAATGAAAAAACTTGTGTGATTTGATTTTTCTGGAAATCTAAGGAAACAGCGGGCCATCTGTAGGGTGCGGTCATGACCGCACCGCCCAGCGGACGCGATTGACAGCGGAAATGATTCCGTAAAACGGCACTCCTCAGTCATCCAACCGGAGCGGGGCGGTCATGATGTACAGAGTAGTAACATGGTATACAAGTTGTGCAATGACATGGT
>CALYTB010000246.1 GCA_945486035.1 uncultured Clostridia bacterium
CACGGCTTCCTCGCAATGACAGCGTTTTTTCGGGGCGCTAAACAACAATTTATCTAACCAACCTTTCCCACTGAGGTGATCTTATGCTTACCCGTTACCTGTCCGCAGATGACCCCAGCACTCCCGCCATTGCGGCGGAACTGATCCGCCGGGGGGAGCTGGTGGCCATTCCCACGGAAACGGTCTACGGCTTGGGTGCCGACGGCCTGAACGAGGAAGCCGTGGCAAAGATTTTTCAGGCCAAGGGCCGTCCCCAGGACAATCCCCTGATCCTCCATGTGGCTGAGGCTCAGGATATGGAAAAATTCTGCCACAGCATTCCCAAATCCGCGTACCTTCTCGCCGAAGCCTTCTGGCCCGGCCCTCTGACCATGGTGCTGCCCGCCCGGGACATCGTTCCCAAACGCACCACCGCGGGGCTTTCTACCGTGGCCGTCCGCTGCCCCGACAGCGCCGTCACCCGGCAGATTATCCGCCTGTCCGGTGTTCCCATCGCCGCGCCCTCGGCCAATATTTCCGGCAAGCCCTCCACCACCACCGCCCAGCATGTGCTGCATGACCACGACGGAAAAATCGCCGCCATCGTGGACGGCGGCCCCTGCCGGGTGGGGGTGGAATCCACCATTGTGGATCTGACGGAGGAGCGGCCCCGGCTGCTGCGCCCCGGCGGGGTCACCCCCGAAGAGCTTCTCGCCCTGCTGGGGGATCTGGTGGTGGACAAGGCCGTCACTGCCCAGATTGATCAAGACACCGTGGTGAAAGCCCCCGGCATGAAATACCGCCATTATGCCCCCTCCGAGCCGGTTGTCATCGTCTCCGGCTCCCGGGAGAAGGCCGCTTCATACATTCACAGCCACTTCTCCCCCGGCGACCGGGTGCTGTGCTTTGAGGAGGAGCTTCCCCTGTATGAAGGCCTGAACCCCCTGCCCTACGGTCGGGAAGCGGATGTATCCACCCTGTCCGCAGGGCTCTTCGCCGCCCTGCGGGAGCTGGATGATCCCTCCATCCACCAGGTCTACGCCCGCTGCCCCGTGGGAGGCGGCATTGCCTACGCCGTTCAGAACCGGCTGAAGAAAGCCGCCGCCTTCCACATTGTAGACGCGGAGGAAACGGTATGATTCTCGGTATCACCGGCGGCAGCGGCTGCGGCAAAACCACGCTTCTGGCTCAGGTAGAACGCCTGGGCGGCCTGGTTCTTGACTGCGACGAGATTTACCATTCCCTCCTGTCCACCGACGAAGGGCTGCTTGGGTCCATTGAAAACCGCTTTCCCGGCACCGTGGAGCATGGCAAGCTCCTGCGGAAAAAGCTGGGAGCCACCGTTTTTTCCGATGCGCAGGCCCTTGGGGACCTGAACCGCATCACCCACGCGGCGGTGAAGCGGGAGGTGCTCAGCCGCCTGGAGCACAGGCCCTCCCTGGCAGCCATCGATGCCATTGCTCTGTTTGAGGGAGGCCTCGGGGAACTTTGCGACCTGACCGTGGCCGTCACCGCCCCCCGGGAGGACCGGGTCCTTCGGCTCATGGCCCGGGACGGAATCTCCCGGGAGTACGCCGAAAAACGGCTGGATGCCCAGCACAGCGAGGAATGGTTTCGGGAGCACTGCGATTATCTTCTGGAAAACACCGGGAATCTGCCGGATTTCCAGGCAAAATGCCTTGCGTTTTTGCGCGAGCACTGTATAATGGAGTCATAATTCCACGAAAAAGGAGATATAATATGACCACCGAAGAACTGCGTACCTCCCTGCTCTCTGCCCCCAAGAACGGTTACACCCGCCTGAAGGCAGAGCAGCGGGAGGAAATGGAAAGCTACTGCCGGGACTACCGGGCGTTTATGGATGCCTGCAAAACCGAGCGGGAAGCCACTGCCTGGGCGATCGCCGAGGCTGAGAAGCGGGGCTTTAAGCCCTTCACCCCCGGCATGGCTGCCAAGCCCGGGGACAAAATCTACTACAACAACCGGGACAAGGCCATTGCCCTGGCGGTGGTGGGCACCGAGCCCCTGAGCCGCGGTGCCAACATCTGCGCCGCCCATGTGGACTCCCCCCGGATGGATGTGAAGCCCAACCCTCTGTATGAGGACACCGAGATTGCCTACCTCAAGACCCACTACTACGGCGGCATCAAGAAGTACCAGTGGCCCACCGTTCCCATGGCCATCCACGGCGTGGTCTGCCGCCGCGACGGAACCCGTGTCACCGTCACCATCGGCGAAGACCCCTCCGACCCGATTCTCATGGTCACGGACCTTCTGGTCCACCTGTCCGCCGACCAAATGCAGAAAACCGCTGCCCAGGTCATCGCCGGCGAGCAGCTGAACGTGCTGCTGGGCACCGAGCCTCTGGAGGGGGAAGGCAGCGACCTGGTGAAGCTGCACATGATGAAGCTGCTGAACGAGAAATACGGCCTCATCGAAAGCGACTTCCTCAGCGCCGAGCTGACCTTTGTCCCCGCGGGACAGTGCCGGGAGGTGGGCCTGGACCGGAGCCTGCTGGGCGCCTACGGCCACGACGACCGGGTCTGCGCCTTCGCTGAGCTGTACTCCCTCTTTGCAATCGAATCCCCCGCCAAGACCGCCGTCTGCATCCTGGCGGACAAGGAGGAAATCGGCTCCGTGGGCATTTCCGGCATGCAGAGCCACTACTTCGAGCACTTCATGGGCACGCTCTGTGATGCCCAGGGGGTGAAGCTGGAGGACTGCTTCGCCGCCTCCTTCTGCCTCAGCGCCGATGTGTCCAACGCCTACGATCCCAATTTCCCCGAAACCTGTGATCTGCGCAACAATGCCAAGCTGAACTACGGCATCTCCATCTGCAAGTACACCGGCTCCCGCGGCAAGGGCGGCTGCTCCGATGCCTCCGCCGAGGCCATGAGCCACATCCGCACCACCTTTGAACGCAATGATGTGATCTGGCAGATTGCCACCCTGGGCAAGGTGGATCAGGGCGGCGGCGGCACCGTGGCCGCCTACATGGCCAACCGGAACATCGTCACCGTAGACGCGGGTGTTCCCGTCCTGAGTATGCACGCCCCCATGGAGCTGGTTTCCAAGCTGGACTGCTACGAAACCATGCT
>CALYTB010000247.1 GCA_945486035.1 uncultured Clostridia bacterium
GGTACACGGGGCCTTCGTATTCGTAGGCGGCCTTCACCGCGGCCCGGGCCTCCACGTCATCGGCGGGACAGATGACCACCATGCCGGGGATGGAGCGCATGAGGGCGAAGTCCTCGCAGCACTGATGGCTGGCGCCATCCTCGCCTACGGAAATGCCGCCGTGGGTGGCGCCGATCTTCACATTCAGATGGGGGTAGCCGATGGAGTTGCGCACCTGCTCAAAGGCCCGGCCGGAGGCGAACATGGCGAAGGAGCTGGCGAAGGGCACCAACCCCGTGGTGGAAAGCCCGGCAGCCACGCACATCATATTGGCCTCGGCAATGCCGCAGTCAAAGTGCCGGTTGGGGAATTCCTTCTGGAAAACGGAGGTTTTGGTGGCTCCCGCCAGGTCCGCGTCCAGCACCACCAGATTCTCATGCTCCCGGCCCAGCTCCAAAAGGGCCTTGCCATAGCTGTCCCGGGTGGCGATTTTCTTTACGTCTGCCATCTGATTACGCCTCCAATTCTCTGAGCGCGGCGCTCAGCTCGTCCATGGCCTGCCGGTATTCTTCGTCGTTGGGGGCCTTGCCGTGCCAGGAGGCGTTGTTCTCCATGTAGGAAACGCCCTTGCCCTTGACGGACTTCAGAATGATGGCGCTGGGCCGGCCCTTGACGGTTCTGGCCTCGAGGAAGGCTTCCTCAATCTGGTCAAAGTCGTGGGCATCGATGGTGCGGACGTGGAAGCCGAAGGACTGCAGCTTCCCGTCGATGGGGTAGGGGCTCATGACCTTGGCCACCTCTCCATCAATCTGCAGGCCGTTGTTGTCCACGATCACCACGAAATTGTCCAGCTTGTAGTGGGCGGCGAACATGCAGGCCTCCCAGACCTGGCCCTCCTGAATCTCACCATCGCCCAGAAGGGTGTAGACCCGGCAGGCACTTCCCTGGTGCTTCAGGCCCAGGGCCATGCCGGCGGCGCAGGAAATGCCCTGGCCCAAAGAGCCCGTGGACATGTCCACACCGGGGACGGTGTTCATATTGGGGTGGCCCTGCAGGTAGCTTCCGATGTGGCGCAGGGTGGGCAGGTCCTCCACGGGGAAGAAGCCCCGGTGAGCCAGAGCGGCGTACAGGCCCGGGGCGGTGTGGCCCTTCGAGAGCACAAACCGGTCCCGGCCATCCCACCTGGGATTTTTGGGGTCAATGTTCAGTTCCTTGAAATACAGATAGGTGAATACGTCCGCGGCGGACAGGCTCCCGCCCGGATGGCCGGCTTTGGCACCATGGGTGCCCTCAATCACGCCCATGCGCACCTTGCAGGCCGTGATTTGAAGCTGCTTTTTTTCTTTGGTTGTCATTTCTGCCTCCTTGCTCAAATAGCGAATAAACACGTGCGTCGGCAACCGGCCCAGGACGGAAGATGTGTAAATTGTTGTTTACACTTTTCAAACGTACTTCGTTCTTGCTGTAGGGGAGCCATTCATGGCTCCCGTTGGGTAGTACGTTTTCGCCGAAATGTGGAGGAAATCGGAACAATGTACCGCCGGGAGCCATGAATGGCTCCCCTACAGTTGGATTTGGGCATTTTGATCATTCTGAAAGGATGCCATAATTGTCAACTGTCAATTGTCAATTGTCAATTCGGTGAAGCCGCTAAACAACAATTAACCGCTGCGCCGGGTTGGGCCGATGGCCGCAGTGTATAAAAACAAGTATACAATCCCGGAATCGGGTTTGTCAACCCACTTCCCTGTGAGGAGGACACTTGCATTCGCCGGCGGGACGTGCTACAATAGATTTATCTATTTCTAGGAGGCAGTGTATGCGTAAATCCATCCGAATCCTCCTGACCATCGGGCTGCTCCTGGCGCTGGTGGGGATTATGGCCGCTTTGGGCTGGTACTGGTATGATACCCACGTGGACCGGGGCGGCTGGGTGGAAGCCGGGGGCACCTATTATTATAAGGATTTCCGGGGGAATTATGTCTCCGGCTGGCAGGAAATCGAGGGCTGCCGCTACTACTTTTCTCCCGAAAACAATGCCATGGCCACCTACTGGCAGGAGGTGGAGGGGAAGCTCCGCTATTTCAGCGGGGACGGCACCCTGGATACCGGCTTCTGGGACATTGGCGGAAAGCGGTATTATCTGGAGCCCGACGGCACGGCCCACGTGGGGTGGCTGGAGTATGGGCAGAATCGCTACTACTTCGACCGGGAAGGTGCCATGGTCACTTCCTGGTGCGACATTGACGGCAAGCGCTACCATTTCCGGGGCAACGGCATCCCGGATACGGGTCTGGTCAAAATCGGAGGCGAGGAATACCGGTTCCTGGAGGACGGAAGCCTGTATACCGGCTGGGACACCCGGGAAGAGGGAATGGTCTACTACCTGCCGGAGGGGCCCAAGGCCACCGGCTGGCAGGAGATTGAGGGGAAACGCTACTACTTCGGTTCCGACGGCCTGATGCGGACCGGGTGGCTCCGTCAGGGCGGGGACAGCTACTACCTGCAGCCCGACGGCTCAATGGCGGTGGGGCCCACGGAGATTGAGGGGCAGACCTATTATTTCAGCCCCGGCGGAATCCATATTATTTTGGTTAACGAGAATAATCCGGTTCCCGATTACTACACCATGGAGCTGAAAACCGTGGAGGGCTGGAATCAGGTGTCCACGGTGTGCTACGCGCCCCTGGTTCGGATGCTGGCAGATTGCCGCCGGGAGGGGATTGAGGTAACGTTCAACTCCGCCTACCGCTCGGTGAAGCAGCAGCAGGAGATTCTGGATAAGAGAACCCAGGAGAATATGGATCGGGGTGCTTCCGAGACAGCGGCTTACGCCAAGGCACGGGAGACTGTGGCCCTTCCGGGAAGAAGCGAGCATCATTTGGGACTGGCGGTGGATCTGCTGGGGGAGGAGGCCATTGCCTGGCTCAATGAACACTGCTGGGAGTACGGGTTCATTGTCCGCTACCGGGCGGAGAAGGCTGATATCACCGGCATCATCGACGAGCCCTGGCATTTTCGCTATGTGGGCGTAAAGGCGGCCATGGAGCTGAAGGATTCGGGGCTGTGCCTGGAGGAATACCTGGGCGCGGTGGA
>CALYTB010000248.1 GCA_945486035.1 uncultured Clostridia bacterium
GGCTCCCCTACAGCAAGGACGAAGTGCGTTTAAAAACTGTAAACAACAATTTGTCAGCTGGCTGACTTAAGCCGATAAGCACATAGGATTATAATCCAAATCCCCCAAAAATGCAATGCATTTCCTGGGAATTGGATGGATTCTTCCTTCCGTCGGGACTTCACAAACGGGAAGATGCGGTGTATTATGAGGGGACACAGTGGTTGAAAGCGCGGCGACGGATGGGTGTTTGGAGATTTCGTACGCACTGCGTTCTTACTGTAGGGGAGCCATTCATGGCTCCCGTAGAGCAGTACGTTTTCGCCGAAATGCTGGGGATATCGGAACATTTCACCGCCGGGAGCCATGAATGGCTCCCCTACAGTGTTATTCCAACATTTTCAAAACAGATTGGAAAACACTAATTTCACGATCTGCTTATTAAAGCCGATAACCTAAATGCGGAATATTGGGAAGGAGGCGGCTATGGAAGTCACCTTGTTGGAGATGCTGGAAGCCCGGGAGCGGAGGGTGGAGCGGCAGCGGAGGCTTTTGGAGGAATATCATGCCACGCTGGTCTGCTTTACCATGAACATCGCGGGCCCCGTGAAAAACAGCCCCCTGATTCGCCGGGGCTTCGTGCTGGGGCGCAGGCTCCTGGAGGAGCAGTTCCGGGTGGCGGGAATCCGGGTGCTGCATTCCGGGGAAAGCAGCGAAAACACCGGAAACGAAGCCATTTTCGTGGTGGATCAGGAGCCCCTTGCGGTGAAGGCCCTGAGCGTGGAAATTGAGGATCACACCACCGCGGGCCGGCTGTTTGATATGGATGTGCTCTGCCCCGACGGGCGGAAGGTTGACCGGCAGGAGCTGGGACTGCCGGGGCGCAGGTGCCTGATCTGCGGCGGGCCGGCCCAGGCCTGCGCCCGGAGCCGCACCCACACCGTGGCGCAGCTGCAGGAAAAAACCGGAAGCCTGCTGGCGGAGGCAATCCGGGAGGCCGACCGGGGCAGTGCTGCCCGGCTGGCCTGTCAGGCGCTGCTGTACGAGGTGGCGACGACCCCAAAGCCTGGCCTGGTGGACCGGAATAACTCCGGCAGCCACCGGGATATGGACTTTTTCACCTTCCAGGCCAGCGCCGCCGCTCTGTGGCCCTACTTCGCCCGGTGCGCCGAAATCGGCATGGACACCCGTCGGGAAGCCCCGGAGGAAACCTTCGCCCGGCTGCGCTTTCCCGGAAAGCTGGCGGAAGGGGAGATGCTCCGGGCAACCGGGGGCGTGAATACCCACAAGGGCGCCATCTTCTCCATGGGCATCCTCTGCGGGGCCCTGGGACGGCTGGAGCGGGAGCAGTGGGGGAATCCCGGCGCGGTTATGGCAGAGTGCGCCGCCATGACCCGGGGAATTGTCAGCCGGGACTACGCCGGACTGACCTCCCGGACCGCGAAAACCGCCGGGCAGCAGCTGTATCTGCGCTACGGGATTACCGGTGTCCGGGGGCAGGCGGAGGAAGGGTTCCCGGCGGTGATCCACGTGGGCCTTCCCAAACTGGAGGCTGCGCTGGCCGCCGGAAGGACCGTCAACCAGGCGGGCTGCGCAGCGCTGCTTGCCATGCTGGCGGATACGGCGGATACCAATATGATCCACCGGGGCGGCTACGTGCTGGCGAAGCAAACCGCCGAGGCCGCGGCGCGGCTGCTGGAAAAGGAGCCGTTCCCGGCGGAAGAAACGCTGGAAAAACTGGATGCGGCTTTTATCCGGGACAACCTGTCCCCGGGCGGCACCGCGGACCTGCTGGCAATGGTGTACATGCTGCATTTTTTGAAGGAGGAAGGCCATGTGTGAGTATCCCATTTCCCAGGTGTATCCCTCGGACAAGCGGAGTCTTTTACAGATTGACACGCTGCTGATGAAGGAGGGGGTTTCCCGGGACGGAAATCTGGACTATATCTGTGCCATGCGGGACGACAATGACGATATCATCGCCACGGGAAGCTGCTTCGGCCCCACCCTGCGGTGCTTTGCAGTCAGCCGGGAGCATCAGGGGGAGGGACTGCTGAACGCGTTGATCTCCCACCTGATGGAGGTGCAGTATGCCCGGGGAAATACCCACCTGTTTCTGTACACGAAAACCAAATCCGCCAGGTTTTTTGGGGATCTGGGCTTTTATGAGATTGCCCGGGTGGACGGAACGCTGGTGTTCATGGAGAACCGGAAAAGCGGCTTTCCGGGCTACCTGAAGGAGCTGGAGAAGACGAAACGGGACGGCGTTTGCGCCGCCCTGGTGATGAACGCCAACCCCTTTACCCTGGGGCATCAATATCTGGTGGAGACTGCCGCCGGGGCCTGTGATACGCTGCATTTGTTCGTCCTCAGCGAGGACGCGTCGCTGGTGCCCTTTGCCGTGCGGAAAAGGCTGGTTCAGGAGGGGGTTGCCCACATCCCCAATGTGGTGCTCCACGATTCCGGCCCATACATCATCAGCAATGCCACTTTCCCCAGCTACTTTCTGAAGGATGAGGCGGCGGTGATTAAGAGCCACGCCCGGCTGGATTTGGCGGTGTTTACGAAAATCGCCCGGGCCCTGGGGGTAACCGAGCGCTATGTGGGGGAGGAGCCTACCAGCCAGGTGACAGGGCTGTACAATCAGATTATGGTGCGGGAGCTGCCCCAGGCGGGGATTGCCTGCCACATCCTTCCAAGAAGAGAAGCAGGGGGAAAGGCCATCAGCGCCTCCACCGTCCGGCAGGCTCTGCAGGCGGGGGACTGGAAGCTGCTGGAAACGCTGGTTCCCGATACCACCTATCGGTATTTCACCGGCCCCGAGGCGGCAAGCGTTCTGGAGCGCATCCGCAGGGCGGGCAACGTGGCGCACTACTGATGGGCGTGGGGGGGGGAAGACACCGTTTCCCCGAATGGACGGCGGGCAATACAAGTGGATGGCTGACAGTGGACAGTTAAGGAGTCCCTTCGGTACGAATCAATAATAGCGATAAATTGTTATTTATCTAAGAAACGCTGTCATTGCGAGCCAGTGCGCACACTGGCGTGGCAATCCCCCCGATGAATGG
>CALYTB010000249.1 GCA_945486035.1 uncultured Clostridia bacterium
AAACATCTCGACAAACACCAATTTATCAGTGTGCTTACGAAAGCCGATAACCTGAACAACAATTTATCTGCCTCCTGAGGCGTGGAGGCTTATTGCATGTGCTCTGCGGCGCTGAAGCTGTAGGGAAGCAGCTGGGAGAGGGTGACGGTTTCGAAGCTTCCCCCTGCGCCCACCAGATAGATCAGGAAATCATCCCGGCAGAACTCCCGCATGACCTGACGGCAGACACCGCAAGGGGGAAAGGCTCCCGTGAGGACTCCGTCCTTCCCGCCGCAGACGGCGATGGACACGAAGTCCCGGTGGCCGTCGTAGACAGCCTTGAAAAAGGCGGTGCGCTCGGCACAGTTGGTGGGGCTGTAGGACGCATTTTCGATGTTGCAGCCGCAATACACGGTTCCGTCGGCGCAGAGCAGGGCGGCTCCCACCTTGTAGCCGGAGTAGGGGACATAGGCGTGCTCCATGGCTTCCATGGCCATGCTAACCAGTTTTTCGGGTGTCATATTGGCCTCCAATGCTTCAGCGAAGAATTTGCTGGGCGAAGCTGATTCCGGGGGTTTCGAAGGAAACGCCCAACAGCTCCGTCACTGTGGCGGCGATGTCTGCGAAGCTGTTCCGGGTTCCCAGATTGACGGGCTTCACCTGCTGTCCCAGCACCACCAGGGGAACGTACTCCCGGGTGTGGTCCGTGGTGGCGGTGTAGCAGGGGTCACAGCCATGGTCGGCGGTGATCATCAGAAGGTCCTCGGGGCCCATCTCCTTGAGGAAATCCCCCAGCCAGGTGTCAAGCTCCGACAGGGCCCTGGCGTAGCCCAGAGGGTCCCGGCGGTGGCCGTAGACCATGTCGAAGTCCACCAGGTTCACAAAGCACAGCCCCCGGAAGTCCTGCCGGGCGTAGTGGAGGGCATGGGCCATGCCGTCGGCATTGCTCTTATTATAGATGTACTCCGTGGTGCCCCGGCCAGCGAAGATATCCTGAATCTTTCCCACGGCGATGCAGGCTTGCCCCGCTTCCTTCAGCGCATCCAGCATGGTGCGCCCGGGGGGCTCCAGAGAGAAGTCGTGGCGGTTGCTGGTGCGCTTGAAGCCGGTTTCCGGGTCACCCACAAAGGGACGGGCGATGACCCGGCCCACGCCGTGCTTGCCCCGGAGGATGGAGCGGGCCTTGCGGCATGCCTCGTAAAGCTCCTCCAGGGGGACCTTCTCCTCATGGGCGGCCACCTGGAATACGGAGTCGGCGGAGGTGTAGACGATCCACTTGCCGGTTTCCAGGTGCTCTTTCCCGTAGTCCCGGATCACGTCAGTGCCGGAATAAGGCAGATTGCACAGAACGCCCCGACCGGTGGCCGCTTCGAATGCATCCAGAACCTCCTGCGGAAAGCCCTGGGGGTAGGTGGGCAGGGATGTGGGAGATACGACACCGGCAATCTCCCAGTGGCCGATGGTGGTGTCCTTGCCGCAGGATGCCTCCCGCAGCCGGGCTACTGCCCCACGGGGGGCGGGGACGGAGGGAAGATAGTCCACCCCGTCCATATTGCCGATGCCTGCGGCGATGAGATTGGGGATCAGAAGCTGGCCGGTTTGGGCGCAGGAGCGCAGGGTGTTGGTTCCCGCATCCCCAAAGTCGGCGGCATCGGGAGCGGCGCCCACGCCGCAGGAATCCAGAACAATGAGAAAAATACGTTTCATAGGATGCCTCCGTCAGAATAGAAAATTCACATCGGGAAGGCAGCTTTTCAGCGCCTCCTCGGTGGCCACGGACCAGTCCAGCCAGAGGCTCCGGTTTTGGGGCCAGGAGCCGGTGCAGTGGATCCGCAGCCGGTACAGATCGCAATCCTTCCGCCGGATCATAATTTCCCGGGTGGTGGCGGTGACGGAGCGGATGGTGTCCCTGGGAATCCGGCGGAGCACCAGTCCGAAAAGCACCAGCTCCACCCCCTCGGGGCTGATGCGAAGCCGTTCGAAGGGGGAAAGCAGGAAGCTCATGCCCAGGACGAACATGGCAAGGAACGCGGCGGCCATCACCAGGGTAATCCCCCACATGACGGCATTCCGCTCGGAAAATAGGACCAGCACCATATTGAAGCCCAGAAAGCCCCCCGCCAGAGCCAGGGGAAGCCCCAGCCCCAAGGGCTGACCCAGATGCCGCACCCGGGGACGGAGGATTGGCGTATTCGCGGTTTCATTCATGGGGTTCCTTGCCTTCCATGGCCACGGCCACATCCAGCGCCACCTTCATCATGGTGGTGAAGGCGGTCTGCCGCTCCTGGGAGGTGGTTTCCACACCCTTGAGCACATGGTCGGAGATGGTGCAGATGCACAGTGCCCGCTTGCCGTACCGGGCGGCGTTCATGTACAGGGCGGCGGCCTCCATTTCCAGCGCCATGACACCCATTTTCTTCAGGCCGTAAACACTGTCCAGCCCTTCGGGAACGCCCTCGTGGTCACCGTAGAATACATCGGAGGAGTTCACATTGCCTACATGGTAGGTGGCCCCATGGGCCTTGCAGGCATCCACAGCCGCGCACAGCAGGTCAAAGTCCGCGATGGGAGCAAAGGTGCCGGGAAGGTGGAACTGCTTTGCCCAATTGGAGTCTGTGCAGGCGCCCTGGGCAAGCACCAGATCGTATAGGTTGATGTTATCCTGAATGGAACCGGCAGAGCCCACCCGGATGATGTTCTCCACACCGTAGCCGGTGAAGAGCTCATGGGAATAGATGCCGATGGCGGGCATGCCCATGCCGGAGGCCATGACGGAGACCTTCACACCCTTGTAAAGGCCTGTATAGCCCTGGACACCCCGGACGTTGTTCACGAGCACCGGGTTTTCCAGGAAGTTCTCCGCGATGAATTTGCTGCGCAGGGGGTCGCCGGGCATGAGAACGGTTTTGCCGAAATCCCCGGGCTTGGCAGAAATATGAGGGGTGGGTGTGGTGAGCATGGTATATTCCTCCTGTGAATGATGATTTGAAGAAAATGGTGTCAGGTAAATTGTTGTTTAGCGGCTTCGCCGAATTGACAATTGACAATTGACAGTT
>CALYTB010000250.1 GCA_945486035.1 uncultured Clostridia bacterium
TGGTGATCTTCTTGCCGTCGACAACGATGTTGTCCTCGCCGGCCTCAACGACATGACCCATAGCGGCGTAGTTGCCCTGGGTGGAGTCGTACTTCAGCAGGTGAGCCAGCATCTTGGGGGAGGTCAGGTCGTTGATGGCGACAACCTCGAAGCCCTCGGCGCCGAACATCTGACGGAAGGCCAGACGGCCGATACGGCCAAAACCATTGATTGCAACTTTCACGGACATGGTAAATTCCTCCATTTCATAATGACTGCTTTTGCAGTAGGAAAACCTTATACCGGGCATATCGATAAGCCCGTACGGATTCATTATACATGATTGGGGTTTTCTTGTAAACTGTGAAAAGTGTCAAAAACATCGCACCAGAATGTGAAATTCCGTACAAAATGTGCACTGTAATGCAGCGGGCAGTGCAGGGGAATCCTGCACGCAGACTGTAGGGGCGGATATCATCCGCCCGCACCGTCTCCGTGACTGAGCAGTTTCGATAACGGAGCAATGCGGGCGGCGGATAGCCGCCCCTACAGGACGCCTTAAGCTGCCCGGGCTTTGTTCAGCTTGTCGGCCTTGCAGAATACCATGAAGCCCAGAGCGAAGATAATAACCAGGGTACCCACGGCCAGGCTCTCGTTCTGCAGCTCCAGGCCGAACACATTCATCGTTGTGCCCGCGGTGAGCTGGCTGACCACGGCCACCAGCGTGGTGCCCAGGAAGGAAGCGCCCTTGCCGCAGATGTCCATGAGGCCATAGTATTCGCCGCTGCGCTCGGCGGGGATGATTTTGCCCAGATACGACCGGCTGAGGGCCTGAATGCCGCCCTGGAACATGCCCACCAGCACCGCCAGCAGCCAGAACTGCCACAGGCTCATCAGGAACACGGCGAAGAGGGTGATGCCGGTGTAGGCCACGATGCAGACCTTGATGAGCAGGCCGGTGTCATATTTGACGGAGAGCCTGCCGAAGATGATGGCGCATGGGAAGGCCACGATCTGGGTCAGCAGCAGCGCCAGCAGTAGGCCCGTGGAGTCCAGGCCCAGGGCGGTGCCGTAGGCGGTAGCCATGTCGATGATGGTATACACGCCGTCGATGAAGAAGAAAAAGCTCAGCAGGTAGATGAAAATGTGCTTCTGCTGCCGGACCTCCCGGAAGGTGCGGCCCAGCTGCCGGAAGGTCTCCGCCACCGGATGGCGGGTGGCCTCCACATAGGCGGTCTGCCTGTACCGGCGCAGCAGGGGGACGGTGCAGCCTCCCCACCACACGGTGGTGATGAGGAAGGAGGCGACCATGGCGGCGCTCTGGCTCAGGCCGAAGCTGTCATGCAGCAGCACCAGCACCAGGCACAGCACGAAGGGAATCACGCTGCCGATGTAGCCGAAGGCGTAGCCCAGGCTGGACACCCGGTCCATCCGCTCCGGGGTGGCAACCTCGGGAAGCATGGCATCGTAGAACACGTTGGCGGAGTTGTAGCCCACCCTGGCGATGACGAAAATCACCAGGAAGCTGAGCCAGGACCAGGCCGCGCCCAGGGCGGCGCAGCCCAGAGCGCCCAGCATCATGGACAGCAGGAAGATGGGCTTTTTGTAGCCCTTCTGATCCGCCAGGGTGCCGCAGATGGGCCCGATGAAGGCCACAAGCAAGGTGGCCGCAGAACCGGCGTAGCCCCAGTAGGCCAGATACTTGGATTCGTCCAGCCCCGCGGCGGAGGAAAGGGCGTTGAAGTAAATGGGAATCAGGGTGGTCACCAGCAGGATGAAGGCGGAGTTGCCGATGTCGTAAAGAATCCAACTTTTTTCCAGGGGGGTCAGCTTCAGTTTCTCTTTCATACAGGTTGCCTCCTTGTGGATGGATGGATGGAAATGCGGAAACGCAGCAGCGCAGCAAATTGGTGTTTGTATATTTGTTTTGAAAATGGTGGAATAGCACTGTAGGGGAGCCATTCATGGCTCCCGGCGGTGAAATGTACTGATTATATGAGCATTTCGGCGAAAACGTACTGCCCTACGGGAGCCATGAATGGCTCCCCTACAGTAAAAACAAAGTGCGTTTGAAATGTTCAGACACCAATTTGTCTGTCCGAGATGGGATGAGGGCGCTGAATTGTCAATTCCGCGCGGCCCTCAGCCCATGATGGGGTCAAAGTCGGCGTTCAGGGGTGTGCCGTGAAGCAGGCAGCTTTCCAGCTGGGCTGCCAGGCCGGGGAAGCGGTTCAGGGCCTGGGTGTACAGACCCAGCAGAGGCTCGTCAAATCGGGAAACCCTCGGGTCAGGCTGCCGGGGCATCAGCTGCTGCCGGACAGTCTCCCCGGCCACGGGGATGACCCTCTCCAGAATCCCCCGGGGGAGCATCCCCCGTCCGCTGAGAATCCGGGTGGCCCAGGTCATGTTGCGGATGCACCTTTTCAGCTGGTCTGCCGTGGCGGGCGGGAAGAACCGGGCCATTACCTCCAGCTCCTCCGGTCCGAGCCGCAGATGCTCCCCCAGGTCCCGGGTATGGGGCAGCGGCTCTGCATCCAGGCAGAGCAGAAACCGGTCAAATTCGGTTTCCAGCTCCGAGTGGCCGCAGGTTTTCGCCGCATCCAATTTGACAATAAAGGGGTGACAGACGGAATCCAGGCAGTAGTGGGTCAGAAGGCCGAAGAGGAAAGCGGTATCCGCCTCCCGGGGCGTTTCCCGGAGCCGGGCGCAGAGGTCTTCGAACAGCTCCCTGCCGGGGATGCGGTGATACCGGGAGGCCAGGACTCCCAGCCGGTCCCGGCGGAACATGCTGTGGTAGAACAGAGGGTCCGGGCCGTGAAGCCCCGCGTCATAGAGCCGGGGATGGGCATTGACAGCGGCCTGAACCTGCACGGAAAGGGCGGCCAGAGCCTGCCGCCCGAAACGGTAATGGGCATAGGTAGCGGGCATAGGATAACCTCACACAAGGGATAGATCGAAAATGCGGATCGAATTTGCGGCAGTCTGACAAATTGGTGTTTGCCTATTTGTTTTGAAAATGCTGGAATAACACTGTAGGGGAGCCATTCATGGCTCC
>CALYTB010000251.1 GCA_945486035.1 uncultured Clostridia bacterium
ACGCCAGTGTGCGCACTGGCTCGCAATGACAGCAAAAACGTACAAACAACAATTTGCCGTTGCACGGATGGAGGAGGGGGCGAAAAGCGGGGTTGCAAAAAATTTTGAAAAGGGGGTTGATTTTGGAGGGGAAGAGCGCTATAATGTGTAACTGTATGAAAATAACAGAAGAGGAGGTGCCATAAATGCCCAACATCAAGTCCTCCAAGAAGGATGTCCTTTCTTCCAAGATTGCTTACGAGAAGAACAAGGCCGACAAGTCCGAGCTCAAGACCAACCTGAAGAAGTTCGACGCTGCTCTGGTTGGCGGCGACAAGGCTGCTGCCGAGGCTGCTTACAAGCAGGCTGTCAAGTGCGTTGACCAGGCGGTGGTTAAGGGTCTTCTGCACAAGAACAACGCTGCCCGCAAGAAGAGCAGCATGACCCTGAAGCTGAACAAGCTGGCCTGATTTCTCTGAAAATATCTCCCTCCTGACTTTTTCGGAGGGAGTTTTTTCATTTTATGGGGACGTGGAAAAGAATGCGTGGGAAAGACAAATTGGTGTTTGTCGGGCTGACTCCAGATTATCTGTCATTGCGAACCAGCGCGCACGCTGGTGTGGCAATCCCCCGGTTAGAGGGACAATGTATCGACAATTGCCCTACAGAGAGGGAACACTTTGCGACTTTGGTGGTAATCGTTACCTGGTTCCATTCAACGGGGGGATTGCCACGCCACTTAAGCGCACTGGCTCGCAATGACAGCGTTTCTTAGATAAACACCAATTTGTCCGCTTGTCCGTCCTTTGGCGGTGGGAAAAATGGTCGGTTTTTCCCCGTTGCGCCGGAGGGCGGTTTGCATTATAATGGATATGTGAGAGGGGGCGCTTACCTTGGCAAAGCTGACAGATCCTATAACGATCCTCAAGGGCGTGGGCCCTGCCCGGGCCAAGCAGTTCGCGGCGCTGAATATTTACACCCTGGGAGACCTGATCTGCCATTTCCCCAGGGGCTACGAGGACCGGACGCGGCTTTTGACCATCGACGCTCTGGAGGTGGACTGCCCTGCCTGCTTTCGGGCCATGGTGATGAACAATCCCAGGACCAACCACATCCGCAAGGGGCTGGACATCACCAAGGTCCAGGTAGCGGATCACACGGGGCGGCTGACCCTGACCTTCTTTAACTCCCGCTTTGCTAGTGAGAATCTGATCTACGGCAGGGAATACATCTTCTACGGCGCGGTAAGCGGGGACTATCTGGGCTACAACATGACAAATCCGGTTTTTGAAGCCCCGGACGCTCCCGCGCTTGCCACCCGGCGGGTGCTGCCCATCTATCCGCTGACCGCGGGACTGAATAACGCCGCCGTCCTGCGGACGGTGCGGCAGGCGCTGAGCATCTGCGACCCGCCCCGGGAAATCCTGCCCGGGGAGCTGCGGCAGCGCTTCGGAATTCTGGGGGCGGATACTGCCTACCGGGCCATCCACGAGCCTAAGTCCATGGAGGAGGCGGAGCAGGCAAGGAAGCGGATGATTTTTGAGGAGTTCTTCCTGTTCTCCGCAGGCCTGAGCCTGATGCGCCAGGCCCGCTCCGGGCGGCAAAGACCGGCGTTTCGGAATCTGGAGATGGAGGATTTCTATGGGAGTCTGCCCTTTACCCTGACCAATGCCCAGAACCGGGCCATTGGGGAGATTCTGGAGGATTTCCGCAGGGGGGTGCCCATGAACCGGCTGCTCCAGGGAGATGTGGGCAGCGGCAAGACCATGGTGGCCGCCGCCGCGGCCTTCTGTGCGGCCAGGAATGGCTGCCAGACGGCGCTGATGGCGCCTACGGAGATTCTGGCGGAACAGCATTACGCATCCCTGGAAAAACTGTTTTCCCAGCTGGGGATTCGTGTGGGGCTTCTCACCGGCTCCCAGACCCAGAAACAGAAGCGGGAAACTCGTGAGGCCCTGGCCGCCGGGGATATCCAGGTGGCGGTGGGGACCCATGCCCTGTTGACGGAGGCCACGACCTTTCAGAATCTGGGCCTGGTGATCGCGGATGAGCAGCACCGGTTCGGAGTGGCCCAGCGAAGCCGCCTGGCGGCCAAAGGCTCCGATCCCCATCTGCTGGTGATGTCCGCGACCCCCATTCCCCGGACACTGTCACTGATTCTTTACGGGGATCTGGAGGTCTCGATCCTGGATGAACTGCCCCCGGGCCGGGAGAAGGTGGAAACCTTCCTGGTGGGGGAGAGCTACCGGGCCCGGATCAATGCCTTTATCCGCAAGCAGGCATCGGAGCATCACCAGTGCTTTGTGGTATGTCCCGCCGTGGAGGAAAATGAGGAGCTGGGGGTGAAGTCCGCCGAGGCCTGGGCGGAAACCCTGCGCGGCACCGTGTTCCCGGATTTGCGGGTACTGCTGCTCCACGGGCAGATGAAGGGCTCCGAGAAGGAGGAGGTAATGGCCTCCTTCGCCCGGGGAGAGGCGGACGTGCTGGTGGCCACCACGGTCATCGAGGTGGGGGTGGATGTGCCCAACGCCACGCTGATGGTGGTGGAGGATGCGGACCGGTTCGGTCTGAGTCAGCTTCACCAGCTCCGGGGCCGGGTGGGCCGGGGCAGCGCGAAGAGCTACTGTATCCTGGTTACCCACAACCGAAATGCCGAAACGCTGGCCAGGCTGAAGGCTCTGTGCAAAACCAACGACGGCTTCCGCATCGCCGAGGAGGATCTGCATCTGCGGGGGCCCGGGGACTTCTTCGGCTCCCGGCAGTCGGGGCTTCCCGCCTTCCGGGTGGCGGACCTGAGCCTGGATCTGGCGACCCTGAAGCAGGCCCAGGAGGCCTCCGCCCAGTGGATTGCGCGGTGGGGTGATTCCGATGACCCGGAGGCGGAGGAGCTGCGCCGCCGGGTTGGCGAGCTGTTCTCCCGTGCCGAGGGAACGATGAACTGAGTTTTTCGGTAAATTGGTGTTTAGCGGCTTCGCCGAATTGACAATTGACAATTGACAGTTG
>CALYTB010000252.1 GCA_945486035.1 uncultured Clostridia bacterium
GGCTCCCCTACAGTAGGATTTAGGCGTTTTTGATCATTCTGAAATGATACCAAAATTGTCAACTGTCAATTGTCAATTGTCAATTCGGCGAAGCCGCTAAACAACAATTTATAAGCGTGCTTACGAAAGCCGTTAACCTTAACAACAATTTATCTCCAGCGACCTCCTCTGCCGCAATCATCGTCCTGGGCAGCCAATGAACACATTGCCACTGCGCAACTCCCGGCAAGCCTGCTGCCCCGCAGAGCAAATGTTTTCCGGTTTTCGGGTGATTTCCGATTGCGCTTCCCGGGGAAATGTGCTATGATGCTCCGAGAGGTCTGCGCATTCCTCCCGGGACTGTTCCCGGGTCACTCCATACCCAAAAAACAGGAGGATTGTCCCATGCGTGTTCTGGTAACCGGCGGTGCCGGGTATATCGGTTCTCACACCTGTGTGGAGCTGATGGAAAGCGGCCACGATGTGGTGGTCATTGATAATCTGTGCAATTCCAACCCCAGGAGTCTGGAGCGGGTGGAAGCCCTGACCGGCAGAAAGGTCAGCTTCTACGAAGGCGATGTCCGGGACGAGGCGCTGCTGCGCCGGATTTTCGCGGAGCAAGCGATAGATTCCGTGATTCACTTCGCCGGTCTGAAGGCCGTGGGCGAATCCGTCGCCCAGCCCTGGCGCTATTATGACAACAATCTGAACTCCACCCTGGTTCTGACCAAGGTCATGGCGGACGTGGGCGTGAAACGTATCATCTTCTCCTCCTCCGCCACCGTCTACTCCGGTGACAACGAGATGCCCCTGCGGGAAACCAGCCGCACCGGCAGCTGCACCAACCCCTACGGCTGGACCAAGTACATGACCGAGCAGATTCTTTCCGGGATAGCCCACGCCGACCCGGAGTGGAGCGTGGTGCTGCTGCGCTACTTTAACCCCATCGGTGCCCACGAAAGCGGCATGATCGGGGAAGACCCCCGGGGAATTCCCAACAACCTGATGCCCTACATCACCCAGGTTGCCATCGGCCGCCGGGAGAAGCTCAGTATTTTCGGAAATGACTACGATACCCCCGACGGTACCGGTGTCCGGGACTACATCCATGTGGTGGACCTGGCCAAGGGCCATGTGGCGGCCGTTACGTTCGCCACGGAAAATACCGGCTGTGAGGTATTCAACCTGGGTACCGGCACCGGCTACAGTGTTCTGGACATGGTCAAGGCTTTCGAGGAGGCCAACGGTGTCCGCATTCCCTACCGGATTGCAGGCCGCCGCCCCGGAGACCTGCCCGTCTGCTACGCCGACCCCGCCAAAAGCGCCGAAATGCTGGGCTGGAAGGCTGAAAAGAATCTGCGGGATATGTGTCGGGACTCCTGGAACTGGCAGTCCCGCAACCCCATGGGCTATGGCGAGTAAACTTTTCCGAAATTATAATACCATCATAGGAGGATCATAAAATGCGCTACTTAGGTATTGACGTTCCCATGAAGCACGTTCCCCGGCTGGACCCCGGCTTTGTGCCCTTCGGTGTCTGGATGGATGCCTATCTGGAAGGAGCCAAGCAGCCCATTGCCATCGCTGTGGAGCGGGATCAGGGTCGGGTTTCCGTCCGCCGCACCTTCATCCACGGCACACCGGAAATGGCCCAGGCCGATTACCGGTATGTGGAGCGGATGGTCAAGTTCCTGCTGTGGTCCATCGGTGGCTTCAGAGTTTCGATCTGCGGCTGCTCCCCCATCGCGAAGGAGCTTCAGCGGGATTATTCCCTCACGGGAAAGCGTGCCTTTGACTTTGACTTCTTCCACAAGCTCTATGAGGTGGACCTTGAGATCATCGACCTGCCCCTGGAGGCCTGCCCCGCCCCCAATGAAATCTCCCAGCCCCTGGGCGGCCATCTTGACGGCTGCCGCATCGGCTTTGACGCGGGCGGCTCCGACCGGAAGGTGTCCGCGGTCATCGACGGCGAGTGTGTCTATTCCGAGGAGGTTGTGTGGTTCCCCAAGCTGAACCCGGACCCCAACTACCAGTACAATGAGATTCTCACCGCCTTCCGTACCGCCGCCTCCAAAATGCCCCGGGTGGATGCCATCGGCGTTTCCTCCGCAGGCACCTTCATCGGCAACGCGCCCATGATCTCCTCCATCTTCTACAAGGTTCCCCGGGACCGCTGGGACGAGGTCAAGACCTGCTTTGACCGGGCCGCCGCCGAGATTGGTGACGTGCCCATCGTGGTTGCCAACGACGGTGACGTTTCCGCCCTGGCAGGCGCCATGGGCCTGAACACCGGCAACATCATGGGCCTTGCCATGGGCACCTCCGAGGCCGTGGGCTATGTGGACGCGGAAAAGAACGTGAAGGGTTGGATCAGCGAGCTGGCCTTCGCCCCGGTGGATCTCAGCGAGGATGCCATGCAGGACGAGTGGTCCACGGATTTTGGCGTGGGCTGCAAGTATTTCTCCCAGGACGCGGTGATCAAGCTGGCCCCCCGGGCGGGCATTGACTTAGACCCGGAGCTGTCCCCCGCCGAGAAGCTGAAGGTGGTCCAGAAGCTGATGGCCGAGGACGATCCCCGGGCTGCGCAGATTTTCCGGGACATCGGTGTGTACCTTGCCTATACCGTGGTGCTCTATTCCCATTTCTACGACATCGAGCATCTGATGCTCATGGGCCGGGTCATGTCCGGAAAGGGCGGCGATATCATTCTGGATACCTGCTCCGCCGTGCTGAAAGAGGAATATCCGGAGCTTGCCCGCAAGTGCGAGGTCATGCTCCCCGATGAGAAAACCCGCCGTGTAGGCCAAGCCGTAGCCGCCGCCTCCCTTCCCCAGCTCCGCTAAAAAACCTGCCCGCTGTTTCCCAAGAAAACAGCGGGTAGGTTTTTCCCACAAAGCGGTAAATTGTTGTTTGAACATTTCAAAAGCACTTCGTCCTTACTGTAGGGGAGCCAT
>CALYTB010000253.1 GCA_945486035.1 uncultured Clostridia bacterium
AATGGCTCCCCTACAGTAGGATTTAGGCGTTTTTGATCATTCTGAAAGGATGCCGGAATTGTCAATTGTCAATTGTCAATTCGGCGAAGCCGCTAAACACCAATTTAACGAGCAGCTGAGTAAAGCCAATAAGCACATAATTCTATACAAGCATTAGCCCACCGAACCCCCATCACACAGAAAGCGAGGAATGCGTTTATGAAAAATACCGAACGGGATGCCTCCGGAAAGAAATCCCAGGGTCTGATCCCCCTGATCATCGTGGGGCTTTTCGCGCTGGTCTCCATGCTGGGAGACGGTACCCTTGGTCTGTTTGTTGTTCTTCTGCTCCTGCTGATTCCCGTGGGCATCCTTGTGGCAGTGATCACTGCCGCGAAGCGGCGGGGGACTTCCAATCACACCCATGACCGCATCGACCACCGCTCCGACCTGACCATCAACCCCCGGACCGGCAAAACCGAGAACCGCCCCGTCCGTTCCGCCGCGCCCCACTCCCCCCAGGCGCACTGGAAGCAGCAGCTGGACGGCTTGCTGGCCAACGGCACCATTGACCGGGCCGAGTACCGGGCCCTGCTCAACCGGAAATTCTAAAGGAGGTAACCCCATGAATGTCGGCATCATCGGCTCCGGCGCCATCAGCGGAATCTATCTGAAAAACCTGACCCAGAACCACCCCAACATCCGGGTTCTGGCCGTGGCCTCCAAGCACCCGGAAAACGCCCGGAAGAAGGCCGCCCAGTTCGGCCTGCCCTCTTGCACCGTGGAGGAGCTGCTCCGCAACCCGGAGATTGAAATGATCGTAAATCTGACCCCCGTGGGAGCCCATTACGAGATCATCCGCCGCTGTCTGGAGGCAGGCAAACACGTCTACACCGAGAAAACCCTCACCGACCACTACGAAACGGCCAAAGAGCTGCTGGCCCTGGCGGATGAGAAGGGGCTGTATCTTGGCTCCGCCCCGGACACCTTCCTGGGCAGCGCCATCCAGGAGGCCAAGGCCGCCGTGGACAGCGGAATGCTGGGCCGGATTCACTCCTTCGCCATTTCCTCCAACCGCAACAATGACCTTCTGCTGAGCCTGTTTTCCTTCCTCCGGGAGCCGGGGGCTGGGGTGCTGCTGGATTACGGCGTGTACTATCTGACCGCCCTGGTCAGCCTTCTGGGCCCGGTGGCCCGGGTGGCCGGTGTGGTGTCCGCTCCCTACAAAACCCACCGGAACATCCTCCCGGGAGCCGACTTCAGCAAGCTCATGGACACGCCCAACGAAAGTCAGGTCTCCGCCATCGTGCAGCTTCGAAACGGTGTCACCGGAACGGTGCACATGGATAACGACACCAACATGTCCGACGAGTCCTTCTTCGCCATCTACGGCACCAAGGGCATCCTCCACCTGTCCAATCCCAATGACTTCGGCGGGCAGGTTCGCTTCTGCCCCAACCGCCTGGACCCCAACCAGCCGGACAAGAGCGTGATTCTGCGGCAGTTCACCCCCTACGACTACGATGCCCGGGGCATCGGCCCCGCGGAAATGGCACAGGCCATCGCCCAACACCGTCCCAACCGGGCCTCCAAGGAAATGGCCGCCCATGTTCTGGAGGTGCTGGAGGGGATCCTCGCCGGAGGGGAGCAGGGGAAATTTGTGGACATCCAATCCACCTTTGATATGCCCGCCCCGCTGGAGCGGCAGCCGGTCCCCATCTCCAACATCGGCCACATCACCTTCCAGATGAAGCACGAGACGGAAATGCTCCGGTTCTATTCCGAAATCCTGGGTATGAAGCCTCTGTTTACCCTGACGGCCTCCGACCTGGCAGATACCATCCGCGCCCAGGGCGGCCAGGTGGAGGAGCCCCTGAAATCCATTGTCCGGCAGAATCCCCAGGCCCCCTGGATTCAGTACATGAAGCTGTCCGACCGGCAGTATCTGGAGCTGTTCCACAGTCTGGGCGGTCAATACACAGACGCGGAACACCGGGAGGAATTCTACGGCTTCCAGAAGGTGAATTACGAAACGGCGGACCTGGAGGGTCTTCGTCAGCGGCTGGTCAACGCCGGAATCCCCCTCAAGGAGGACATCCACACCACCGCCGACGGCTCCCGGGAGTTTGCCGTGCTGGACCCCGACGGAAACGAAATTCAGTTCACCCGATACACCGCGGACACCGTCATTCCCCTCGCCGAAGAGCCTTCCCGGGAGGCGGCCTCTCCCCTGTCCCACACCACCCAAGTGGCCTACCAGGTTCACGATGGGGTCAATATGCTCGCCTTTTACACCCGGGGACTGGGCATGCGGAAGGTGCATACCCTGACCTTCGGAGATCTTGCCGCCTGGCTGGAAAAAACCGGCCGCACCGATGCCCAGACTCTGGCAGGCCTGCGCGCCATCGCCTCCGAGCCCTGGATTGACTACCTGCAGGCCGCTCCCCACCAGTACCTGGAGTTCTTCCATACCCCCGCCCCGAAGAAGCAGCGCGATCCGCAGGGACACTACGGCTACCAGCACCTGTGCCTGGAGGTTACGGACATCCGCAAGGCCTGGGATGCCGTGACAGGAAACGGGGTTCGCCCCTATACCCAGATCAGCCTGGGCTGCGAAGGCGCTTACCAGTTCTGGATGGAGGACCCCGACGGAAATAAAATTGAAATGATGGAATACACCCCCGAAGCCAAACAACTGCTGCCCTGACCTCCTGCTTCCCTGATACCCTGCTGATACATAGCTTCCCTGACCTCGCCCGCGCCTCTGAGCCCCCTCAGAGGCGCGTTTTTCGTTTCTTCCCATATCCCCGCGAAATATTTGTTGACAATTCAACATTTATCCGCTATAATCCAGCTTGTTGATTTATCAACATCTTGCCAGCATCCATGACCGTTAAATTGTTGTTTACAGTTTTTAAACGCACTTCGTCCTTGCTGTAGGGGAGCCAT
>CALYTB010000254.1 GCA_945486035.1 uncultured Clostridia bacterium
AAACATCTCGACAAACACCAATTTATCAGTGTGCTTACGAAAGCCGATAACCTGATTTTTCGTTTATCGTGGTGTGTATACACGTGATGATTGCGAACTGGCTCGCAATGACAGAAAGAACGTATAAACACCAATTTGTCATGCTGCTTTATATCTCTGAGAACCTGAACATTAGAAAAGGAGGCGGATTACTTTGTACAAAATTGAAACCCATCTGCACACCGTTACGGTGAGCAAGTGCGCCCACTTAGAGCCGGAGGTACTGATCCGGGGCTACAGGGAGGCGGGCTACGACGGTATTATTGTGACGGACCACTATAACCGTACCACCTTTGAATATCTGGGCATCTCCACCACGGGGCCGGAGGACAAGGCGGAGGCCTTCCTGACGGGCTACCGGGCCATGGCGGAGCTGGGGGAGAAGGCGGGTATCCGGGTATTCAAGGGGGCGGAAATCCGCTTCGACGAAAGCGAAAACGACTATCTGATCTACGGCTTTGCCGACGACCTGCTCCGGGAGCCGGAGGAACTGTTCCGCATGGGCATCGCCGCCTTTTCCTCCCTGGCCCGGGCCGAGGGAGTGCTGGTGGTCCAGGCGCATCCCTATCGGAAAAAATGCACCCCCGCCATCGCCCAGTACCTGGACGGGGTGGAGGTGCGCAACATGAATCCCCGGCACGACAGCCGCAACGCCCTGGCGCAGGAGTACGCGGAGCAGTTCGGCCTGCTGGGCCTGGCGGGCTCCGACTGCCACCGGACGGAGGACATCGGTCTGTCCGGGATCTGCACCCAGGAGCTGCCCAGCGACTCCATGGGCATGATGCGCCTGATCCGCTCCAGAAGATACACATTGCTGTAACGAAAGAAAAATTGGTGTTTGCAGATCAGTTTTTAATAATGTCGGAATAACACTGTAGGGGAGCCATTCATGGCTCCCGGCGGTGAAATGTTCCGATATCCCCAGCATTTCGGCGAAAACGTACTGTGTCACGGGAGCCATGAATGGCTCCCCTACAGTAAGAACGAAGTGCTTTTGAAATCTTCAAACACCAATTTGCCGTTTCTGTTTTCTGCTGCGAAAAACTGCCCCGCTCCTTTCTTGGAGCGGGGCGGTTGGCGTGGGGAGGTTATTTCCGAGGGAAGGGATGTTTCTCGGCGGTCAGACCGGTGAGGTAGTCCAGACTCACATCGCGCATTGTCAATTCTGCAAACCCTTTAAACGAAATGGCGCCTCTGAAAACCGGGGGCTTCAGAGGCGCTTGGGGTGTTATTTTACGGTTTTGGTCCGCCATTTCTGGGTGGCGGTTTCGGCGTAGAGATTGCGCAGGGTGATGGAACCGTTGTCGTTCAGCACGAACCACAGCATATCGGAGTCCACAGGCCGCAGGGCGCCGGTTGCCTGGATTTCCAGCACCTGTTTGGCGATTTCGTAGGTACGGTCGGTGTAGGCGGCGTTTTCATCGTAGCCCTGCCACTGGCTGGGACGGGCGATTTCCTCCAGCAGGGTCTTGCCGTAGCCGTTGGCCCGATCCTCCTCCCGGTTGATGGCAACCCACATGATGACGGTCTTCACATTGTCGGAACGGCCAGCGCCCACGGTGTCGGCCAGTCTCGCCAGGGCCTCGGCCTTGGGATCGATGGGCTCCTCGGTGGGGGGCTCGGTGGTCTCCGGCTCCGTTTCCATGACCTGGGCCTCCGTTTCCGGGGTGGTTTCCACGACGGGCTTGTCCGGGCCTTTGCCTACCAGAAGGGCAAGAATCAGCAGCACCACAATCAGCGGCGACCACAGGCGGATGTCAAAGTACCATTTGACATCTTTTCCGATGCTTGCATAGTAAGCGGCGATGGGGGCAAAGAAAGCGGCAAGGCGGGACCGGGCGTGCTGCCGCCGCTTCCTGGGCTGGATAGGCGATTCCTCCGGCTGCTGAACGTCCAGGGGTTCTTCCCGGATTTCTTCTTCGCGCAGCGCTTCGGTTCGTTCTTCTTCATGCAGTTCTTCCATGAGATCGGCTCCTTTCGCGTTTTCGTGTGGTTCCCCTGTATTATACCCTTGCAACGGAAGAGATTCTGTCGAAAGAGCGCGCGGTAGCGGGAATCCTGAAAACAGGAGTAATTATAACATATAGGGTGGAAAAAATCAAGTTTTTGGTGAAAAAGCGTAATTATGTAAACTTTTATGAGCAATTATGTAAACGAAAGCCCGTAATGCGCAACCAAAAACCAGGGGATTGCTCCCGGAAGGGCGGGCCTACGGCGCTGCAAAACCGATAAACCTTCGACTCCGCTTCCCTATTCCGGCAGAAACGCCCCTCTTCAGCGTTCGTTGGGCTGAAGAGGGGCGAATTCTTGAAATGGGCGGTCAGGGGGCTGGGGAGGGGAGAGTATCCAGATATTCCTCCAGACAGAGCTTACTGCTGTAAATCTGCTCCGCTGCCTCGGGGCCGACATAGCGGTAGTGCCAGGGCTCGTAGCCGATGCCGGTGATGCTTTGTTTTTCCTCGGGGTAGCGCAGGATGAAGCCGAACCGGTGGGCGTTGGCCATGAGCCACTGCTGCTGGGGGGTGTCGGCCTGGGCGGCGGTCAGGTTCGTAAAATCCGCGGCTACAATGTCCAGGGCCAGACCGGCTTCGTGCTCACTGGTTCCGGGGCGGGCCACCCATTTCGCGGCCTCCTGGGGGGCCTCCTCCGCGGACCAGCCCTGGGCAATCAGGCGATTTATCTTGTTGTCGTAAAGGGCCTGCTGGGTTTCCCGGGTGCGGAAAGCGGAGCGCACCAGAAGGTCCATGCCCTCCTGCCGGGCGGTGTCCAGCATCTGGGTCAGGGCGGGCTCCACGCGGCGGTCGATGAAGAAGTCGTCTCCCAGGTCGGCCAGCTCCACCTGATAATCCTCGGGAAGGGGATTCCAGGGGTTTACCAGCAGC
>CALYTB010000255.1 GCA_945486035.1 uncultured Clostridia bacterium
TTGCCGGTCATCGCCGTCAGAGAGCCAGTCAGCTTGCCGGTTTGGATTCCATGCCTGTGATCGTGACGAATCTCGATGACAACGACACCATCATCCAGCTTGTTGACAGTAACATCCAGTCGTTATATTGTCACCAACCTTCAAAACCTGCTGCGCCGCCAGGTTATCTGAGAAAGGTTTGCTCTTAGGGAACTCCTTAATATTTGGGCCGCGGAGTACTTGCGCTACAGCCGCCTGATCGGCAGAAAGGGGAGGGAGAATGGCAGAGCCATTTTCAAGAAAATGGCTGGGCATCGTTATCCGCAATGGTGTTTCCATGGTAGTTGGGTCTGTTATAAACCCAGTCAGTGCGGATTCTACCGCTGTCTCCGGAGACTGGAAAGGATTTCGGAAAGCGCTCCGCAATCTGCCAGCATGGTCAAGACCTGTCTGGATCCGGGTGACACAGACAAACTGACAGAAGGATGCACTGTCTTTCAGTTTTGATTTCTACACCTTTTTGTAAATTGGTATTGACAAAAAGGTTTACTTGCTATAAACTAAAACTATAGTTTATAGCAAGTAAACCATATGGAGGTCAAATTATGGACGATATGAAATTGGGCGTTGTGGAATCCAGATTCGCGGACATCATCTGGCGCAATGAACCGCTGCCTTCCCGGGAGCTGGTTGCGTTGTGCCAGGCAGAGCTTAATTGGAAAAAGCCCACGACCTATACGGTTCTTCGCAAGCTATGCGAGCGGGGAATCTTTCAGAACGTAAACGGAATGGTTTCCTCCGTGATCTCCCGAGAGGATTTCTGCGCCATGCAAAGTGAAAGATTTATTGAGGAAACCTTCCAAGGTTCCCTTCCGGCGTTTCTTGCGGCCTTCGCTTCCCGCAAGCCCCTGTCGGAACAGGAGACGGCTGAAATCCGCCGAATGATCAATTCCTGGGAGGAGGGAAAAACATGACGGATATCTTTCTGAATCTGGTGAACAGAAGCATTGCTGCCGGTTGGCTGGTGCTGGCCGTCCTGCTTCTCCGGCCGCTTCTGAGATCCGCGCCGAAATCCTTCCGCTGCATTCTCTGGGGCCTTGTGGGGCTGCGGCTGATTTTCCCCTTTTCCATCCAAAGCATTTTCAGCCTGGTTCCCAGCGCGCAAACCATCTCCCAGGATATCCTCTACGCCCAGGCCCCCGCCATCCACAGCGGCGTGGAAACGGTTGATCGGGTTGTAAATACCACCGTTATGGAAAGCCTTACTCCGCAGACCGGGGCCAGCGTCAACCCCATTCAGATTTGGCTGACCCTTGCCGCCGCCATCTGGCTTCTGGGCATTGCCGCGCTGCTGCTGTACGCGGCCCTCACCTATTTCCGCCTGCGAAGGGATATCCGCGCTTCCCTTTCTATGGGCGACGGCGTCTATCTCTGCGACTACATCAGAAGTCCCTTCATTCTGGGCATTGCGGTTCCTCGGATTTACCTTCCCTCTTCCCTGTCCCCAGTGGACAGCGCCATGGTCCTATCCCACGAAAGAATGCACATCCGACGCCGGGATCACTGGTGGAAGCCACTTGGCC
This sequence comes from uncultured Clostridia bacterium, assembly GCA_945486035.1. Taxonomy (GTDB): domain Bacteria; phylum Bacillota; class Clostridia; order Oscillospirales; family Oscillospiraceae; genus Faecousia. Next base: position 1,563 of record CALYTB010000255.1, read on the forward strand.
ACGGACTTCTGGTGATTTACTGGTTCCACCCCCTGATCTGGGCTGCCTATATTCTGTTTTGCCGGGATATCGAGCTTGCCTGTGACGAAGCGGTCATCAAAAAGCTTTCTGCCCCGGACAAGAAGACCTATTCCAATGCCCTGCTGAATTGAAGCGTCCCCCGGTTCCGGGTGGCAGCCTGTCCCCTGGCCTTCGGGGAATCTGCGGTAAAGGAACGGATCAAAGCCGTACTGAACTATAAAAAGCCGGGATTCTGGGTTCTCCTCACCGCGGCTGCCGCCTGTGTGCTGGCAGTGGTGTGCTTCCTGACAGACCCAAAAGCCGAATCCCCGGTTTCTCTCGAATACAGCTCTGCCCAGGCCTCCCCAACGGAAACTTCCGTCATGAATGCGAAAAAAATCCAAACCGGCGCAGACACAGCCCCCTCCACCCCGGACGACTCCTGGGAAAAAGGCTATGGCCCATGCGATGTCACATGGGTGTGGAACGCCCACTTTCAACTGCCTGATGGTTGGAAGCTGTCAAAACACACGGGAACAGGGTATAACAGCACCCATGTGCTCAGTGAAGTGGGTTTTACCCCCATTGACGCAGACAGCGGAGATATCACACTGCAGTATGTTGATTTTTATTACTACGAGCACATTTTTCTCCCTTCCGTGGCCAGCAGATACACTGCAGGCTATATGCCAATTCCCCCGTTAACCACAGGCATCTGCTACACCCCGGAGAGCAGCGACTTGTGGAGATACATCACCATTGAGGGCGTAGACGGGGTCTGCATCATAAAGAGCGAAACAGATGAGGCCTGGAAGCGGGAGCGTTCCGAAGAAATCATGTCAATTCTTGGCACCCTTGATCTTCCCAACTGCCGTATCAGCCGGGAGGATATCCTCCGTGTCGCAGAGAACCTCTGGCAGGATTTGGAACACGATCAAATCCATGCGGAACTGGATACCGTTATCGCCTGCTGGGTGCTCACCGCTTACCATGGAGAAACCGTTGTGGGAACCATGTACCTGGATCAAATCGGAAATGTGCTTCCCTATTCCGGCGTGGAATCCCCCGCTTCCGGTTCCCCGAATCCGTAACCTTCTGATCTTTTTTGGGTCAATGAAAAAATTGTGCGATTTGAATTCTACTGGAAATCCGAAGGAAACAGCGCGCCATCTGTAGGGTGCGGTCATGACCGCACCGCATAGGTTATGGGATAGAGTTGTAACGTTTTCCAGAAAAACCTGCCATTTTGCAGTCGAAACCCGGGCGGTGCGGTCATGACTGTACAGAGTAGTAACATGGTATACAAGTTGTGCAATGACATGGTATACAGTTTT
>CALYTB010000256.1 GCA_945486035.1 uncultured Clostridia bacterium
TGTCAACTGTCAATTGTCAATTGTCAATTCGGCGAAGCCGCTAAACAACAATTTATCTGCCGGAGCGGATCAGAGCTCGGTTACCAGCTCGGTAAGGGGTTTGCGTTTTTTGTCACGGAGGACTTCGCCTTCTTTGGGGTAGCCTAGGGTGATTACCAGGCGGACGGGGCCGGAAAGACCGCAGATGGAGCAGATTTTATCGCTGTCCAGCCAACCCAGAATGCAGCTGCCGAGCCCCTGGGCGGCGGCCTCCGCTGTCAGGTAGGCGGCCAGGATGCCGATGTCGATGGAACGGTAGTCGATGCCCTTCAGCCGGGAGCCCAGGGCGGCGGATTTTACATAGGGCATCTCCGAGATTACCGCCAGAACGGGGGCCTGGACGGCGAATTTGTTCATGCCCATGCCGGAAACAGCGGCGGCCACGGCCTTGGCGGTTTCGCCCCGGCAGAGGGTGATGTGGTAGGGCTGGCCGTTGCAGGCGGAGGGAGCAAGTCTTGCGGCTTCCAGAATAGCATTCAGCTTTTCCGGCTCAATGGGCCGGGTTTCATCATAGCCCCGGCAGGACTGGCGGGTCTGGGCGATTTCAAGAAAACTCATAGGAAACTCCTTTCCGTTATTTGCTCCGCCCGGAGGCGGAAGGCGGTATGGAAAACCACCCCGGACAGGTTCTGCCGGGGTGGACTGTTACATAACCAGACTGTAGCCGAAGCGAAAGCCTGAAATGTTGAGCAGCAGAAACAGGGCACAAAGGGCGTAGCCGAAGAAAAACCCAGTCACCACCCTGCGCGGATTGGTGCTTTCGTAGCGGGTTAACAGCTGTACGGCACCGTCCGTCACCATGGGAACCATCGCGGCAGCGGCAAGCCATACGGGGGGCAGGTAGAAAAAACAGGTGAGCAGGCACACCGCGATTCCCAAAAGCTCCCCCGTACAACGGGCACAGATGGGAAACTTTTTGCCGTGACAGTGAAAGGAGCGGTCATCCCTGCAGTGGCAGCCAAAGAAAATGGGCAGCCACTTATATAGCCATGCGGTCAAGCGCTTACATCAAACCCGCCGCGATGCCCAGCACCATGGACAGCACATAGCACACAACCGAGATGCCGACACTGACCAGCGCGCCGATTCCGGCAGCCTTTGCGGTCTTGGGCTTCTGGTCCTTCCAGACCAGGAACAGGATCAGACCCACCAGGGGGATGCAGCAGCCCAGCAGACCCCAGCCGAAGCCGCCGTTGTCCTGGACGGCAGGGGCATTGTTCTGGGCAACCCCGCAGTGGGGACAGACCACCGAGCGGTCATCGATTTCGTTTCCGCAGTTTCTACAAAATGCCATAATAATTACCTCCCTTTTTCTGTGGAGCTCCCAGCGTGGAATCCGTACCCGGAAGCCTCTGGGAAAATTGTACCATACGGGACGGAAAAGTCAAGAGCTTCCCGATGCTCAGCCCTTGCGGAAGAAGGCAACGGCGATGGCACCGGGACCGGCGTGGGTGCCCACCACGCTGCCGATGGAGGTGGTGACGAGGCTTTCGGTTCCGTTCTCCCAGAGATCACGGCTGTCCTCAATGTATTTTGTCAGAAGGGCATCGCTGAGGCCTGAGAAGCCCAGAAGGACCGGTTTGTCAAAGTCCACACCGCCGGCCTTTTCGATCTGCTGCACCAGCAGGTTATTGCCCTGCCTGGAGCCTCGGGCTTTGCCCAGCATCTGGATGACCCCGTCCTTCACGGCGATGACCGGTTTGATGGAGAGCAGGCCTCCGGCGAAGGCCACAGTGGCGGAGATTCTGCCGCCCCGCTTCAGGTATTCCAGGGTGTCCAGAAGGGCGACCACATGGATTTTCTCCTTTTCCTCCTCCAGCCGTCCCGCGATTTCTTCCGCGGTGAGCCCCTGCTCCCGAAGCCTCAGGGCCAGCTCCGCCAGAATGCCGGTGCCGATGGCCACACTGGTGCCGTCCACCACGAAGATACGGCCCGGATAGTCCGATGCCGCAATCATGGCGCTCTGGTAGGTGCCGGAGAGCTGAGAGGCCAGGGTGAGCACTACGGCGGTTTCGCCCCGGCGGGCCACTTCCTCAAATACATCCGCAAAGGCAGCGGGGGTTGCCTGGCTGGTGGAGGGAAGCATGTCGCTCTCCACCAGCTTTTCGTAGAATTGCCGGTGAGAGATGGTGACACCGTCGATGTACTCCTGATCCCCAAAGTGGACGGTGAGGGGGACGACGGTGAATTGCTCCTGCAGCTGGGGGTTAAGATCGGTGGTGGAGTCGATGATGAGATTTACGTTCATAATGTCAGAACCCTTTCTCGCAGTATTCTTCCAGATTGGCGGATACGATGGCCAGGGCCTCGTAGAAAATTTCCCGTTTTTCCGGTGTCAGGTCGCTGCCCACCCGGTCTACGATGCTGGCAGCGGTTTCCCGGATGCTGAGAGCGGCGGCGGTGCCGGTTTCGGTGAGCTTCAGCCGGGCCCGATAGGGGTTGTCCCCTTCCCGGGTAAGCAGGCCCAGGGACTCCATGGCAGAGACGGCCCGGGAGATATCCGCCTTGTCCCGGCCGCACAGCTCGGACACTTTGGCGGCGGTCAGCTCCCCGTCCCGGCGGAGAATGGTGACGAGGTAGAACGCATGGGCCCCCTTCAGGCCGTAGCGCTTCATCTCCTCCCCGGCAATTCTGCTCCAGCACCGGGAAATGCTGAACAGCGCCAGGGAAAAGGTTTCAAAACGATCCATGGAATTCCTCCTTTTGCCCGATGACACTCAGGTAAATTGTTGTTTAGCGGCTTCGCCGAATTGACAATTGACAATTGACAGT
>CALYTB010000257.1 GCA_945486035.1 uncultured Clostridia bacterium
GTCAACTGTCAATTGTCAATTGTCAATTCGGCGAAGCCGCTAAACACCAATTTGTGGAACCGATGAACAAAGCCGAAAGGCCCATAAATAAAAGGAGCGAACATTATGGCACAAGGTAAGGTGGAAATCATCAAGGAGCGGTGCAAAAGCTGCGGCTACTGCGTCAGGTACTGTCCCAAGGGGGTGCTGGCGGTGGGCAAGGAGGTAAACTCCAAGGGCTACGAGTATGTGTACCCCGCCAACCCGGACGCTTGCATCGGCTGCGCAATCTGCGGCAAAATCTGCCCCGACGGGGCAATCGACGTTTATCGCTAAGGAGGCAAGCACATGGCCAGAGTATTTATGAAGGGCACGGAAGCCATTGCCGAGGCGGCGGTTCGTGCCGGATGCCGGTTCTTTGCCGGGTATCCCATCACCCCTCAGAATGAGGTTCCCGAGTACATGTCCCGCAGGCTCCCCGAGGTGGGCGGCGTATTCCTCCAGGGCGAGAGCGAAGTCGCTTCCATCAGCATGGTCTACGGCGCTGCCTCCGGCGGCACCCGGTCCATGACCTCCTCCTCCTCCCCCGGAATCTCCCTGAAGAGCGAGGGCATCAGCTACTGCGCCGCTGCCCGGATTCCCATGGTTTACGCCAACTTTGCCCGGGGCGGCCCCGGCGTTGGCTCTATCCAGCCTGCCCAGCAGGATTACCTCCAGGCCACCAAGGCCAGCGGAAACGGCGGCTTCCGGATGCCGGTGCTGGCTCCCGCCACGGTGCAGGAGGCGGTGGATCTGACCTTCAAGGCCTTTGATTGGGCGGACCGGGATCGGACCCCGGTGCTGATTCTGGCGGACGGCGTCATCGGCACCATGATGGAGCCGGTGGAGCTGCCGGAAGCCAAAACCGAGGAAGAGGTTGCGGCCATCAAGGCCTCCAAGCGGTCCTGGGCCTGCGTGGGCCATAAGCTGGACTACCCCCATCGGGCCTGGATTGAGCCCGGCCAGTGGTCCACGGCCAAGATGCAGCGGTGCAACGAGGATGCCGCCGCCATGTACGAATCCTGGAAGCGGGAGACCATGGTGGAGGAGTATCGGACAGAGGATGCCGAGGTCATCCTCACCGCCTACGGCATCTGCGGCCGGATCGCCAGGAGCGCGGTCAATCAGCTCCGGGCCCAGGGCATCCGGGCGGGACTGATTCGTCCCATCACCGTGTATCCCTTCCCCCAGGATGCCTATGACCGGGTGGACTATTCCAGGGTCAAGGGAGTTCTGGACATCGAAATGTCCATCCCCGCGCTGTTTGTGGAGGATGTCCGGGCCGCCGTGAAGGACCGTGCGCCCATCGAGACCTGCCTGTGCTCCGGCGGCAACATCATGAGCCGCAGCGCCGTCATTGAAGCAGCCAAAAGAATCGTGGAGGGCTGAGCCATGGAGAAAATTTATACCAGAACCAAGACCATTCAGGCCGATAAGGTATCCGGCTATTGTCCCGGCTGCATGCACGGAACCGTAATCAAGCTCATCGGCGAGGTGCTGGAGGAGCTGGATGTTGTGGACAAGGCCGTGTGCTGCCTGGGCATCGGCTGCTGCGGATTGCAGATGGACTACATAGCCTATGACAATATCACCTCGCCCCACGGCCGTGCCTGCGCCGTAGCCACCGGCATCAAGCGCACCAACCCGGATTCTCTGGTGTACACCTACCAGGGCGACGGGGACTTTGCCTCCATCGGTCTGGCCGAGTCCATCTCCGCCGCCAACCGGGGGGAGAATATCTCCGTGATCTTCATCAACAACGGCATCTACGGCATGACCGGCGGCCAGATGGCTCCCACCACCCTCATCGGCATGAAGGCTACCACCGCCCCCAAGGGCAGAAATGCCAAGGAGCACGGCTATCCCATGCACATGTGCGAGATTCTCAACCAGCTGGAGGCACCCTATTACCTGGAGCGCACCAGCTGCAACACCCCTGCCAATGTGAACAAGACCAAAAACGCCATCAAGAAGGCTTTTCAGAACCAGCTGGAGGGCAAGGGCTTCTCTCTGGTGGAGGTCGTCACCGGCTGTCCTACCAACTGGGGCCTGGATGCCCTGGGCAGCCTGAAGTTTATCGAAGAGAACATGCTCCCGGAGTACCCCCTGGGGGTCTATCGGGACCGCAGCAAGGAGGCGTAAGCGATGGAAACCAATCTTTGCGTAGCCGGTTTCGGCGGGCAGGGCGTTATGTCCCTGGGCAAGTTCCTGGCGGATGCCACCTGCAATTCCACGGAGAAAAATGTGACCTTCTTCCCCTCCTACGGCGCGGAGCAGCGGGGCGGTACCGCCAACTGCTTCGTGGTGATTTCCGACGAGGAGATCGGCGCCCCCCTGGGGGATGTGATGGACGATCTGATTGTCATGAACGGCCCCTCCCTGCAAAAATTCCTGCCTACCCTGAGACCCGGCGGCAGACTGTTTCTCAACAGCTCCATTGTATCCGGTGAGATTGCCCGTACCGATGTGACGGTAGTGAAAGCCCCGGTTACGGAGCTGGCCCTGGAGCTGGGCAATGCCAAGGTGCTGAACGTGATTATGCTGGGGGTGTATGTGGGCTACACCGAGGTCATCGACCCCGCCGTGGTGTGGGACACCATCGCCCACAAGCTGGCCTCCAAGCCCAAGCTGCTGCCCCTGAACCGGCAAGCCTTCGAAAAAGGCCTGGAACTGGGCAGAGCCCAGAGGGCGTAAGCGGAGCAATAAATTGTTGTTTAGCGGCTTCGCCGAATTGACAATTGACAATTGACAGTTGA
>CALYTB010000258.1 GCA_945486035.1 uncultured Clostridia bacterium
CCGGGGGATTGCCACGCCAGCGTGCGCGCTGGCTCGCAATGACAGCATATCTTTACAAACACCAATTTGTCGCTCAGAGAGGTTTTGGTTTGGAGCGTATAAGGAGGGTTTTTCATGAAATTGGTAATTGCGTCGGATATTCATGGCAGTGCCCGGTGGTGCCGGGCGCTGATGGAGCTGGTGGAGCGGGAGAATCCCGACAAATTGATTCTTCTGGGGGATCTTCTCTACCACGGGCCCCGCAACGACCTGCCGGAGGAGTACGCCCCCAAGCAGGTGATCCCCATGCTTAGCCGGTACGCGGAAAAGATCATCGCCGTCCGGGGCAACTGCGAGGCGGAGGTGGATCAGATGGTATTGCCCTTTCCCTGCATGGCGGACTTTTCCCAGCTGATGGCGGACGGAAAGACCCTCTATCTGACCCACGGTCATCACGCATCCCCGGAAAATCTGCCGCCGCTGCCGAAGGGCAGTGTGTTCCTCTCCGGCCACACCCATGTGAAGCGGGACGAAATGCATGGAGGCATCCGCTGTTTGAACCCGGGCAGCGTGTCCATCCCCAAGGACGGCAGCCACAGCTGTCTGATTTATGAGGACGGAGCATTTTTGTTCCGAATTTTGGAGGGCTGATGCGTGGATTCGACAGAATGTGAAAGCTGTTGGTATTATGATTATGACGAGGAGTACGAAGAGTTCTACTGCATGATGGACCTGGACGAGGACGAGGTCTGGCGCATTACGAACTCCCCCTCCCGCCACTGTCCTTTCTATCGGCAGGGCGATGATTACACTCTGGCGAGGAGACAGTGAATGATGAGACGCGCCCCGGTTTTGATCCTGCTGTTTTTGCTGCTGTGCGGCTGCGGTGCCCGAACTTCCTCTCAGGCGGAAGCGGACACGGCCCCGGCCCGGTCCGCTCCGGCGGAACCGGCCCGCCTATCCGAGGCGGAGGGCAGTTGGAAGCAGGCGGCCGGAGGCGCGTTTCGCGTTTATCCCCTGGAGGGGGGAAGCTGCTGCGGCTTGTACCCCATGGGGGATGCCCTCCTCGCCGTGATCCGGCAGGAGGCGGGCTGCGCCCTGGTCAAGTACGCCGGGGAGGACCTGACGGAGCTTACCCGGTGGGAGCTGGGGGATGGGTTTTCCTCCGGGGATTTTGGGCTCCGGGTGTTCCCGGAGGGGCTTTCCTATTATGACCGGGCGGCAGCTGCGGTGGTGGTGCTGGATGAGCAGCTCCGGGAGAAGCGCCGGGTGGCGGTGCCGGAGGACACAGTGGGAACGCCCCTGCTCACCAGGACGGGGGAGGCGCTGTACTACTGCACCGCAAGCGAGCTGCGGTGCCTGGAAACGGAAACCGGCATCCGCCGGGTGGTGCGGGAGCTTACCGCTTCGGAGCTGACGGTGCGGGAGCTGCTGCTGGACGATACGGTGGTGCGCTGCAGCTGCGTGGAGGAAAACCGGGGTCTGCGGAGCCTGTTTTTCGATGCCGACACCGGGAAAGCGCTGTATGAGGGCTCCGGGGATCTGGCGGTGTGGAGCGGGGAGGGGAGGTACTATGCCTGCTTTCCCAACGGGGCCGCGCCCTCGCTGGTATTCGGCGTGCCGGGGGAGGAGCCCCGGGCGCTGCTGCTGCCGGAGCCGGGGACGGACTGCGTGTTTGCCCCGCTGGCAAATGCCGCGGTGACCATGGCCAAATCCGCCGATGCCCACGCCATGACCCTTCGCTATTATGATCTTTCCTCCGGGACCCGCAGCAAAAGCCTGACCCTTCCGTGGGAGGGGTATCCCTGGTACATCACGGCCTCCCGGGAGGGGGTTGTCTGGTTTGCCCTCTACGATTCGGAAGCGGGCGGCGACGGAATCTGCCGCTGGGAGCCGGACAGTACCGGACAGGAGGGCGGCTTTGTGGGGAAATACGCCCGGGCCGAAGACCCGGACCGGGAGGGCCTGGCCCGGTGCGAAGCGTATGCCCGGCAGATCGGGGAGCGCTGCGGCATCGAAGTGCGGATCTGGGAGGAGGCGGTTTCGGAGCCGCCCCGGGACTACCGGCTGGAGCCGGAATACCGCGCAGAGCTGATCTGGCGGCAGCTGGAGCTGCTGGACGGCTGGCTGGGGCGGTATCCCCAGGGGTTCTTTCCGGAACTGTGCGAGAAATTGACCATCTGCCTGGTGCGAAGCATCACCGCTTCGGCGGGCAGTCTGGGCTCTGCTGACGGAATCCAGTTCTGGCAGGGAAGCGGCGCCCGGGTGGTGCTGGCCATCGGCGCCGGCTGCGAAAGGGCGCTGTACCATGAGCTGTGCCACATCATGGACACCCGGGTACTCAGCAAAAGCAGCGCCTATGACCAGTGGGACAAGCTGAACCCCGGGGATTTTGAATACGACTACGACTACGAAACCAACCGGCTGCGGCAGGACTACCAATTCCTGCAGGAGCACTCCCGTTCCTTTGTGGATATGTACTCCATGAGCTTTCCCAAGGAGGACCGGGCCAGAATTCTGGAAAGCGCCATGACCGGGGGCAACGAGGCGCTGTTCCGCTGCCCCATCCTCCAGGAGAAGCTCAAAACCATGTGTATCGGTATCCGGGAGGCCTTCGGGCTAAAAAAATATCCCCAGGCCCTGGCCTGGGAATCCTATCTGTGGAATCCGCTGTACCCCCAGCCGGACGGTGGCTGAGATGCGGATGGGAAAGGGATAAATTGTTGTTTAGCGGCTTCGCCGAATTGACAATTGACAATTGACAGTTGA
>CALYTB010000259.1 GCA_945486035.1 uncultured Clostridia bacterium
GATTGCCACGCCAGTTTGCGAACTGGCTCGCAATGACAGCATATCTTTACAAACAACAATTTATCTCTGCCGTTTCCGCTTGCTTTCTTTGCTTTCGATGGCTTTGCGCAGCCGTGCCAGGAGGGTGGGCTTCGCTTCGCCCCAGAATACCGCCGCGGCGGTGTAGTTGTCGCAGTCCCCGGGGGCGCGGCGGGTCAGGATGCGCTCCATGTCCCGCAGCCAGGCCTCCGGGCTTTCCGCCTGGACCAGGGTCCGCTCCATGTCCTCCTCGGTCACATATTCCCAGAACCCGTCGGTGCACAGCAGAAACCTGTCCCCCTGCCGAAGGGCCTCCTCCCCGGAAATCTCGGGCTTGCATCTGTCGGCGCCCAGGGCCCGGAGCAGCCGGCTGCGGTCCGGGTGGAAACGGATCTGCTGAGGCGTAATCTCCCCCATCCGCACCGCCATCTGGGATACGCTGTGATCCTGGGTCTGGCTCAGCAGCTTCCCGTCCCGGAAGCGGTACAGCCGGGAATCTCCCACATGCATCCACCGGACCCGGTTCCCCTCCGCCGCCAGGAATACCATGGTGGTCTTCATGTCGCCTCCGGTCCGCTGCTGCACCGCCTTGACGGCCTGATCCGCCGCTTCCGCCCCCTGGGCCATCCGGGAGAGCATACTCCCCCGGCGGCACAGCTCCATAAGGGCTTCCCCCGCAGCCTCGGAGGCCTGCTTTCCTCCGGCGTAGGCCCCCAGTCCGTCGCCCACATAGACCCAGGCGCTGTCCTCCCGCTGCCAGGCAGCAGCGGTATCGTCGTTGGTTTTCCTGCCCCCCACACGGGACAGGCTGTCAATCCGCGGAATCATCCGATTCTTCCCTCCCCGGGAGCCTTCCCGTCAATCCTTCGCGTAGACATCCCTCACGGCCAGGCTCTTGTTGAAGCTGAAGCTGCCTCCGCCGGTGATGGTGGCGGTCACCGAGTCGATGTCCACGGGGTCGTCAAAGGTGAAGGTGACGGAGGAGCTGGTGCCCCTCAGGGTGAAGCTGCCCAGATCAATCCACTCGCCCTTGCCGTTGCGGTAGAACGCCTTCCAGACACCCTCCGGGCTGCCGTAGGAAATGGAGGTGATCTCCACCACCAGGGTAAATTTCCGGCATCCCTGGATGGGCGTGTCCAGCTTCAGGCACCAGCCGCTGACCGTATTGGTGTAGAACCGCTCATAGCTGCCGGAAAGGGTCTCGTGGTAGCCCCGGACGTTGCCCCGGGTTTCGCCGCAGCGGCTGCAGGTGCTGGGACTTGTGTAGGTGGCCGCCTGATAGTCATGGCCCAGGGCGCTGCCCTCGGTTTCGCCGCAGCGGCTGCAGGTCCTGGGTTCGGTACAGGTGGCCTCAACCCAGCTGTGGCCCAGGGCATCTCCCTGGGTTTTCCCGCAGCGGCCGCAGATTCCGGGCGACAGGCAGGTGGCCTCATGCCATTCGTGCCCCAAGGGCTGTCCCTCGGTCATCGCGCAGCGGATGCAGGTTTTTGCTTTTTCACAATTGGCGCTCTGCCAGCTGTGGCCCCGGGCAAAGCCCTGGGTTTTTCCGCAGAGCACACAGGTCTTGGGCTTGGTGCAGCTGGCATCCTTCCAGATATGGACCGTGAAGAACAAAATCCCCAGCACCACCGCCAGGGCGGCGGCTGCCACGGCCCAGACCCATTTCTTCTTCCCGGGCTTGCGGGGAGCTTCGGGCATCCGGGCCGACCCGCCCGGGACTGCCGCAGGCTCCGGCCGGGTACCCAGCAGCGCCCCGCACAGCTCCCCGGCGGAAGCGAACCGGTCCTTCCGGCTGGAGGCGAGACCCTTTCTCAGCGCGGCTTCCTGGCCGGGTGTCAGCCCCGGGACATGCTCCGGGCAGGCGGAAAGGCTCTGCCCCTCCGGGATCAGGCAGCCAAGCATCACCCGGCACAGTGCCAATACATCCTCACCGGGATTTGCCCCGGGCTCCTCCCCGAAGCCCTGGAGCCGTGCGCCGCCCATGGGGTCGAGAACAATGCTGTCCATGCGGATGCCGCCGTGGGCCATGCCCGCCCGGTGGCCAGCGGCTGCCGCCCGAAGAACGGGGGTCAGAATCCGAAGGGCTTCCTCCGCGCCGATGGCGCCGCCCCGCAGTCGGACATACCGGTCCAGGGAGGTCCCCCGGACCCGCTCCGCCACCCGGTAGGCGGTGCCGTTGGCCTCAAAGCCGTCCCGGAAGCCGGAGACCTCCGCCAGCTCCCGCTCCCCGGCAAGCAGCTGGGAGACCCGGGCAAACCAGGCCTTTCCCTGGGCGAAGCGGGCGGCAGCCTGCTCCCCGGCAGGCTCCACCAGATTCCCGTTTCGCCTTCCGTCCTGGGCAGGGTAGTATTCCAGCAGGTTCACCGGCTCTCCCCGGGTCTGGTCCAGGCCCAGATAGAGAATCCCCGAGGAGGACTGGCCAAGAGCCTTGCCCACCAGGAACCTACCCGCCAGCACCGTGCCCGCCCGGAGCTGGTGGGGGGAATTCTCCACCGCCCCGCTTCCGCACCGGGGACATACCGGCTGGTCGGTCAGCTCCATGCATCCGTAGCAGCGTCTTTTTTCCATTGTATTTCCCTCTTTTCGTATAGAAATCCCCCGCGCCGGAGGAGTCATTGCCCAAGAATAGGTGAAAAGGTAAATTGTTGTTTGTCGAGATATTTTGGAAATCCTGGAATTACTCTGTAGGGGAGCCATTCATGGCTCCCGGCGGTG
>CALYTB010000260.1 GCA_945486035.1 uncultured Clostridia bacterium
GGTCCGGGCCACCGCCTACACCCACACCGACGAGGGCTGCGACCGGATCACCTACACCGGCACCACCGTCCGGGTCGGCACCGTGGCCGTGGACCCCCGGTACATCCCCTACGGCACCAGAATGTTCATCGTGTCCGACGACGGGTGCTACATCTACGGCCTCAGTGTCGCCGAGGACTGCGGCGGCGCCATCAAGCGGGACCGGATCGATCTGTACTTCCCCACCTACGACGAATGCATCCAGTTCGGCAGACGCAACTGCACCATCTATTTCCTGAGCTGACTGAGAAGCCCGGGAAATTGGTGTTTGTAGATATGTTTCGGAAATGGTGGAATAGCACTGTAGGGGAGCCATTCATGGCTCCCGGCGGTGAAATGTATCGATAATTTGAGCGTTTCGGCGAAAACGTACTGTGTCACGGGAGCCATGAATGGCTCCCCTACAGTAAGAACGCAGTGTGTACGAAATCGACAAGCACCAGTTTGTCACACTGTACGAGCATTGGAAACCCCCGAAGCGGCGGCTTCGGGGGTGTTTTCATGGCATATAGACATTGACATCCACATTCCCCTGGATGCCGGGGACCTGGCCCCGGTCGGTGTACTGCCACATCTCCACCCGGTAGGGGTAGGTCATCCGGTCCTGGTACAGGGCCAGCCAGAAGGGGTAGTCCTCCAGCTCGTGAAGATACAGCAGATTCCGGGAGATGTTCCAGTTGAAGTAGATCATGGGGTCGTGGCCCTTCTCGGTCATGGTGATGGCGAAATACTTCTGCAAATCCGTCAGGGTCCGGGCATCCATGTTCGCGGTTCTGGCCTCGGGCACCGGGATTTCCCAGTCGAACACAATGGGCATATCCAGGGTGAAATCCCCCAGGGTGTTCAGCATGAACTCAATCTCCTGGTCCACCTCCTCGGTGGTCAGGGCCTGGGAGAAGAAGTAGGCCCCCACCTGAAGCCCCGCCTTCCGGGCGCCTTCCAGGTTAGCCTTGGCGAACTCGTCCTCCACCAGCTTTCCGGCCTTGCCCCAGCCCCGGTAGCCCAGGCGGATGATGGCAAACCGGATTCCTGAGGAAGCCACCTTGTCCCAGTCGATCTCCCCCTGGAATGCGGACACGTCCACCCCGGGGTAGCTGGACTGCTTGGTGCACAGAAGATAGTTGCCGGCGTTATACTGAAAATCCCGCTTGGTATACGGATTCACCTCCGGCGGGATGGTAGGCTCGGTGGTTTCCTCCGATACCTCCTGCAGCAGCTCTTCAGGGGACACCGGCGCGTCGGTATGCCCGGCGGGCTCCCTGGGCGCTTCCATCCGGGGCCGGTCCGAGAGCATGAGAGGCACACACCGGTAAAGAAGCACTCCAAACAGGAGAAAAGCTCCCAAGGCAACCAGTCCGAGGATTACCTCCGGTCTAAAAATAATACGCAGTTTTGTTTTCAAGGCCTCAGCTCCTTTCCGCCCTTTCGATTCAGTATAACACATTTCGACCCATTCGCCAAGAGGAATTATTTGCACGGACCGAATTAAGATATTCTTAAACAATCCGTTAACTTTCATCCCCCCCTGTTGAAATCGTCACAAATCGCAATATAATAGGACATGTCCGTTATGAACGGGACAAAGGCAAATTGTTGTTTATCACCCGCTTGCCCTCCCCTTTGGGGAGGGTGGCCGAGCGAAGCGAGGTCGGGAGAGGTCCTCCGCATTCCTATATTTCCTGCGTTTTCCGAAAACAACCCCTGTAAAACCTCTTCCGTCAGCCCTTCGGGCTGCCACCTTCCCCAAAGGGGAAGGCAAGGCGCTCCACGCTGAAGCCTTCAGCGGGAAAAGACACATCCCCCAGCAAAGGTGATTATTTATGAATGGTTTTGGTCAATGGCTCCGTTCCTTCGGGGCGAGGGCTGCCGGGGCGCTGGCCCGCTTTATGCGGGGCCGCTACGGCACGGACAGACTGAATATGGTGATTCTGTGCGCGGGTCTGGCAGCAAGCCTGCTGTCGGCCATGCTTCCCATCCCGGTGGTGAGCCTGGTGCTGTGGGCCCTGAGCTACGGGTTGATGATCTGGGCGATTTTCCGGAGCCTGTCCCGGAACACCTACCGGCGCTACCAGGAGAATCGGAAATTCCTGCTTATTTTTGACCGCGTAAAGGACCGGCAGAACCGCTACTTTGCCTGCCCCAAGTGCCGCCAGACCGTGCGGGTTCCCCGGGGCAAGGGGAAAATCTCCATCACCTGCCCCAAATGCCAGGAAAAATTCATCCGGAAAACCTGATTACAAAAGCCCGCTCCTGTCAAACCGGCAGGAGCGGGCTTTCCCCGCGGCAGCGCAGCGATAAATTGGTGTTCAGGTTATCGGGTTAAAACAGCAAACCATCCAGCAAGTGATTGCTGGGATGCCACCGTAGGGGCGGCTATCAGCCGCCCGAAACCTTTCGGCTTCCAAAGCACCCCGTTTTACCGGAAACGCTCAATGATTGAGCCCTTTCGGGCGGCTGATAGCCGCCCCTACGGTAGTAACGTGAGGTGTTTCCATGGATGCTGTTCTAAGCCGATAGCCTATATTGGTGTTTGATGGTTTTGTACACACTGCGTTCTTACTGTAGGGGAGCCATTCATGGCTCCCGTGACGCAGTACGTTTTCGCCGCAATGCGGAGTAAAACGGAACATTTTACCGCCGGGAGCCATGAATGGCTCCCCTACAGCAAAAACGCAATGCGTACAAAATCGCCA
>CALYTB010000261.1 GCA_945486035.1 uncultured Clostridia bacterium
ACGCCAGTGTGCGCACTGGCTCGCAATGACAGCATTATTTTTCAAACACCAATTTGACGATTTCTTTTTCATTTTTCCCGAAGGGACTCCATAATTGTCCATTCGATTTCCCTTCCGGGGAAAATTTAATGAATCATTCACAATCCACCCCTTGACAAGTTTGGCACTCGATGGTATAGTTTGCTTAGCACTCAGGAAGTAAGAGTGCTAACGAGGAAAGGAGGATATTTCATGGAGCTTTCCGAGCGCAAGAAGAAGGTGCTTCGCAGCGTGGTGGATCTGTACATCCGCACCGCCGAGCCTGTGGGCTCCAAGGCCGTGGCAGAGCTGCCGGACATGAACTATTCCTCCGCCACCATCCGCAACGAAATGGCGGAGCTGACCACCCTGGGCTACCTGGAGCAGCCCCACACCAGCGCGGGCCGGGTGCCTTCGGCCTCGGGCTACCGGCTGTATGTGGATGAGCTGATGCTGGACTACCGGCTGTCCATTGACGAGACCAAGTCCATCAACTCCGCCATTGAGGAGAAGATGCAGCGCATCGACAAGATGGTGGAGAATGTGGCAAAGCTGGTATCCCAGGCCACCAACCTTCCCGCCATCTCCGCCGCATCCCGGCAGGGGGGCGGCTCGGTTACCCGGTTTGACCTGATTCTGGCGGGCCGGGGCAGCGTGATTCTGGTGCTGATGCTGTCGGGAGACCAGGTGGTGAACAAGCTGATTAAGCTGCCCATCAGCATTACCGAAAGCGATCTGAAGGTGCTCTGCGCCGTGCTGAACGCGGCCATGACCGGCCTTGTGCTGGAGGAATTCACCCCGGAGCTTATGGACCGGGTGATGCGCTCCGCCGGTGCCGCTGCCAACCTGGTGCCCGTGATTGTGGACTTCACCACCGAGGCCCTGCGGGGAATGGCCGCCACCAACGTATCCGTGGCCGGACAGTCAAAGCTTTTGGGTCTTCCCGAGTACCGGGATGTGGAGAAAGCCCAGCGGGTGCTGTCCTCCATTGACGAGGATGCCTTCAGCAACCTCCCCGCCGTGATGCAGGGCGCTAACGGCACCAAGGTTCTGGTGGGCCCGGAAAACGTGGCGGACGAACTGAAGGACACCTCCGTGGTCATGACCAAGTTTGACATCGGCGATGGCTTGCAGGGCATGATCGGCGTGGTTGGCCCCACGAGAATGGACTACGCCAAGGTCACCGCCCGCTTAAGCTACTTCGCCGAGAGCCTGAGCAAGATGTTCGCCAAACCCGAACAACCCCAGCTGGAAGAAGGAAAACACGAAGAAAATTGAGAGCGGCACCGTAGGGGCGGATCGCATCCGCACGAAATGTCCGGTTGATTGCGCGTTTCCGATAGAACGCACCGCATTTGCCGGCGCAAGCTGGCGGGCGGCTGATAGCTGCCCCTACTGATACCAATAAGGGAGGCCTGAACGTGGCTAAGAAAGAAAAGCAGAACGAAGAAGTGAAGGAAGAAGTGGCGGAGGAGGTCACCCCCGCCGAGGAAACCCCCGAAACCCCGGAAGCTCCCGCGGAAGCCCCCGCGGTGGACTGGGAGGCAAAATACAATGCTGAGCACGATGCCCACCTGCGGCTGGCTGCCGAGTACGACAACTTCCGCAAGCGAACCATCAAGGAGAAGGAGGCCAGCTACGGGGGCGGCAAAGCCGATGCGGTGGCAAAAATCCTTCCCGTCTACGATAACCTGTCCCGGGCATTGAATCAGGAAACCCAGGATGCCGCCTACAAAAAGGGCGTGGAGCTGACCATGCAGGAGCTGGTGAAAATTCTCACCTCCCTGGGCGTGGAAATCTTCGGAAAGCCCGGCGATGTTTTCGACCCCAACCTCCACAACGCGGTGATGCACTGCGAGGACGAAAATCTGGGAGAAAACGTCATCGCCCAGGTGTTCCAGCAGGGCTTCAGGATTGGCGAGAAGGTTGTCCGCTTCGCCATGGTGCAGGTTGCCAACTAAATCTTAAAAAACGCTGTCATCCCGAGCGAGCAAAGCGAGTCGAGGGATCTTGGCATTTCGTTTACTGCTAAGGAAAACTCAGTGCGTAGATCCTTCGACGCGCTGCGCTTGCTCAGGATGACACAAAATTTGAAGTTTTTCAAGTATTATTTAACATTGTAAAATCTAATCTTTCATATATTTAGGAGGAAAACATTATGTCTAAGATTATCGGTATCGACCTTGGTACTACCAATTCCTGTGTGGCCGTCCTGGAAGGCGGCGAACCCGTTGTCATCGCCAACGCCGAGGGCGCCCGTACCACACCTTCCGTGGTGGCCTTCTCCAAGACCGGCGAGCGGATGGTGGGCCAGATTGCCAAGCGGCAGGCGGTCACCAACTCCGAGCGCACCGTCTCCTCCATCAAGCGGCACATGGGCGAAAACTACCATGTGACCATTGACGGCAAGGGCTACACCCCCCAGGAGATCAGCGCCATGATTCTGCAGAAGCTGAAGGCGGATGCCGAAAGCTACCTGGGCCAGACCATCACCGAGGCCGTCATCACCGTGCCCGCCTACTTTAGCGACGCTCAGCGGCAGGCCACCAAGGATGCCGGCAAGATCGCGGGCCTGGACGTGAAGCGGATCATCAATGAGCCCACCGCCGCGGCCCTGGCCTACGGCCTGGACAAAGAGTCCGAGCAGAAGATCATGGTCTACGACCTGGGCGGCGGCACCTTCGATGTGT
>CALYTB010000262.1 GCA_945486035.1 uncultured Clostridia bacterium
TCCCCTACAGCAAGGACGAAGTGCGTTTAAAAACTGTAAACAACAATTTATCGTTCTGATTCGTAATACAAGTCCGGGAAAGGTGATGAGCATTGAAGCAGCTGATGGAGAAAATCAGGGAGGCGCTGGTATCGGCGCTGCCGGTGACGGTGCTGGTGTACATACTGGCGCTGACACCTGTTTTGGAGCTGACAAAGGCGGAGCTGATCGCCTTTACGGTCAGCGCCGTGCTGCTGGTGGTGGGCATCGGCCTGTTCAGTATGGGGGCGGATCTTGCCATGACCCCCATGGGCAGCCATCTTGGCGCGGGGCTTTCCCGGAAACGGAAGCTGGGGCTGCTGCTGGCGGTGTGCTTCCTGCTGGGAATGCTCATTACCGTGGCGGAGCCGGATTTGCAGGTGCTGGCGAAACAGGTCAGCGCCGTGATGAACGGCACCGTACTGATCTACGCCGTGGGCGTGGGAGTTGGAGCCTTTCTGCTGGTAGGCGTGCTGAAAATCGTTTTCCGCAAATCCCTTTCCCAGATTCTCATGCTTTTTTATATGCTGCTGTTCGCTCTGGCCCTGCTGCTGGTGGTTCGCGGCGGGGAGAATCTGCTGCCCCTGGCCTTCGATTCCGGAGGTGTGACCACCGGGCCGATCACCGTGCCCTTTATCATGGCCATGGGCGTGGGCATTGCCAACATCCTGGGTGACCGGCGTTCCAAGGAGAACAGCTTCGGCCTGGTTTCCCTGTGCAGCGTGGGGCCGGTGCTGGCGGTGCTGGTGATGGGCCTGTTTTCCGGGAAAGAACTTACCTACCCGGTGCCGGACTACAGTGTCAGCGGAGACATCGCCGGTACCTTCCTGCGCGCCGCCGCCCACACCTGCCGGGAGGTGGCCGTGGCCCTGGGCATGATCGCGGGATTCTTCCTGATCTGCCAGGTACTGCTGCTGAAGCTGTCCGCCCGGAAGCTGCGGAAAATTGCCGTGGGAATCGGCTTTACCTTCCTGGGGCTGGTGATTTTCCTCACGGGGGTGAACGTGGGCTTCATGAGCGTGGGTTACAAGCTGGGGCAGAGTCTGGCACGGCAGAGCCCCGGGCTGCTCATTGGCATGGGTCTGCTGATCGGCATTCTGGTGGTGCTGGCGGAGCCGGCCATCCATGTTCTGAACGCTCAGGTGGAGGAGGTCACCGGCGGGCTGGTCACCAAGCGCTCCATGATGGTGGGGCTGTGCGTGGGCGTGGGGTCTGCCATCGCCCTGAGCATGGTGCGGATTCTCGCGGATTTTTCCCTGGTGTACTATGTGATTCCCGGGTATTTTCTGGCCATGGCGCTGTCGCTGTTTGTGCCTCCGGTGTATACGGCCATCGCTTTTGACTCCGGCGGCGTGGCCAGCGGACCCATGACCTCGGGCTTCATCCTGCCCCTGGCTGTGGGGGTTTGCGTGGGGGTTCAGGGGCCGGAGGCGGTGCTGCGGGATGCCTTTGGCGTGGTGGCCCTGGTTGCCATGGCCCCGCTGATTACCATTCAGCTGCTGGGCTTCCGGGGAATCCTGGCGGAGAAGCTCAGCGAGCGCCGGGCCATGCGCCGGATTCTGGATGCCGACGATCAGCAGATCATCAACTTTCTGTAAGGGGGGAGCTTATGAACAACACCGTAAACGAATCGGCCATCAAGAAACTGAAGCTCCTCTTCACAGTGGTGGACCGGCCCAAGGGAGAATTTTACCTGGATGTAATCAGTGAGTTTTCCGTGAATTGCCAGCTGGTGCTGCCCGGCCAGGGCACCGCCAGCTCCGAGCTGACGAGCCTGCTTGGTCTGGAGCCCCACAAGGCGGTGATCCTCAGTGTGGTTCGGGAGGATCGGGTGGAGGAGATTATGAACTGCCTGGAGGACAAATTCCGCGCCATCCGGGGGGGCAAGGGTGTATCCTTCGCCGTGCCCGTAAGCAGTGTCATCGGCGTGAATCTGTACCGTTTCTTGAGTGACAACCGCATTGGGGAGGGAAAGGGAATATGAAAACCAACGAGCATGAGGTGATTTTTGCCATTGTGAACTCCGGCTTTGCCGAGGACGTGATGGAGGTGGCCCGGGAACAGGGGGTCCGGGGCGGCACCATTCTGAATGCCCGGGGCGTGGTCCGGGAGGACGCGGCGGCCTTCTTCGGCATTACCCTCCACGCGGATAAGGAAATCCTGATGATGGTGGTGGAGCGCTCCATCCGGGACCGGGTGCTGAACGCCATCTATAAGGAGATGGGCATGGCGAAAAAGGCCAAGGGCATCGCGTTTTCTTTGCCCGTATCCGACGTAGCCGGCCTTGCCCCGGCCCCGGAGCCCAAGGAAGCACAGCAGATGATTGAGAATAGCTGATTTGTTTTTATAGAACAGACAAATTGGTGCTTGAACATTTCAAACGCACTTTGTTTTTACTGTAGGGGAGCCATTCATGGCTCCCGTGACACAGTACGTTTTCGCCGCAATGCGGAGTAAAAACGGAACATTTCACCGCCGGGAGCCATGAATGGCTCCCCTACAGCAAAAACGCTGTGTGTACGTAATCGTCAAACACCAATTTATCGTTCTGTTTGCATCTGGTATGGGATGACTCTTTGTCAAAAGGAAAAGCACCGCTTAGATTTAAGCGGTGCTTTTGTGCGACACGGGTCTGTAAGCCGGGTTCTGTCTTGACAGCCATCTATCTAGCCCCAGGATTGCTCCTG
>CALYTB010000263.1 GCA_945486035.1 uncultured Clostridia bacterium
ACTGGTTCGCAATGACAGCTAATTTGAAACAATTGTTGTAAACAACAATTTATCTTCTCCTCCCGGAGCGGCGTTTTCCGTCAGCTGTTCCCGACAATCAGGGTTTTCACCACCACCGGCAGGGCGGGGCCCAGGGGGGCGCCGATGTCCAGGTAGCTGTCCGCCCCGGGGGCTACCCGATCCAGGCACAGGACGGGCCTCGCCGGTTCCAGCCGCGCCGCAATGGCCTGGCCCAGAGCCTTGGCCATATCCTGCTCCAGGCAGAGGTATACCGGCCCCTGCACCGTATCCGCAATCTGCTCCGCCAGATGCGTTACCTGACCATAGCTGGGGGAGGTGTACCCCGGCAGAGCCAGGATGACATCCCCCTCAAAGGGGGCGGTGCGTGCCCGGATCGTCCCGGGCAGGTCCCCCTCCTGCTCCGCGTAAGTGATCCGGGCCACCGGAAGGTCCTTCAGCGGAAAACGCACATTCTTCGTAAACACCGTGCTGCCGCTGAGCTGGGTGCTGTGGCAGCCCGCCCCGATGACCGTGGCCCGGATGGTCTCCCGGCCCAGACGGTACTCCCCCCGGCACAGGCGGCTTTGCCGGATGGCCCGGCCCAGATACACCCCCAGGTCGCCAAACTCCGTGGGGGAATGCTGCCGGTCGATGCAGTCAGCCACCCCGCCGGAGAAGGAAATCACCGCTTCCTCTCCCGGCGGTACCCATGCCCTACCCTCCCGGGTCATGAGCCGCTTCAGAAGGGGGGTAACCTCCCGCAGCCCCGCCGCCATTTCCAGAACCTGGGTCAGCGTTTCCGCCAGAGCTTCCAGCTCCCCCTCCCCGGGGCAGCTCCCGGGCTTCATGGAACAGATGCCCGCAAGCTCCGGGGATACATAGGTCAGCATGCCCATTTTGTCCAGTTTTATCAGCCGCCCGCCCACATTCAGGCACCCGGTACGCTCCACCACCCCCTGCCGGATCAGGGCCAGGTTGCTAGTGCCCCCGCCGATGTCCATGTGGAGCACCGGTTTGGAGGTTTCCATAGACAGCTCCACCGCCCCGGCTCCCTTGGCGGCCAGAATGCTCTCCAAATCCGGCCCGGCGGTGGTCACCACAAACTCCCCGGCAAACTCCGCCAGAGCCCGGGCGGCAGCGGCGGCGTTCTCCTTCCGGCTGGTCTCTCCGGTGATGATCAGCGCCCCGGTGTCCACCTGCTCCGGCCGGATGCCCGCGGCCCGGTACTCCTGCCGCAAAAGCTCTTTCAAGGCCTCCCCGTCCACCAGCGTATCGCGAATCAGCGGAGTAAAGTGCACCCTGCTCCGGTAGATTACCTTCCGATCCACAATCTCCAGGGTGGGGACAGCAAAGGGGGAGGCCTTGTTCTCCACGGTAAGCCGGGACAGCACCATCTGCGTAGAGGTTGTGCCCACGTCCAGCCCCAGACTGAGCAAGCTCTCAGCCACGGCCCGTCACCTCTTCCAGAATCCGCCGCACCAGAAAATCGTCCGGCTTCACCGGGTTGGAATCGCAGCAGGGGTCACCCAAAGCCCCCGATACGATGGCCCCCACCTGGCTCCACACCATCCTGGGGGGAATGCCCGCCTGAGAAAGAGTCTGGGGCAGCTCCAGCTCCTGCCGCAGCCGCACAAGTCCGCTGCGCAGATTCCGCAGGGCGATGGTATCCGCGCTGCCCCCCATCCCGGCAGCCCGGGCCAGTTCGGCATACTGCTTCGTGGCCGCGTGGGCGTTGCAGCCAATGACCGCCGGAAGCAATATGGCATTCAGCCTGCCATGGGGCACATGGAACATGCCCCCCAGACTGTGGGAAATGGCGTGGCACAGCCCCAGCCCCGCCTGGGAAAAGGCAACCCCCGCCATGGTGGCCGCCAGATGCACCTTCAGTCGCACCTCCTTGCGCCCCGCGAAGGAAGCCGGCAGGGCGGCGTAGGCACTTCGGAAGGCCTCCCGGGCGTAGATGCCGGACAGCTCCCCCGCGTTTTTCGCGCAGCAGGCCTCCACCGCGTGGGACAGCACATCAAAGCCCGCGTCCGCGATCAGCCCTCTGGGGAGCTCCTGCAGCAGATCGCTGTCCAGGATCGCGTAATCCGGCTGAATCCGGTCGTCCACCAACGGGTGCTTGATCTTGTCATGGGTCAGTATGGCAAAATTCGTCACCTCGGAGCCGGAGCCGGAGGTGGTGGGAATGGCCACCAGCCGGAGATTCCCCTTGGCAAAATAGCGCATGGCCTTGGCGCAGTCCATGGCGCTGCCGCCTCCCAGAGCCACCACCGTATCCGCCCCGAAGGCGCGGAGCCGGGCCGTCCCCTTTGCCGCCAGATCCACCGTGGGGTCCGGCTCCACCCCATCGAAGATTTCACACTCCCCCGCTCCGGATGCCTCCGCCACCTGCCGGGCCATGCCGTTTTTCATAAAGTAGGGGTCCGTCACCAGAAACAGCCGCCTGGGCTGCAAATCTGCCAGGGCACCAATCGCACCTGCGCCGGAAATTATCACTGTCTTCGAGCAGAATCGCTCCATACACCCACCGCCTTTTCAGCTGTAGTATTTCCCGCCAGCGGAAAATCATGTATGGGCAGGAAGATAAATTGTTGTTTACAGTTTTTAAACGCACTTCGTCCTTGCTGTAGGGGAGC
>CALYTB010000264.1 GCA_945486035.1 uncultured Clostridia bacterium
TTGAGAAGGCCCAGCTCCTCGATGGTGGTCATGGTGTACTGGGTGACGATGGTATCGTCGTTGCGGGAAAGCGGCACATAATCGCACACCGGCTGGGCGGTAATCACCACACCGGCGGCGTGGGTGGAGGCGTTGCGGGGCATCCCCTCCAGGCTCCGGGCGGTGTCGATGAGCTGGCGCACCCGCTCATCGCCGTCATACAGCTCCTTCAGCTTGGGAGAAACCTCCAGGGCCTCCTTCAGGGTAATGTGGGGCGTGGTGGGAACCAGCTTGGCCACCACATCGGTTTCCGCGAAGGAGAAGTTCAGCGCCCGACCCACATCCCGGATGGCGCCCCGGGCGGCCATGGTGCCGAAGGTTGCAATCTGTGCCACGTGATCCGCGCCATACTTGCGCATGACGTACTCGATGACCTCGCCCCGGCGCTCCTGGCAGAAATCCGTATCAAAATCCGGCATGCTCACCCGTTCCGGGTTTAAGAACCGCTCGAAAATCAGGCCATATTTCATGGGGTCCACTTCGGTGATGTGCATGCAGTAGGCTGCGATGGAAGCCGCGCCGGAGCCACGCCCCGGGCCCACCGGGATTCCCTGCTCCTTGGCATAGTGGATAAAGTCCCAGACAATCAGATAGTAGTTCACATACCCCATCCGACTGATGACGGAGATTTCGTATTCCAGCCGCTCCCGGTAGCTGTCCGGGGGATTGGGATACCGCTCCCGGAAGCCGTCGAAGCAGAGCTTGCGGAAGTATTCCTCGTTGGTAAAGCCCTCCGGCACCGGGAAAGCGGGCAGATGATATTCGTGGAAGGTAAATTCCAGATTGCACCGCTGGGCAATCTTTCCCGTATTTTCAAAGGCCTCGTCACAACCGGGGAACAGCTTTCGCAGCTCCTCCTCGCTTTTGAGGTAAAATTCGTCCCCCTGGAAGCGCATCCGGTTGGCATCGTCCACGGTTTTGCCGGTCTGGATGCACAGCAGCACATCCTGCATTTTGGCATCCTCCCGGCGCAGGTAATGGGCATCGTTGGTCACCACCAGAGGCAGCCCCGTTTCCCGGGCAATCCGGCGAACCCCCTGATTCACCGGCCGCTGGGCATCGATGCCGTGATCCTGCAGCTCCAGGTAGAAGTTGTCCTCCCCGAAAATTTCCGCCATCGTCAGGGCGTAGGCCTTGGCGGAGGCGTAGTCCTCGTCCATGAGGTGCTGAGGAATGGCGCCCGCCAGGCAGGCGGACAGGGCGATGAGCCCCTCATGGTGCTGCCGCAGCAGCTCTATGTCCACCCGGGGCTTGCCGTAAAAGCCCCGGATAAAGGCCTCGGAAACCAGCTTGCACAGATTTTCGTACCCGGTGCGGTCCTTGCACAGCAGCACCAGATGATAGGGGTCGTTGTCCAGCCCGTGAACCCGGTCCTCCATCCGGCGGCGGGCCACATACACCTCGCAGCCGATGATGGGCTTCACCCCCGCGGCCTTGGCTGCCTTGTAAAAATCGATGCAGCCGTACATCACGCCGTGGTCGGTGATAGCCACCGCCGTCTGTCCCAATTCCTTTACCCGGTCCATCATGCCGTCAATGCGGCAGGCGCCGTCCAGGAGGCTGTATTCCGTATGCACATGCAGATGCACAAAGCTCATAGCGACCCCTCCCCAGCAAGCTCCACCAGCTTTTTCAGCCTGTGGCTCATGGCGCTCTTGGTGATGGGCGGCTCCATCATCTGCGCCAGCTCTGTCAGGGCGGACTCCGGATTCTCTTCCCGGGCGGCGGCGGCCTGGCGCAGCTTCCCGGGCAGGCTCTCCAGCAGGCCCTGTGAACGCAGCTTCCGAATGGCGGCCAGCTGCTCCTGGGCAGCCTCCACCACCTTGGAGGTGTTGGCATCGTCACAGTTGCAGCGGCGGTTGACCTTGTTGTTCAGTTCCTTCTCCAGCCTGGCCTCCATGATGCCCATGGCGGCTACCTGTGCGCCGATGTAGGTGAGAAAATCGGAAATCTGATCGCTCTGCTTCAGGTACAGTACCTGGCCACCGCCCCGGGATGCGGTTTTGGGGGAGAAGCCCATGACCTCCCGCATCAGGGCGAAGGTTTCCCGGGCGACACTCTGATGGGTGGTGGTGATTTCCAGATGATACCCCTTGCCGGGGTCGGTGACACTGCCCCCCGCCAGGAAGGCCCCCCGGAGGAAGGCGGCCTTGCAGCATTCCTCCTCCACCACCGGCAGATTCACATGCAGCGCCAGGGTGTCCTCCCGGCTGAAGCCGTAAGCCTCCATGATGGTGCGCAGCTTCTGCTCCGACCGGATCTGGAACACCAGCTTCCGCTCCGTATCCTCCGGCAGGGTGTCAAAGCTCATGGAGAACGCCTTCCGGAAGAGCTTGGGAAGCAGCTGGGCAAATTCTCGGCTCTCGGTGATGATCCGAATGCCGTCCCCACGGAAGCTGTTGCAGTACAGCAGAGTGCCGAAGCATTCCGCCAGGGCGCAGCAGTGATTCTGCGGCACCACCCTGCAGACCTCCGCCTTCGCCGCCGCGGAAAAAGACAATGTCATGGCGATCTCCTTTCTGTTTCTATAATCCAAAGCGACAAATTGGTGTTTAGCGGCTTCGCCGAATTGACAATTGACAATTGACAGTTGA
>CALYTB010000265.1 GCA_945486035.1 uncultured Clostridia bacterium
GTATGCACGCCCCCATGGAGCTGGTTTCCAAGCTGGACTGCTACGAAACCATGCTTGCCTGCAAGGCCATCTATCTGGCGTAATCTCCCTGCCGCTCCCTCCATGCGAGGGAGCGGATTCTCTTTGCGGGATAAATTGGTGTTTACAGCACTTGTTTTAGATTACCTGTCATTGCGAACCAGTCCGCAGACTGGTGTGGCAATCCCCCGGATTTTCCGCCCAGCCCCCATCCTTCCACCCAAGCTGTCATCCTGAGCGAGCGCAGCGAGTCGAAGGATCTACGCACGGAACGAAGCTGAAATGTGAACGAACACGCCAGATCCCTCGACTCGCTGCGCTCGCTCGGGATGACAGGAGGAAAACATAAGGGATTGCCACGTCGCACGGCTTCCTCGCAATGACAGCGTTTTTCGGGGCGCTAAACAACAATTTATCTTCCCTCCTTGACTTTTCTGCCCTGCCCTGTTATAATCTCCTCAATTGCATAGGACAGTTCGTGACCATCCTGTCGGTAAACAAAACTAGGGAATTGGATGGGTGCTTTGCACCCATTTTTTGATGGGCGCTCTGCGCTCGTTTTTTTCTTGGGATGGGTGCGTACTGCGCCCATTTTTTGTTAGGAGGGATTTCCCATGTCCAACCGTACCCGTTTCCTTGCCCACGCTGCCATCATCGCGGCACTCTACGCGGTCTTAACCCACCTGCAGAACCTGATTCTCCCCGGCTCCGCCACCTGGGCCATCCAGATGCGGCTTAGTGAGGCGCTTTGCGTTCTCTCCTTCTTCACCCCGGCGGCTATCCCTGGATTGTCCCTGGGCTGCCTGCTCTTCAACCTGACCTACTCTGCCACATTGCCCCTGGACTTCCTGGTGGGTACCCTGGCCACCTACCTCGCCTGCCAGGGAATGTACCTTCTGCGCAAGATGACCGTTCGGAGCCTCCCCCTCCCGGGACTGCTGCTGCCCGCCCTGTTTAACGCCATTTTGGTTGGCTGGGAGCTGACGGTCTACATCGGCGGTGGCTTCTTCCTGAACGCCCTGTATGTGGCCATCGGCGAGGCTGTTGTCCTGCTGATTCCGGGAACCGCCCTGTATTACCTGCTTCGCTCCCGGGGTCTTGCCCAGCGGCTTTTCGGCTGAATTCGGAATAAAATTCCCCGATAGCGCCACGCTTTCGGGGAATTTTTATCGATTTGGCAAGATACACATGGAATCCCCCCTTTTTTTGACAGAAATAGTCTTTCTGCGAATTGAAGTTCCGCCGGTCCCGTGCTATAATACCCACATAACCAACGAACCCTTATGACTGACGGATTAGTGGAGCACCACATGGAGTAAGGGGCTTTTTTCGCCGACCGTCTGGGCACACTTACACCGTATGAGGGGTGAGTGCGCCCTTTTTTTGTTGGTATTTTTTATAAGGAGGCAAACCATGAAGAAAGTCGGAATCGTCATGGGCAGCGACAGCGATCTTCCCATCCTGCGCAAGACCATGGACACCCTGCGATCCCTGGAAATCCCTTTTGAATGTCATGTATATTCCGCCCACCGCACCCCCGAGGAAGCTCGGGATTTTGCCGCATCCGCCCGGGAGCAGGGCTTCGGTGTCCTGATTGCCGCGGCAGGCATGGCCGCCCACCTGGCCGGTGCCATCGCCGCAAACACCACCCTTCCTGTCATCGGCATTCCCTGCAAATCCAATTGTTTAGACGGCATTGACGCCTTACTCTCCACCGTGATGATGCCCTCCGGCATCCCCGTTGCCACCGTGGCCATTGATGGAGGCGTGAATGCCGCCTTGTTGTCCGCTCAGATTCTTGCGGTAGAGGACAGTGCCCTGGCCGCCCGCCTGGATGCGAAGCGCAAGGCCGATGCCGCCAAGGTCCTCCAGAAGGACGCAGCCCTGCAAGCCGAGCTGAACGCCTGAGCCAGGTCAGATAAATTGTTGTTTACAGCGCCAAAATAGAACTGTCATTGCGAACCAGCGCGCACGCTGGTGTGGCAATCCCCCGGATTTTCTGCCCAGCCCCCATCCTTCCACCCAAGCTGTCATCCTGAGCGAGCGCAGCGAGTCGAAGGATCTACGCACTGAACGAAGCTGAAATGTGAACGAACACGCCAGATCCCTCGACTCGCTGCGCTCGCTCGGGATGACAGGAGGAAAACATAAGGGATTGCCATGTCGCACGGCTTCCTCGCAATGACAGCTTTTTTTCGGGGCGCTAAACAACAATTTATCTCACATCGTCAAGTCAACCTATTAACATATAACTTTAGAAAGAGGTACTTTATCATGGAAAACCGCAAGCTCGTTTACACCGGCAAAACCAAGAATGTCTACGCTCTGGAAAACGGAAACTACCTGCTCAAGTTCAAGGACGACTGCACCGGCAAGGACGGCGTGTTCGATCCCGGCGAGAACTCCGTGGGCCTGACCATCGAGGGCGTGGGCGATGTGAACCTGCGCATGTCCATCTACTTCTTTGAGAAGATCAACGCCGCCGGCATCCGCACCCACTATGTCAGCGCGGATCTGGGAAGCACCACCATGGAGGTACTCCCCGCCAAGGTCTTCGGCAAGGGCCTGGAGGTCATCTGCCGCTACAAGGCCGTGGGCTCCTTCTACCG
>CALYTB010000266.1 GCA_945486035.1 uncultured Clostridia bacterium
CACGCCTTTAACATCGGTTCGAATCCGGTACGGGTCACCAGCTCCTCGCGCATGATACAAAGCTCCATTCTGGGCTTTGCTTCGGTGAGAAAACGAGGGATTGACACAAGAGCGAAAAGGTGCTATAATTCACAAGCTGTTAGAGCGCGGCGCGCTTTGACATATACAAAGATGGGTAACACCCATCCACATAGTTGGTATTGATTGCGGTGAGGGTCCACCTGTTCCCATCCCGAACACAGAAGTTAAGCTCATTCGCGTCGACAATACTTGCAGGGCGACTTGCCGGGAAGATAGATAATGCCAACACAACAAGACCGCATCCAAACGGATGCGGTCTTACTTTATATTATGTGCATAGCGGCTTTACTCAGCTGCTCGGAAAATTGGCGTTTCGCGGGCTGGCTCCAGATTACCTGTCATTGCGAGACCAGTGCGCACACTGGTCGTGGCAATCCCCCGGTTAGAGGTAAAATGTTTCGACGATTGCCCTACAGAGTAGGATAATGTGGCGATTTTGGTGGTAATCGTTACCTGATTCCATTCATCGGGGGGATTGCCACGCCAGTGTGAGCACTGGCTCGCAATGACAGCGTTTTTTAAAGTGGACACTTTCAAACGCACTTCGTCCTTGCTGTAGGGGAGCCATTCATGGCTCCCGTGGGGCAGTACGTTTTTGCCAAAACGCTAAGGATATCGGAACATTTTATCGCCGGGAGTGGTGAAACGCGCAGCGAATCAGAATTACAATGATTGCCAGTGGCAATCATTCCATAATTCAAATGAATGGCTCCCCTACAGTGTGTTTTAGGCATTTTCAAAGCAACGCGTAAACACATCACGAAAACGAAAAATGGTGGAAGGACGGGGGGATTGCCACGCCAGTTTGCGAACTGGCTCGCAATGACAGCGTTTTCTAAGCGCACCCTACAGATGGCGCGCTATTGAACATTGTACCGCCGGGAGCCATGAATGGCTCCCCTGCAGCGGTATTTCAAAACGGATTGCCAATTCGCGGCGCGGAAGGGGCGGGCTATTTAGGGAAGAATGTGACCGGCGGCCAGGTACAGGCGGTACCAATCCTCCCGGGTCAGGGTGAGCTCGCTGCCCCGGAGGATCTGGGCCATCCGGTCCGGGCTGGTGGTGCCGGCGATCAGCTGGATTTTTGCCGGGTGCCGGAAGATCCAGGCGGCGGCGATGGCGGTGGGGGTTGCGGCGTAGGCTTCCGCAAGCTCGTCGAGGAGCTGGTTCAGCTCGGGGTACTGCTCCCGGTTGCCCACGAAGGGGCCCTGGAAGAAGCCGTACTGGAAGGGGGACCAGGCCTGAACGGTGATATCCTTCAGGCGGCAGTATTCCAGCACCGCGCCGTCGTGGTCGGCGCCGCCGGGGGTGGTCATGTTCACCTCCAGGCCGGAGGATACCATGCCGGATTCGGGCAGACTGAACTGGAGCTGATCCACGCAAATCGGCTGACGGACACACTTCTTGAGCAGCTCAATCTGGGTGGGCCGGTGGTTGGAAACGCCGAAATAGCGGACCTTGCCGCTGCGTTCGAGGGTGTCGAAGGCCTCGGCCACCTCCTCCGGCTCCATGAGGGCATCAGGGCGGTGGAGCAGGAGCATGTCCAGGTAATCCGTGTCCAGCCGCTTTAGAATGCCGTCCACGGAGGAGAGGATATGCTCCCGGGAGAAATCGTACATGCCGGGACGGATGCCGCATTTGGACTGGAGGAACATGTCCTCCCGCCGCAGGCCGGTACGCTTCACGGAGGCGGCAAACACCTCTTCGCATCTCCCCGCGCCGTAGATATCCGCGTGGTCAAAGAAATTCAGACCTTCTGCCATGCAGTTCAGAAGATGCCGATCCAGCTCCTGCTCAGAAAGACCCGTGATGCGCATACAGCCCACGGCAATTGCGGGAACGGAAAGCCCGCTGGCTCCAAGTGGAATTGTTTTCATAACTCATCCATCCTTTGGCAACCACTAAAAACTACTTTTGGAGTTTTGGACGAGATTTTTTTACTTCAACATAAGTTTCTATAAACCAGGGAACCTCTGAATAAATCGTCTGCGGCTGGAGAAAATCTCTCGCCGCCAGCTCATGCCAAATTATTCAGAGGTTCCCTACGTGTATTGCGGGTTTTTAGAAACGCATTATTGGAGCAAAAGATTCGTCCAAAACCAAAAAGGGTAGCTTTTAGAGGCGCCCCTTTAAAATAAAATGTGCATATCGGCTTAAGTCAGCAACCCGACAAATTGGTGTTTGTAAAGATATGCTGTCATTGCGAGCCAGTTCGCAAACTGGCGTGGCAATCCCCCCGATGAATGGAACCAGGTAACGATTACCACCAAAAACGTAGTGTTTCCCAGTCCTACAGGGCAATTGTCGATACATTATACCTCTAACCGGGGGATTGCCACGCCAGTGTGTGCACTGGCTCGCAATGACAGCGTTTTTTGAGAGCACATCTACATACACCAATTTGTCGTACTGCTGAGTCAGGTCGATAAGCAGTAAATAAAAAAGCGAACCTGCTCCCAACAGGAACAGGTTCGGTTTGTATATGGTGGACGATAACGGACTCGAACCGCTGACCCTGCGCACGTCAAGCGCATGCTC
>CALYTB010000267.1 GCA_945486035.1 uncultured Clostridia bacterium
ACCGCTGACCCTGCGCACGTCAAGCGCATGCTCTACCAGCTGAGCTAATCGTCCGGGCGCATGATGTATTATATAGGAGGCGGCGGAATTTGTCAAGTGTTATTTCGCAAAATCACGCCGCAAAGTCCACATCCGATTCGCCCAGGAAGGAGATTACCAGCTTGTTGGGCAGGCACACGATGCTGCCTCCGCTTTTGCAAAAGCCCCGGTGCATACAGTAGTGGTCGGGGCAGTTGGCTTCCGTCACGGCAATGGCCCCGGAGCGGACGGTGACCACATTCTCCCCGCCCCAGGCGGTTGTGACGGTGAATTCCTGATCGACCCTCAGGTCCACGGTGGCAATCACAATCCCGTCGCTGCGGATTTCTGCCCGGGAGGCCTCGGGCCCGGCGGTAAGCAGCAGCATTCCGCCCCCCAGACTCAGGACCAGCAGCGCAAACAGAAGCAGCAGCCAGGTTCTTGTTTTCATGGCAATCCCTCCCCGGTTAGTATTCCCGGACTTAAGCGCCCCATCCATCGGAGGCTTGGCAAATTGGTGTTTGAACATTTCGAAAGCACTTCGTCCTTACTGTAGGGGAGCCATTCATGGCTCCCGTGACGCAGTACGTTTTCGCCGAAATGCTGAGGATATCGAAACATTTCACCGCCGGGAGCCATGAATGGCTCCCCTACAGTGATTTTCCGACATTTCCAAAACAGACCGCCAAACACCAATTTGTCGGGCTGCGGTGGGGACGGTGAGACGGGCGGGGTTCGCGCCGGCAGGGAAGGTTGACATCGTTTTTGACATCATCGGAAGGACCGCTTTTTGCGATGGCGGCGAAAACCGAACGAATTTAATATCAAAAACGGGTCATCCCCTGTGGGATAACCCGTTTTTGGTACGCCGGAAGGGACTCGAACCCCCAACCCTCGGAACCGGAATCCGATGCTCTATCCATTGAGCCACCGGCGCATTTGCTATACAGCTTGGATATTATAGCAAGGATTTGTCCGTTTGTAAAGAGGGAATCGGAAATTTTTCCGGGCACTGCCGGTCGAGGGGCCAGTGGATGAACAATGGTCATCCGGGGAGGCTGGAACGCATTGGCCGCGGGCCAGGCCGCCGGTTCTTTTTGTCAGCGGGTGGTCTGGCGCATCTTCTGGGGGGTGGTGCCGTAGAGGGCGTGGAAGGTGCGCAGGAAGGTTTTGTAATTGGTTAGGCCGCACTGCTCCATCAGGGCCGGGATGCTGAGCTCGCTGGAGCGGAGCTCCTCGTAGAATTTGGTGGTGCGGATGACACACAGGTAGTCCAGGAAGGTCTGCCCGGTGTACTTTTTGAAAATCCGGCAGAAATACTCCCGGGAGATATTCAGGTGGGCCGCCGCGTCGTCCAGGGTCAGGTTCTGCCGGTAGTTCGCCTGAGCCCAGGCCACAATGTCCATAATCCGGTTTAAGTCCCGGGCGGTGGCGTTCTCGCCCCGGCGCAGGGCCAGGGTGGAGTGGAGCTTGTACATGACGTGGAGGAATTCAAAGAACCGGGCCCGGAACAGCAGCTGATACCCTTCCGCATGCTCCTCAAACAGCTGCCGCATGGCGGTGAGGGGATCGCGGAGGGCCGGAGTGCGCTCAATTTCCTCCCGGCACAGGAAGGTGGAGAACCGCAAAAGCTCCAGATTGGGGAAATACTCACTTAAGCGCTTGGCGGATACCTGGATCAGCACATAGGGGCAGTAGGATACACGGTTGTTCATCCGGGTGGTGTGGAGCTCCCCGCTGTTGATGACCAGCAGGTCCCCGGGCTCCAACTCGTAGGAGTCCGCCTGGACAATGGCGGTCATATGGCCCTCCTGAAGCCAGAGGAATTCTACGTACTCGTGCCAGTGGACGGATACCGTCAGTCCATCGGTGCGGTTTACGCTGCCCTGGTTGCAGCCAATGGTGCGCTTGGGCGTGCAGACATACACCGGAAGATGATCCACCTCCTCCACCCGTTCGTGCCAGATGGGGACGGAGGGGGTTTCGTTTTGGGAAAGGGAATTGGTTTGCGCCGCCATAAAAAATCCTCCCTTCTGTATAAAGAAAGCTTACCACACAATTCCAAAATTATCAATATTGACAATCCGGGTATGTCAATATAAACCAAAAACAGGTCAAAATAAGTGATTAGATTGTCTATAATTTGAAATATATACCAATTCAAAATAAGCTTATATCAATATTGACATAATTCAGGATAAGAAAGCATCTAGAAATCCCGGTGGTTTCAGGGTATAATCCCCCCGAAAAGTAAAAAACAAGCCGCCTTCCCCCAACGGGAAGTGAATGATAGAAAGGAGAAGATACCATGTATCTTATGAATTACCATCTTTACGCCAATGAGGCGAGCATGCCCAGAGTTCTGGCCGAGGACGCCGGCGCGGCGGAGCTGCGGGACCCGGTGTTCTGCATCCAGACGGATTTCCACTTCCGCAAGCCCGGCTGGCTGAGCCGGCTGAAGCGCAGACACACCTGTGCGCGCGTCTGCCGCCCCCAGACCAGCCCCGCGTATTGAGACTGAAATCATTGGCACGGTAAATTGGTGTTTACCTATTTGTTTTGAAAATGCTGGAATAACACTGTAGGGGAG
>CALYTB010000268.1 GCA_945486035.1 uncultured Clostridia bacterium
CCAAAATCCGCAACAATCCCCACTATCAGCCCACCAAGCCCACCGCCATTGCCCTTGCGCTGGCATTGGAGCTTGACCTGGAGCAGACCCGCGATCTAATCGGCCGGGCGGGTTATGCTTTGACCAACAGCAGCAAATTCGACGTGATTATCATGTACTTCATCCGGGAGAAGAATTATAACCTGTTTGATATCAACGCGGCTCTGTTTGAATTTGACCAGAGCCTGCTGGGGGGATAATGATGACAGATTTGCAATTCAATGCGGCTGAGGTTTTGGAAAAGAGACTCGCCTCCAGCTTGGGACTTGATCGGTATGCCGAGATTATGAAGAAGGCGAAAACGACGAATATCTCAGAGGACAGAGAGTTTCAGCACTTATTTAACGCATTTTACCGTGTGCGCAGAAATGAGGCTTGGCGGAAGATATACTACTCCCTGTTCGAGGAAATGAAGCAAGGTTCGCCGACCTTTGAATCCATCCTCCGATTCCTATATGAGAAAACGGGTAACATTGAGGCATCGTTTTCCAGCAAAATGCTTGCAACCCTGTGCCCAGAAAAACCGATTTGGGATCGCTATGTGCTGGAAAACCTGGGTCTGAAGTTGGATGGCGGCAGCAAGGAACAGCAACTACGCAATGCGGTGCTGCTTTACAAAGAAATCGAAAACTGGTACTTAAGTTTTCTAGCTACAGATAATGCAATGGTGTGTCTTGATACATTCGACAACGCATTCCGCGGATATACATGGATCAGTGATATCAAGAAGATTGACTGCTTCCTGTGGAGCATTCGGTAGAAAATGTCCCCTGACAGTTGACCAAAGTGTATAAAAAACCTCCTATACTATGGGTGTAAACAAAAAACACCACAGTATAGGAGGAAAACTATATGAAAAAGAATCTGACGGAACTGGTATTTATCCTCGATCGCAGCGGCTCCATGGCGGGGCTGGAAGCGGACACCATCGGCGGCTTCAACGCTATGCTGGAAAAGCAGAGAAGGGAACCGGGAGAGGCGGTCATTTCCACGGTGCTGTTTGACAACGAAACGGAGGTCATCCACGACAGGGTTTCCCTTGACCGGGTGCCCGCCCTGACGGAAAAGGAATACTATGTCCGGGGCTGCACCGCCCTGCTGGATGCCGTGGGCGGAGCCATTCACCACATCGGCAATGTCCACAAGTACGCCCGGGAGGAAGATCGTCCCGAGAAAACCCTGTTCGTCATCACCACGGATGGGCTGGAGAACGCCAGCCGCCGCTATACCTACGACAAGGTCAAGGCTATGATCGAGCGGCAGCGGGAGAAATACGGCTGGGAGTTCCTGTTCCTGGGAGCCAACATCGATGCGGCCCGGGAAGCGGCCCGGTTTGGCATCCGTGCCGACTGCGCCGCCAACTACTATGCCGACAGCATCGGCACGGAAGCGGTCTATGAATCGGTCTGCGAGGCAGTGCGTCAGGTGCGCCGCTGCGCCCCATTGGCAGCAAACTGGAAACAGAAAATTGACGCGGACTTCAAAGGAAGGAAACGATAATGTACGGAGCAATTCCGGGTGATATCATCGGAAGTCCCTATGGGTTTGACCAGGGAAAGTCTGTTTCAAGAATACGGTTCATGGGAGAAAGACGCCAGAATAAGTCAAAACCACATGCTTGGGTGTTCCTTTTTGTTCGCTGATGCAAACTGCGACAACGCTTGCCATTGTATGATCCCCCTGTACACAAGAAAGCAGGGGCAGCTGTGCAGCTGCCCCTCAGTGTGTCAAAAAAGCTTCGCAAAATTTGCCGCTTCTGCGGTAAACCCATTTCAATCCATTTTCTGCCGGGGCGTGTACCTGGCAGAAAATACTTCTCAGGCTGCAAGTGTAGAATTTGTTCGCTTACGGCGAACAAATTATGCGCGCGGCAGACTGCAAAATCCTGTCGAAAAGCCCCAAAGGGGATTTTCGACAGTCGGAGGGGCAGCTGTGCAGCTGCCCCTGACAGTTGGCTTAATCCGCAAAAAGTGGGGTGGAGAGGTAGCGGTCACCGGTGTCCGGCAGCAGGGCGACAATGGTCTTGCCCTTGTTCTCCGGACGCTTCGCCAGCTCGATGGCGGCCCAGACGGCTGCGCCGGAGGAAATGCCCACCAGCACACCCTCGGACTTGCCGATCTTCTTGCCGGTGGCAAAGGCGGCTTCATTCTCCACGGGAATGACTTCGTCGTAAACACCGGTGTTCAGAACCGCGGGAACAAAGCCTGCGCCGATGCCCTGAATCTTGTGGGCGCCGGGGGTGCCCTTGCTCAGCACCGGGGAACCGGCAGGCTCCACGGCAACCACCTTGACCTCGGGATTCTGGCTCTTCAGGTACTCGCCTACGCCGGTGACGGTGCCGCCGGTGCCCACGCCTGCCACGAAGAAATCCACCTTGCCGTCGGTGTCCTCCCAGATTTCGGGGCCGGTGGTGGCCCGGTGGACGGCGGGGTTGGCGGGATTCACAAACTGGCCGGGGATGAAGCTATTGGGGATTTCCTTCGCCAGCTCGTCAGCCTTGGCGATGGCGCCCTTCATGCCCTTGGCGCCCTCTGTCAGCACCAGCTCCGCGCCGTAGGCCT
>CALYTB010000269.1 GCA_945486035.1 uncultured Clostridia bacterium
GCTTCTTGGGCTTCTCCTCGAACTCGTAGATGGAGTTGTCGGGGTTGGTGTTCAGGATGCCGAAGCGGCTGGCCTCGGCCAGGGGGACGTTCCGCACGGCGATGGTGCAGGAGGCGTTGTGGGCCTCATGGTAGGCCACCATATCGGCGTAGTCCATCTTGTAGATGTGGTCGCCGGAGAGGATGACCACATAGTCCGGGTCAAAGCGCTCGATGAAGTCGATGTTCTGGTAGATGGCGTTGGCGGTGCCCTTGTACCAGCCGGACTTCTTGTCATGGCGCTCGTAGGGGGGCAGCACCTGGGCGCAGCTGTGGGTCTTGTTCAGGCCCCAGGGCTGGCCGTTGCCGATATACTCGTTCAGCTCCAGGGGCTGATACTGGGTCAGAATGCCCACGGTGTCGATGCCGGAGTTGACGCAGTTGCTAAGCGGGAAGTCGATGATCCGGTACTTGCCGCCGAAGGGTACGGCAGGTTTGGCGGTTTTCTCCGTCAGGACCTTCAGACGGCTGCCCTGGCCACCGGCCAGAAGCATGGCGATGCAGCGTTTCTTTTGAAAATACATGGTCACAGCTCCTTATGTAAAATGATAGGATGATCTGTCGGATTGTGCGCTCGATGGTCAGCGCATCCCTCTCCACGCATAACATACCATATTTTTTTGGATTAGAAAAGGGACAAATTATCTAAAATATTAGCGAAGTTTTGTGCATCCTTTCTAATGGAAGGCCAGGGAGTGGGAGCGAAAGTGGGGATTTCGACAGCTTTCAGCCGTTTTTCCATCCAAATGAGCCCCAGCCAGCGGCCAAACTTGAAGCCGCAGTCGGGAAAAAGCACCATTTGCCGGTAGCCTTCCTTTTCGTGAAAGCGGAGGGAGGCGGTGTTTTCCTGGGTGATGAGGGCGTAGAGCACCTGGTAGCCCTGTTTCAAAAGGATGGCTTCCAGCGCAGCGTAGAGGGCGGCCCCGATGCCTGAGCCCCGGGCTTGGGGGCATAAGTACACGCTGGGCTCGGCGCACCAGGCGTAGGCCGGGCGGGTATAGGGGGCGCTGGCGTAGGCGTAGCCCAGCACCTTCCCGTCCTCCTCCCACACCAGCCAGGGAAATTGGGCGGTGATGCCCCGGAATCGGTCGGTAAAGGCGGGAAGCGAGGGGACCTCATATTCAAAGGTGGCGGTGGAATGAAGAATGTAAGGGCCGTAGATGGCGAGGATGGCAGGAAGATCGGATTCCAGAGCGGGACGGATCATGGGAATACCTCCGGGAATGGGAAATGGAGAGAGAAATTGGCGTTTATAATTGACAATTAACAATTGACAATTGACAATTAAGGAATCCCTTCGGGATAAAACATAATGTGCTTATCGGTTTTACTCAGCTGCCTGACAAATTGTTGTTTGAACGTCAAGATTATAGACCACTACGTTAAACACTGTAGGGGAGGCATTCATTTGAATTATGGAATGATTGCCACTGGCAATCATTGTAATTCTGATTCGCTGCGCGGAGCACCACTCCCGGCGGTGAAACGTTCCGATTATCTCCGCGTTTCGGCGAAAACGTACTGCGTCACGGGAGCCATGAATGGCTCCCCTACAGTAAGGACGAAGTGCATTTGAAATCTTCAAACAACAATTTATCGGTTTGCTGAGTTAAGCCGATATGCACGAAACATAATAATTGTGGTCAAATGACAGGACAATATTTTCAAAAAGACAGGGTTGCGGCGCATAATTGTCAACTGTCAATTGTCAATTGTCAATTCGGCGAAGCCGTTCAAACACCAATTTGTTGCCTGGTTTGGTTTTTCTTATTTTATCTCCCGGCTGGGGGTTCGTCAAGGTTGACAAGCGGCAAAAATGGGGATATTATAGATGTAACTATGCGGGTAAGGAGGTTTCACCATGGAATCTGGCGGCAGTGGCAATATACCGGGCCGAAGTAGCTTGTCCTCGCCGGTTCCGGCGGGAAGCTGACCCCTATATTGCCTCTTAATCTACAAATTAGGAGGTAACTTATGGCAGAACGATTTGAAATTGTGGAAAAAGCCCTTCTGGCCATGCTGGAGGGGAAGAAATACGCAACGCTCCGGGACATTCTCGTGACCATGAACCCCAGTGATGTGGCGGGGCTCTTCCGGGGCCTGGAGGAAAAGCAGATCCCCCTGCTGTTCCGGCTCCTGCCCAAGGAGCTGGCGGCGGAGACCTTCGTGGAAATGGAGCCCGACGATCAGGAGCTGCTGATTCAGGGCTTCTCGGATAACGAATTGAAGGAAGTTCTGGACGAGCTGTATGTGGACGATGCGGCGGACCTGGTGGAGGAGATGCCCGCCAATGTGGTCAAGCGGATTCTGAAGGCCGCCGACCCGGAGATGCGCAGCTCCATCAATCAGATTCTCCGCTACCCGGATTACTCCGCCGGTTCCATCATGACTACGGAGTATGTGTCCCTGCGGCCCAACATGACCGTGGGGGAGGCGATCCTGCGCATCCGGCGGCAGGGCGTGGACAAGGAGACCATCTACACCTGCTATGTTCTGGCCAAGGACCGGACCCTCACGGGCCTGGTCACCGTGAAGGACCTGCTGCTGGCGG
>CALYTB010000270.1 GCA_945486035.1 uncultured Clostridia bacterium
TGTGCGCACTGGCTCGCAATGACAGCAAGTATTCGACAAACACCAATTTGTCGCGCTGATGTTCCTGATCGATACACCCGGATCGTCAATTCCACATTCTTCCCGCCTGTCCGGAGGCTGATCCTCCTGGCAGGCGGGTTTTTCTTGGGAAACGTCCCGATCCGCGCAAAATTTCCTTGACTGCCGGTGGAAACTGCTCTATAATGTTTGGAGCTATGGATATTTTTCAGCTGAGAAAGGATTTTTGAATATGGCTAAGGAATATAAGATTACAAGCCTGCGGCTTGCCGACCTGGAGAAGGAGCTCAACTACCTGAAGACCACCCGGGAGCGGGAAATCGCCGCCATGATCGCGGAAGCCCGTTCCTACGGCGACCTTTCCGAAAACTCCGAGTACGATGCCGCCAAGAACGAGCAGGCCAAGCTCTACGGCCGCATTGCCGAGATCGAGGACATCCTGTCCCACGCCGTCATCATCGAAGACGAAAACGAGGCCACCGGCCGGGTGGGCCTGGGCTGCACCGTGGTGGTGGAGGACGAGAAGGGAGCTCGCACCGAGTACCGGATCACCGGCTCTCAGGAGGCCAACCCCATGGAGCACAAGCTCTCCGACGACTCCCCCTTCGGCCGGGCCATCGTAGGCAAGGCCGCGGGCGAAACCTTCACCGTCAACGCCCCCGCCGGTTCCTTCTCCATGAAGGTCGTGAGTGTCTCCCGGGAGGGCTGATATGGCAAAGTTTGTACCCCAGGCAGAAATCCCTGTGTCCGAGCAGGCTCAAATCCGCCGCGATAAGCTCTCCGCCCTCCAGGCCGAGGGCCGGGACCCCTTTCGGATCACCAAGTTTGATTTTGACACCAATTCCGCCGCCATCAAGGGCGATTACGATGCCTTCGAGGGCAAGACCGTTAAGGTTGCCGGCCGGCTCATGAGCAAGCGGGGTCAGGGCAAGGTCATGTTCTGTGATCTGCAGGACACCGCCGGACGGATTCAGCTTTTCGTGAAGATCGACGAGATGGGCGAGGAGGAATACAACCGCTTCAAGAAGAATGATATCGGCGATATCGTGGGGGTGGAAGGCGAGGTTTTCAAGACCAAAACCGAGGAAATCTCCATCCGTGCCAGATCCGTCACCCTTCTGAGCAAGTCCTTGCTCCCCCTGCCCGAAAAGTACCACGGCCTGACTGACAAGGAGATCCGGTTCCGTCAGCGTTATGTTGACCTGATCGTGAATCCCGAGGTGAAGCAGAACTTCATCATCCGCAGCCGTTTCATCAAGTTCATGCGAAATTACCTGGACAGCATGGGTTACATCGAGGTGGAGACCCCGGTGCTGAACACCATCGCCGGCGGCGCGGCGGCCCGTCCCTTCGTCACCCACCACAACACCCTGGACATCGACATGTATATGCGCATCGCCACGGAGCTGCCCCTGAAGCGGCTGATCGTGGGCGGCATGGACCGGGTGTATGAGATCGGCCGCATCTTCCGCAACGAGGGCATGGACCCCAAGCACAACCCAGAGTTCACCTCCGTGGAGCTGTACCAGGCCTACGCCGACTTCCACGACATGATGGACATCTGCGAGGGCATTATCTCCGGCGCCGCCAAGGAAATCCTGGGTACCTACGAGGTGCAGTGGATGGGCGAAAAAGTGAATCTCGCCCCCGGCTGGCGCAGAATGACCATGGTGGAAGCCGTCCGCGAATATGTGGGCATCGATTTTGATGCCATCTCCGAGGATGCCGAGGCCGTGGCTGCTGCCAAAGCCAAGGGCGTGGAGCTCAGCGATGCCGCCGAAAAGACCTGGGGCAACGCCCTGTACGCCTGCTTCGATCAGAAGGTGGAGGAGCATCTGATCCAGCCCACCTTCATCACCATGTACCCCGTGGAAGTCTCCCCCCTGACCAAGCGGAGCCCCAAGGACCCCCGGCTCACCGAGCGGTTCGAGGCTTTCATCTGCCACAGCGAGATGGGCAACGCCTACTCCGAGCTGAACGACCCCATTGATCAGCGCGCCCGCTTTGTAAAGCAGATGGAGCAGCGGGAGCGGGGCGACGACGAGGCCGAAATGCTGGACGAGGACTTCCTCAACGCCCTGGAATACGGCATGCCCCCCACGGGCGGCATGGGCATCGGCATCGACCGCTGTGTCATGCTGCTCACCGGCGCCGACAGCATCCGGGAGGTCATCCTCTTCCCCACAATGAAGCCGTTGGACTCCGACAAGAAGGGTTCCAAGGAAGTTTCGGCTCCTGCGGAGGCTACTCAGACGGCTCCCGTTGTGGAAGAAAAAATTGATTTTTCCAATGTTCAGATTGAGCCTTTGTTTGAGGATCAGGTCGATTTTGACACCTTCTCCAAGAGTGATTTCCGTGCCGTAAAGGTCAAGGAATGCGAAGCTGTGAAGAAGTCCAAAAAGCTCTTAAAGTTCGTTTTGGACGACGGAACCGGCGTAGATAGGGTCATTTTGAGTGGTATTCACGAATATTATGAGCCGGAAGAACTGGTCGGTAAGACCTGCATTGCAATCACCAATCTGC
>CALYTB010000271.1 GCA_945486035.1 uncultured Clostridia bacterium
ACCGACGGCGCCTGCTCCGGCAACCCCGGCCCCGGGGGCTGGGGGGCCATTCTGGAATATAACGGCCACGAAAAGGAGCTCTCCGGCGGGGAGAGCAGTACCACCAACAACCGAATGGAGCTCACCGCCGTGATTGAAGGCCTCAGCGCCCTCCGGGAGCCCTGCATCGTGGAGCTGTACTCCGACAGCAAATACGTCATCGATTCCCTGGAAAAGGGCTGGGCCAGAGGCTGGAAGTCACGGGGCTGGGTGAAATCCGACAAAACCCCCGCCCTGAACCCCGACCTGTGGGAAAAGCTCCTGGCTCTCGCGGACACCCATGAAATTCACTGCCACTGGGTCAAAGGCCACGCCGAAAACGCCAAAAACAACCGCTGCGACCAGATGGCAGTTGCCCAGTGGAAAAGCAGAAAGCGATAAATTGGTGTTTGTCGCTGCTTGTCAAAGCTTCCTGTCATTGCGAGACCAGTCCGCAGACTGGTCGTGGCAATCCCCCCGTTGAATGGAACCGGGTAACAATTACCACCAAAAATCGCAGTGTTCCCCGTCCTGTAGGGCAATTGTCGATACATTTCCCTTCTAACGGGGGGATTGCCACGCCAGTGTGAGCACTGGCTCGCAATGACAGCGTTATTTCGACAAACAACAATTTGTCTGTCTCCTGAAAAACCAACATCTTGATTTGGAGGTAACCTTATGCGCTATACCATCGAAAACGAGTACATCCGCTTGACGGTGGACACCTTCGGCGCGCAGATCGTCAGCGTCCTGCGCAAGTGTGACGGTGTCGAGCATATGTGGCAGGCAGACCCCACGGTCTGGGGCTACCACAGCCCCATCCTGTTCCCCCACGCGGGCAAGGTGGTGGAGGGCATCATCGAGGCCAAGGGGGGCCGCTATGAATCCGGCCAGCACGGCTTTGCCCGGCTCATGGAGCATGACTTCGTAGACAAAACCCAGGATACCATCGTCCTGGAGCTTTGCAGCAGCGAAGAAACCCTGAAGCGCTTCCCCTACGAGTTCCGGCTCCAGTCCACCTTCACCCTGGAAAATGACACGGTGCACCACACCCTGTCCGTGGAAAACCTGGACAACGAGCGCCTTCCCTTCGGCATCGGCTTCCACCCGGCCTTCGCCCTGCCCTTTGACAGCAAGCATCAGGCCACGGATTATGAGCTGCGGTTTTCCGAGATGGAATCCCCTCTGTGCCTGGGCTGCCAGCCCAAGGGTCTGATCCACGGGGACTGCTACTACCTGGGCACCAACATTCAGTCCATCCCCATTGACGAGAAGCTCTTCGCCAATGACAGCCACTGCATGGTGAACCTCCGCTCCCAGACCCTTGGCATCTACGAGAAGGGCACCGGCCGGGGCGTGGTCTGCGACATTTCCGATTTCCCCTACACCCTGATCTGGAGCAAGCCTGGGATGCCGAAGTTCCTCTGCATCGAGCCCTGGCAGAGCCTGCCGAGCCCCGAAAACGGTTCTTCCGACTGGAACGCCAAGCCCGCCGCCGCCATCCTGCTGCCCGGGGAAGTCTACAGCACCACCATGAGCACCTCCTTCGTCCGCTGATCACCAGCCGGCAGGCAAAACGCTTGCCGGCTGATTTCATAAAATGTTCGGACAGAGAAATTGGTGTTTGAACGTCAAGATTATAGACCACTACGTTAAACACTGTAGGGGAGGCATTCATGCCTCCCGGCGGTGAAACGTTCCGATTATCTCCGCGTTTCGGCGAAAACGTACTGCATCACGGGAGCCATGAATGGCTCCCCTACAGTAAGGACGAAGTGCATTTGAAATCTTCAAACACCAATTTGTCTGTCTGCCGGGTAGGGGGACCATATGGAAAGGAAATCCGCAATGAAACGATGTGTGATCTTCTGCGCGGCGCTTTGTGAGGGCGCCGAGCTTTTGCCGGGTGACTATGTGATCGCGGCAGATGGGGGACTGGACCACTGCCGCCGTTTGGGCATCGTCCCCGATGAAATTCTGGGGGA
The DNA here is from genome assembly GCA_945486035.1 of uncultured Clostridia bacterium. Lineage (GTDB taxonomy): Bacteria > Bacillota > Clostridia > Oscillospirales > Oscillospiraceae > Faecousia. Next base: position 2,004 of record CALYTB010000271.1, read on the forward strand.
TTTCGACTCCCTGGGGGAGATCCCGGAGGGAGCCTCGGTGTTCCCGGTGGAAAAGGACGATACCGATGCCATGCTGGCAGCGAAACGGGGCCTTTCCCTGGGCTTCCGGGAATTCCTGTTCTACGGCAGTCTGGACGGCCCCCGGCTTGACCATACGGTGGCCAATTTCCAGATGCTTCTGTACCTGGCCGAGCACGGCGCCCGGGGCACCCTGGTGGGCCTTCACCAGCGGGTGACCCTGGTCCAAAACGACACCCTCCGCTTACCCGCCGGAATGCGGGGGAATATCAGCGTGTTCGCCCTGGGTGGCGATGCGGAAAACGTCACCCTCCGGGGCCTGTACTACCCCCTGGAAAACGCCCGCCTGACCCCCGCCTTCCCCCTGGGTGTCAGCAACCACTTCACCGGGGAAGAGGCAGAGATCACCGTGGAAAAGGGGAACCTCCTGATTATCTGGGACGAGAAATCGCAAATATAAATTGGTGTTTGAACGGCTTCGCCGAATTGACAATTGACAGTTGACAGTTGA
>CALYTB010000272.1 GCA_945486035.1 uncultured Clostridia bacterium
GGTCTGTGCTACGCCAACGGCCTGAGCCCCATCGCCGACAAGTACGGCTGGCGCTTTGGTTTCCTGGCGGCGGTGATGCACTATGTGCTGGTCACCTCGGTCCCGGCCCTTCACGGCGGCTACTGCCTGTACAACGGCGGCTTCACCGCGGCCCTGATCTGCGTGATTCTGGTGCCCGCCCTGGAACGCTTCGCCAAAACCAAGGAAGAGCGGAAAGCCGGGAAAATGGCAAAGTAATAAAAATACCGTGCGGTCAAGGCCGCACGGTATTTTTATACAGTACCAACAGAGCGACAAATTGGTGTTTGGCGCTCTGTCTCCAAGTTTCCCGTCATTGCGAGACCAGTCCGCAGACTGGTGTGGCAATCCCCCGGTTAGAGGGGAAATGTTTCGATGATTGCCCTACAGAGCGGGGAAATATTGCGATTTTTGGTGGTAATCGTTACCTGGTTCCATTCAACGGGGGGATTGCCACTGAAGCCGTCGCGCTGGCTCGCAATGACAGCTTATCTTTACAAATAACAATTTGTCTGTCTGCGTTTTATTCCGCAACGCCCAGGTAGCCGGTCAGGAGCTTCAGGGTGTTGTAGACACCGTCGATGTGGCTGCGTTCGTAGCCGTGGCTGGCGAAGACACCGGCGCCGATGAGGCCGTGGCGGATGTCGTGGCCGGCGCTGAGGGTGGCTTCCACATCGGAGCCGTAGTGGGGGTATACATCCACGGCGTAGTCCGCGCCGGTTTTCTTCGCGGCTTCGATGAGCCCCCCTACCACCGCGTAGCTGTAGGGACCGCCGGAGTCCTTGGCGCAGATGCTGACTTGCCGCTCGGTGCACTGAAGGCCATCGCCCACGCAGCCCATGTCCACGGAGATGGCCTCCGTCACGCCCCGGGGAACGGAGGCGGCACCGCCGTGGCCCACCTCTTCGTACACGGTAACGTGGGCGTAGACCCTCCGGGCGGGGGTGATGCCGGTGTCGCGGAGGTATTTGGCAAAGCCCAGCAGGATGCCCACGCTCAGCTTGTCGTCCAGGAACCGGCTCTTGAGGTAGCCGGAGGCGGTGCGCCGGGTGCGGGGGTCAAAGCAGACAATGTCGCCCACCTCGATGCCCAGGTTTCTGGCATCCTCGGCGGTTTTCACATCCTCGTCCAGTACAATCTCCATGGCATCCCAGGTGCGCTTGGTGTCCCGGTAGCTGCCGTTGACATGGATGCTGGGATCGTGGAGCTGGCAGGTGCCCTCGATGACCCGGCCGCCGCGGGTGTGGACCCGGACATTTTCCGCCTCGGCGTTGTTGGCATCCATGCCGCCCAGATTTGTCAGCTTCAGGCAGCCGGTGCCTTTGATTTCCCGGACCATGCCGCCCAGGGTATCGGTGTGGGCCTCCAGCAGCAGGGCATCGGCATCGTCCTTTCCGCCCAGATCGGCAAGCACACCGCCCTTGGTGGTGATGGATGCGGGAAAGCCCAGGCTTTCGAAGGAGGCCTTCACCCATTGGGCGGCAGCATCCGTAAAGCCTGTGGGGGAGTCGATGGCGAGAAGCGCCGCTGTCTGCTCCCAGGAAAAGTCTGCGTATTCTTTGTTAATCATATTGCCCTCCCAATAATATGTAGTGCCAGACCCCGGCGGCCTCACGCAGGAAGTGGTTCACAAGCTGGGAGGTCCGGGAGGTTTTGGCGGGAATCCCGATAAAGTCCACATCGCAGGCCCTGGCAAAGAGGCTGGCCCGGAACAGGTGGTACTCGCTGGAAAGCACCCCAAGCTCCGTGGGCCGGGTGCCGGTTTTCTCTTCGATGAGGTTTAGAGAGAAGTTCAGATTCTCCCAGGTGGAGCTTGCCTTGTCCTCCAGCCAGATCCGCTCCGGGGAGATGCCCATGGCCACCAGTGCGTCGTACATACACGCCGCCTCCGTCATGGGCTCGTCAGGGCCCTGGCCGCCGGAGACGATGGCGATGACCTGGGGATGCTCCAGCATATAATTTCTCGCGCCGTAGATCCGATCCCACAGGGAGACGGAAGGGCCGTCATCGCGAACCTTGGCCCCCAGCACCACCATATATTGGCAGTTTTTTTCGGGGCTGCCGTAGCTTGCGTGGAGAATCAGCCCCTCGGTGATGCCCACCACCAGTACGCCCAGCACCAAAACAGCGGTGACAATGCGTTCCGTCCACCGGACAAAGCCGGGGAAGCGGACCCCAAGCAGCGGGAAGAAGGCGTAAAACAGAATCACCGCGATGAGACACAGGCACACAAGCGCCGAGAAGCTGTAGCCCGGGATGAAGAATTTCAGATACACGGCCAGAACGCCGAGCACGGCGCAGATCCCCAGAGCGATGACCCGCCCCGGGCCGAGGAAGGAGAACAGGGATTTCATGGTTACCTCCGAAAACTTGTTGGCGAATTGACAATTAAGGTATCTCTTCGGGATGCTTTCCCCAAATGCGTATGCGGCAAATTATTGTTTACAGTTTTCAAACGCACTTCGTCCTTGCTGTAGGGGAGCCATTCATGGC
>CALYTB010000273.1 GCA_945486035.1 uncultured Clostridia bacterium
TCCTGTCATTGCGAACCAGTCCGCAGACTGGTGTGGCAATCCCCCGGTTAGAGGGGAAATGTATCGACAATTGCCCTACAGAGCGGGGAAACGTTGCGATTTCTGGTGGTAATCGTTACCTGGTTCCTTTCAACCGGGGGATTGCCACGCCAGCGTGCGCGCTGGCTCGCAATGACAGCATATCTTTACAAACAACAATTGTGCTTATCGGCTTGCTGACTTAAGTCGATAAGCACAATTGTTGTTTGTCGCTTCGCTTCTGTAGGGCGCGGTCATGACCGCCCCGCTCCGGTTGGATGACTGAGGACTGCCGTTATACGGAATCATTTCCGCTGTCAATTGCGTTTGCCGGGCGGTGCGGTATTTCTTTCGGATTTTCAGAAAAACGCAAATCACACAAGTTTTTTCATTGGACCGAAAAACTTAAGGGCGGTTATTTCTTCCACAGGTAGACTCTCAGCTCGTAGGGTTTCAGAACGGAGGTATCGGCGGCCTCGTAATTGCGCAAAATCAGCTGGGCATCCGCAAGTTCAAAGCCTCTGGGTGCTTTGAAGGGCACTTCCTTTTCCGTAAAGGAGCATACCACAAGAAGCTTCTGATGCGCATCCTCTCTGGAATAGGTGTAAAGGGAGGGGGAAAGCCTGCCATACTCCCTGTAATTTCCGTCTTTGACACAGGACAGCTCTTTTCGCAGCGCGATTGCCTTGCGGTAGAAATTCAGGACGGAATGGGGGTCCTCCTCCTGAGATGCCACATTCACATCCACATAATTCTCATTGACATAGAACCAGGGGGTGCCGGTGGTGAAGCCGGCGTTTTCTTCCGCGCTCCATTGCACCGGGGTTCTGGCGGAGTCCCGGGAACCGTGCCACAGCCGCCGCAGCCGTTTTTCGGGGGACAGTTTGGTGCCCACATGGAAATACTGCCACCGGGTCTGGACATCCTCATACATTTCGGGATCCTTGGGATACCAGTTGCTCATGCCGATTTCCTGGCCCTGATAGACGAAGGGCGTGCCCTTCAGGAACAGATAGGATGCCGCCAGCGCCTTCGCGCTTTCGGCGCGGTATTTCTCGCTGCCGTAGCGGGAAACCATTCTGGGATGGTCGTGATTTTCGATGTAGAGCATATTCCAGCCCCGGCCCTCCAGAGCGTTCTGCCAGCGGGAATAGGCCCGCTTTAATCTCCGAAGGCTGAACGGCATATGGTAAAAATCCAGAAACAGGCAGTCCGCACCCTGGGTATCGAACTGGATCATCATGTCCAGAACGGGGGCGTTGCCCTTGTCAATGTATTCCAGCGCCTTTTTCGGCGTAATCATAGGGGCCTCCGCCAGGGTCATGCAGTCGTAGCGGCTGAACACATCCCGGTGGAACTCCTCCAGGTATTCATGCAGGCGCGGGCCGTGATTGTAGTGGCGGATACCCTTTGACGCGGGCATAAGTCGGTCATCCGGCAGGCCCTCCTTCTTGGAAATGAAGGTGATTACATCCTCCCGGAAGCCGTCCACCCCCATATCCAGCCAGAAGCGCAGAATGTTCTTGACCTCTTCTCTTACAAGGGGGTTATCCATGTTCAGGTCCGCCTGCTCCACGGCAAACAGGTGCATATAGTATTCCTGCCGGAGTTCATCCCAGGCCCAGGCCTTGCCTTCAAAGAGGGAATCCCAGTTGTTGGGAAGCTTCCCGTTTTTCTTTGCCGGCCGCCAGATATAGTAATCGGTATAAGGCTCAACGCGCCGGCGGCTCTTCTGGAACCATTCATGGGCGGTGCTGGTGTGGTTAACCACCAGATCCATGATGACCTTCATGCCCCGCTGATGGGCGCCGTCCAATACCTTTCGGAAGGCCTCCATGCCGCCGAATTCCCCGGCAATGTCATAGTAATCCGAAATGTCATAGCCGCAGTCCACACCGGGGGAGGGGTACAGCGGGGAGAACCAGATGCCGTCACAGCCCAGGGATTTGATGTAGTCCAGCTTTTCGGCAACACCCAGCAGGTCGCCCATGCCGTCTCCGTTTCCGTCCTTAAAGGACCGGGGCCAGATCTGATAAAATACCTTGTCTTTGTACCATTGCTTCTTTTCCATGGCGTCCTCCTGTATGCAGTATCGCTTTTGTTTTCTTCTGCGGATTGGCTTCCCACGGCGGCAGCTCGGGAAGCCCTTGCCTGATGGCTCGCTGCTTTCACCCGATAAGCTGAAGTGTGATTTGCGTTTTTCTGGAAATCCGAAGGAAATAGCGCCATCTGCAGGGCGCGGTCATGACCGCACCGCCCAGCGAACGCGATTGACAGCGGAAATGATTCCGTAAAACGGCAGTCCTCAGGCATCCAACCGGAGCGGGGCGGTCATGACCGCCCCCTACAGAAGGAGCTGTCAAATAACCGGGAAATTCCTGTATCCGGAGCCCCGGGGAATGTGGGCAAGGAGAGGAAATAGTTCAGAATTAAGGCAACACCGCACAATTCGGCAAGAGCCGGTGGCGAGGGATTTTTCCTCAGC